>BFBT01000001.1:2229622-2548139 GCA_003112755.1 Lawsonibacter asaccharolyticus | reverse complement strand
GGAGGCCACCGGAACGGTCTCATTGCTCTCCAGCTCGTCCAGGGAGTAGACGCCCAGCTGGTTGACGCCCTCGATGGTGCGCCAGCTGACCACCACTTCCTTTTTGCCGCTGCCGCTGAGCTCCACATAATCGATGGCGTTGATTCCGGTGCCGTCCCCCTCCACCACCGCGCTGATCTCATAGCGCTCGGTGTCTCCCTGGGTGGTGAGGAAATAGACCCGCAGGGAGCGCTCCGCCCCCGGGATGCGGAAGGAGATGACCGCAGTCTCCTGGGAGCCGTCGCCGTCCATATCCTGAAACTGGATCACAGAGGTGTTGTCGCCGGAGTAGATGACCGCAGTCTCCACCGTGGTCCCATACTCCATCTCCAGGCCGGCCTGGATCTCACTGCGCTTGCCGGTCAGGTCCTCATAGCCTGGAAAGCGCTCCGGAAGGGCGTACAGATCCTCTGTGGAGCGGAACAGGCAGCCGGTCAGCAGGACAGACAGCGCCGCCGTCAGCAGCGCCAGCCCGATATGTCTTCTCATGTGCCGTTCCCTCCTCTCGGCCGGCTCTGCCGGCTGGAAAATCACCCTTTTGTCATCATACCATAAATCTTTGCGCTTGGGTATTCTTTTTTCAAAATCTGAAAGAACTTTTCGGCCTGCGTCCCTGTGGCTCGATTTCTCACTCAGGGGGACCCATGTCCCATCGGACCGCATCCCGGCACCGGGCCTGGAGGGGAGGACCACCCCGGAGGCCGGGCAGCCGCAAGTCAGAAGGGGCCGGCGGAGATCCCGCCGGCCCCTGTGCCTATTCTGTTCCCTCTTCTGCCTGCTCCGGGGCGGGCATTTTCTCCTCCAGCCGGCGGTGCACATCCCGCTTCAACAGGGTGTACAGCACCGACGCCGCCGGCACGCTGAGCAGCACGCCCAGCAGGCCGAACAGGCCGCCGCCCACCGTCACCGCAGCCAGCACCCAGATACCGGGCAGGCCGATGGAGGTGCCCACCACTCTGGGATAGATCACATTGCCCTCGATCTGCTGGAGGATGCCCAGGAATACCAGAAACGCCAATGCACGCCATGGGTCCACCATCAGCAGCAGAAAGGCGGGCAGAACCGCCCCGATATAAGCCCCCATCACCGGGATCAGGGCCGTGGTGCCCACGATCACCCCCACCAAGGCGGCGTAGTCGGACTGGATGAACAGCATCCCCAGGGCGCACAGCACCCCCAGGATGCAGGCCTCGGTGAGCTGGCCCGAGACAAAATTGGTGAAGGTGTCCGCGGAGAGCTGGACCACGCTCTGCACCCGGTCCGCCCAGGAGCCGGGCAGGTAGGCCCGCATCACCCGGCGGCACTGCGAGAGCAGCTTCTCCCGCCCGGAGAGCATGTAGACGGAGAACACGATGGCCAGCACCAGCGTCACCCCCATGGAGATGACCCCGCTGGTGATGACCAGCACATGGGAGGCCGCGTTGGTGGCTGTGTTCAGCACCCCCTCCAGCACCCGCCGCAGATATTCGTTCAGGCTGGAGAAATCCACGCCCTCCCGGTCGAACAGGGCGAACACCTCGTCCGCCAGGGCCTGGAGGTTGGCCATATAGCCGGACAGACTGCTGACGAACAGACGGATGCTGTCCGCCACCTGGGGGAGCACAAAGGAGAACAGGGCGGTGACCACCACCACCAGAGCCACATAGGCGGACAGCACTGCCAGCGGACGGCTGAAGCGGTCCAGCTTCCGCCCCGCCAGCCCCCCGTGGTACAGCCGGAAAAAGAAGGTGCAGGGCCGGTTGAGCACGAATGCGATGGCGAACCCGAGGAACAGGGGCTTCAGCGCCCCCAGGATCTGAGCCGCCACGGCCCATATCAGGTCGATCTTCACCAGTACCAGCACCAGCACCACCGAGTAGGTGATGATCAAAAGGATGCTTCTCAGCAGATTTTTGTTCAAAGGTGCCCCTCCCTGCGGAACAGGATCTGTTCCATGGCAAAGATCCCGCCTGTTTTTTTCCACTATATCATGCCCAGGCGCCCCCGTCAACATCCCAGTTGCCCCTCCCCCCAAAAAGGAGGAGGCCCACAGCCGCGCGTGTGATCGCGGCTGTGGGCTGTTTCCCAAACGGGATGCCTGTCCATTCGGGGATTCTGGTGGCTGGAGGATTCAGGCCGGAACAAGTGTGGGGAAGAAAGCAGGGAGGTGTGAGGAGAATCCCGGCCAGTTAGTTTCCTCTAACCGCGTTTATATTAGCATATGCTAACCACGTTTGTCAATGGTTTTTTGAAAAAATTTTTATTTCCCCGTCGAGAGCGGGACAGGATATATTTCCGTGCCCTTCCCAGGGGACTCCGCCCCGGAGTCCGGAGCAAGAAGAGCATGCCCCGCCTATCCTGTGGATTTTTGCCGTACGGAAGGACGCCCCCTCATCCGTCACGGCCTGCGCCGTGACACCTTCCCCCCAGTGGGAAGGCGTTGGGGAGCACGTAAAAACCGCCCCGGCCTGCGGCCGGGGCGGTCCCTGACGCCCGAGCCGGGCGGGGCTTCACTTTTTCGGGGAGCGGCCGCTTCAGCCGCCCAGCTTCCCGATAGCCGCCTTGGCGGCCATCTGCTCAGCCTCCTTTTTGCTGCGGCCCTGCCCGCTACCCACCGGGGTGCCGTTCAGGTCCACCTCCACAAAAAAGCGCTTGTCGTGGTCCGGCCCCTCCTCGCCCACCAGCTGGTAGGCCAGCACCTGCCCGCTCTCCCGCTGGACCAGCTCCTGGAGGGCGGTCTTATAGTCCCGGGGCTTGGTCAGGCCGGCCACCTCCCGGCTGAGGATGAATTTCTGTATGATCTTCCGGGCCGAGCCGATGCCGCCGTCCAGATAGACCGCAGCCAGCACCGCCTCTACGGCGTCTGCCTGGATGGAGGGCCGGTGGCGGCCGCCGCCGGCCTCCTCCCCCTTGCCCAGCTTCAGATACTCTCCCAGCCCCAGGGCCTGGGCCACCTCCACCAGGCTCTCCTCGCACACCAGGGCGGAGCGGGTGCGGGTCAGCTCCCCCTCCGGCAGGTCCGGGTGGTTCCGGTACAGGTGGTCTGCCACCACCATCCCCAGAATGGAGTCGCCCAGAAATTCCAGCCGTTCGTTGCTCTGCAGCTTTCCCCGGCTCTCGTTGGCGCAGGAGCTGTGGGTCAGCGCGTTTTCCAGCAGTTCCGGGCTCTGAAAGGTGTAGCCCAGCTTTTCCTCTAATGTGGTCATGTTCCTGTGTCTCCTCCCGGGGCGCGGGGCTGGCCCGCGCCGGTCTTGGTCCCGCTAAGGCAAAGCTCCGCCTCTCCGGCGGAGCTTTGAATCTTGTCTTTTGTGCCTTTAGTCGATCTTGCTCTGGATCAGGCGGACCAGGTCGCCCACGGTGGTGATGGAGGTAGCCTCCGCCTCCCCCAGCTCCTCAATGCCGAATTCCTCCTCCAGGGCCATGGAGAGATCCACGATGTCCACGGAATCCGCGTTCAGGTCGTCCTCAAAGGAGGTGTCCATGGTGATGGTGTCGGGGTCCACGTTGAACTGCTCGGCGATCAGTGCACTCAGCTTTTCAAAAATCATAACTAGCCTGCTCCTTTTGCTGTGCTCCAGCACTTTTTCTGTCCCTACTATATGCACAAACAGGGTGGCTGTCAATAGGGAGTTTCCATTTTTTCGAAAAACGTCATTCCTTTTCCGGCGCGTCCAGACGCATCAGGTCGATGTTGGCGGTGATGTTCTCGATCAGACCGGAGGAGACGGACTGGCTGGCCTGGCGGATGGCGTTCTGGAAGGCGTAGGCGTTGGAGGAGCCGTGGGCCTTGATGACGGTCTTGGAGATGCCCACCAGAGCGGTGCCGCCCACCTCGCTGGAATCCATCAGCTTCTTGAACCGCTTGAGCCCGCCGGAGACCATCACCGCCGCCAGCTTGGTCAGCAGGTTCTGCTTGAATATCTTCTTGATCTCCCGGGCCAGGAAGAGACCGGTGCCCTCCATGGTCTTGAGGAAGATATTTCCGGAGTAGCCGTCGGCCACGATGACGTCCACGCTGCCCTCCACGGCCTCCCGGGCCTCAATGTTGCCCACAAAGCGGATGCGGCCCTCCTGGTCAGCCTTCTGGAGCATGGGGTAGACGGTGCGCTGCAGCTCAGTGCCCTTGGAGGGCTCCACGCCGATGTTCAGCAGGCCCACCCGGGGCTCCGGGCGGCCCAGCACGTGCTCGGCGTAGTAGGAGCCCATATAGGCGAACTGCATCAGATACTCAGGGGGACACTCGGCGTTGGCGCCGCAGTCGATGAGCACCGCGCCGCCGTTCCCCGTGGGCACCACAGGGGCCAGGGCGGCCCGGCGGATGCCCCGGATGCGCTTGACCAGCAGGGTGGCGGCGGCCAGCAGGGCGCCGGTGGAGCCGGCGGAGACAAAGGCGTCCCCGCTGCCGTCCTTGAGCAGGTTGAGCCCCACTGTCAGGGAGGAGTCCTTCTTCTCCCGGAAGGCGGTGGCCGGGTTGTCGCACATCTCCACCACCTCGCTGGCGTGGGCGATCTCCACGCCGGCGGGCAGCTCCTGGATGCCGTTTTCCTCCAGCACCTTCAGGATGGCCTCCCCCCGCCCCACCAGGATGATATCCACACCATACTCCCGGTTGGCCTGGACGGCCCCCATCACCGGAGCCTGGGGCGCGTTGTCTCCTCCCATGGCGTCCACTATGATCTTCATTCCATTACCCTTCTTTCTCTTGCTGTACCAGCGGCCTGGGCTCGTCGGTCAGCCCCAGCAGATAGTCCGCCGAGACGTTGTAATGCCGACAAATCAGAGCCAGCTTTTCCAATGTGGTGGTCTTTCGCCCGTTTTCCATTTCCATGATCTGATTGGGCTTCACGCCCAAAACTGCCGCCAAATCTGCCTGTCTCTCCCCAGACAGATTTCTCAATTTTTTCAAGCGGAGCCCATATAGATCTTTATGAAACATATTTCCCCCTTGACAACCACACTAAAAGAATATATATTAAATACATCCTTTTAGTGTTGTGATGTTGCAATGGAAGTCCAGCTCCAAGAACTCTATTTTTCCGAGGTAGACTCTGGGCGGCTGATGTATGAGGACGACCCAGAGTATGAGCGCCGCCGTCAGGCCCTCTCCAGCTGTCTGGACCGCCTGGAGGTCATTCGTGACCCAGAGGCCCGGGACCTTCTCTGGGACGCCGTCCTACGTTTCACTGACCAGAGCGATTTGGTCTCCTTCGCCCACGGCCTCCGTCTGGGACTTCGGCTGGCCCTAGGGGACGGAAAGGTCTGAACCGGCCTCTTTCTCAGCTCCGGTCCTGTCCCGAGGTCTCAAGCGGTCCCGTCAGGAGAGCTCCAGCTCCCCCAGCGCCTCCAGCGCCCGCTTGGACAGCTCGGCATTCTTGTTGCGCTTGCCCTTGACCCGGTAGCCCAGGGGCGGGATCAGGCCGAAATTCACATTCATCGGTTGAAAGTTTACCACACTCTGGTCGCTGATGTAAAGGGCCATTGCGCCCATGGCGGTCTCCCGGGGGAAATTGATGGGCTCCTTCCCCTCCAGCCGCCGGGCCAGCTCCATAGCCGCCAGCGCGCCGGAGGCGGTGGACTCCACATATCCCTCCACGCCGGTGATCTGTCCCGCGAACATGATCCGCTCCTGCCCCCGCACCCGGTAGTACCGGTCCAGCAGGCGGGGGGAGTCCAGATAGGTGTTCCGGTGCATCACCCCATAGCGGACGAACTCCGCCCGCTCCAGCCCGGGGATCATGGAGAACACCCGCTTCTGCTCCGGCCATTTCAGGTGGGTCTGGAAGCCCACGATATTATAGATGGAGCCCTGAGCGTTGTCCCGGCGGAGCTGGACCACCGCAAAGGGCTCCCGCCCCGTCCTGGGGTCCTTCAGGCCCACCGGCTTCAGCGGGCCGTAACACAGGGTGTCCCGCCCCCGGCGGGCCATTACCTCCACAGGCATGCACCCCTCAAAGACGCCGGAGTCCTCAAAGCCGTGGACCTCCGCCTCCTGGGCGGTGGTGAGGGCCTCCCAGAAGGCCTGGTACTCCTCCTCCTCCATGGGACAGTTGATGTAATCCGGTGTCCCCCGGTCGTACCGGGAGGCAAACCAGGCCCGCTCCATATTCACGCTCTCAAAGGTGACCAGGGGGGCCGCCGCGTCGAAGAAATTCAGGTAGCGGCTGTCCGGGAACAGGCGGGAGATCTCCTCCGTCAGGGCGTCGGAGGCCAGCGGGCCGGCGGCGACGATGACCTGCCCCTCCTCCGGAATGCGCTCTACCTCCCCCTCCACCACCGTGACGGCGGGGTGGGAGCGGATGGCCTGGGTCACTGCCTGTGAGAAGGCGCGGCGGTCCACCGCCAGGGCGCCCCCCGCCTCCACCCGGTGGGCATCCGCACAGGACATGATGAGAGAGCCGCAGCGGCGCAGCTCCTCCTTCAGCAGTCCCACCGCGTTCTCCAGCTGGTCGGAGCGCAGGGAGTTGGAGCACACCAGCTCCGCAAACTCCGGGCTGTGGTGGGCGGGGGTCATCTTCTCCGGCTTCATCTCGTGCAGCTCCACCGGGATGCCCCGCTGGGCCAGCTGCCAGGCCGCCTCGCAGCCCGCCAGACCGGCGCCGATGATCTTCACTGGTTCCATAGCTCTCCTCCTCGAGATCCGCCCGCCCTGCCAGAGGGCGGCGATGAAGTGTTTTGGGGGTTCCGCCCTGCGGCCAGAGGCGGGCGGAGGACCGCCCTCTCATCCGTCGCGGCATACGCCGCGACACCTTCCCCCCAGGAGGGGGAAGGCTTTTCGGGCGGCTGAAAGCCGCCCCTGCGGGTTCCCTTCGGCCTTTGCGTAGGGGCGCGCTTTGTGCGCCCGCCGTCCCCATGAGCGGTCCTCGTCTCTGCGCAGGGACGGGTCCTAGACCTGCCCGCCCCATAGATACAGGACGGGGAAGGGAAGCCCCCTCATCCGTCGCGGCATACGCCGTGACACCTTTCCCCCAGGAGGGGGAAGGCTTTTCGGGCGGCTGGAAGCCGCCCCTGCGGGTTCCCTTCGGCCTTTGCGTAGAGACGGGTCCTAGACCTGCCCGCCCTATAGATGCGGGACGTGGGAAGGAAGCCCCCTCATCCGTCGCGGCATACGCCGCGACACCTTCCCCCCAGGAGGGGGGAAGGCTTTTGGGGGGATGCGGCATCCGCTGGGCACCTCTTTCCCGAGGGGAAAGGCTTTGGGCAGCGGTGTGCCGGGCCGCTGCGCCCTATACGCAGTACCGTTATGTTTCCTCGTCCGTGCGCCCAACCAGAAAGTCGATGGTCACCCCGTAAAAATCCGCCAATGTCACCAATGCGGCAATATTGGGCTCATTGTTCTCGCTCTCGTAGAACTGATATCCACGGATGCTGATCCCCAGCAGCTCCGCAAGGTCTTTCTGCGGAATCTTCCGTTCTTTTCTCAAAAATTTTAATCGTTCTCCATACATCTCTTTACTTCCTCTTGACACGAATAATCTATACGTGTTATAACATGTATAAATTATTCGTGTTTGGAGTTGATCACAATGACCGATCTTATGGAAGCTCTCTTTGAGTACATCAACAAAGTTACCCTTCAAAATTACCTGGCTGTGGACTCCGATTACCGGATCAGCAGCACCCGGCGGGATATCTGGTCCCTGGAGATCCTCGATCATCTGGATGAAGAGGGGCGCACCCTGTTCGACCGCTATGAAAAGGCCGCCTTTCAGGAGAACTCCTGCCTGCTGGAGGCCATGTTCCTGGCCACCGTGGACCTGTGCCGGGAGCTGAACGGAAGGCTGACCGCCTGAGCGTTCAGCCCCCGCCGGTCATCCCTCCTCCGTCTTCTTGGCGGCGGTCTTTTTCCCGGCGGTCTTCTTAGCCGTGGGCTTTTTCGCCGCGGATGCCTTTTTCGAGGCCGCGGCTTTGGCGGCAGGCTTCTTGGCCGCCGCCTTCGCGGTGGTCTTTTTGGCGGCCGGAGCCTTCTTCTCGGCGGTCTTGCCCTCCTCCGCCGCCTCCTGGGCAGGGGCCTCCTCCCCGCTCTCCTCCGTCTTTTTCCGCCAGCCGCCCCGCTTCTCCTCCGGGGTGAAGTTGGAGCATGCCTCGTTGATGCAGAAGGGCTTTTTCGCCCCCCGGCCCGCCTTCTTGAACATGGTCCAGCCGCAGACGGGACAGTTGTCCTTCACCGGGACGTCCCAGGTCATGAAGTCGCATCGCTTGGACTCGTCCTTGCTGTTGAGGTGCTCACAGCAGTAATAGGTGTACTGCTTGTTGGTCTTTTTGCTCTTGCCCGTGCGCTTGAACAGACGCCCTCCGCACTTGGGGCACTTGCCCGGCATCTCCACCACCAGCGGCATGGTGAAGTCGCACTCCGGCCAGCCGGGACAGGCCAGGAAGCGGCCGAACCGGCCGGACTTGATGACCAGGTTCCGCCCGCACTGGGGACAGATCTCCTCCGAAACCTCGTCTGGCACCTTGATGCGCTCCCCGTCCAGGTCCTGCTCCGCCTGGTGGAGCTCTGCCTCAAAGCCGCCGTAGAAGTCAGAGAGCACCTTCTTCCAGTTGGCCTCTCCCTCCTCCACCTTGTCCAGCCGCTCCTCCATCTGGGCGGTGAAGGCGTAGTCCACGATATCGTTGAATTTGTCCTTCATCAGGCCGGTGACCACCTCGCCCAGAGGGGTGGTGCGGAGGTACTTCCCCTCCTTCACCACGTACTCCCGGTTCAGGATGGTGGAGATGGTGGGGGCGTAGGTGGAGGGGCGTCCGATACCCTTCTCTTCCAGAGCCTTGATGAGGGTGGCCTCGGTGTACCGGGTGGGGGGCTGGGTGAAGTGCTGGTCCTGCTTCAGCCCCTTCCGGTCCAGCGGCTCCCCCTCCCGCAGGTCGGGGAGGGGGGACTGGGGTGCCTCGTCGTCCTCGTCCCGGCCCTCCTCATACACGGCGGTAAAGCCGGAGAATTTCAGCTCCGAGTGGCTGGCCCGGAAGGTGTAGCCGGCGGACTGGGCCTCGATGGATACACTGTCATAGACCGCGCTTGCCATCTGGCAGGCCAGGAACCGGCCCCAGATCAGCCGGTAGAGGCGGTACTGCTCCGAGGTCAGGTCCTTCTTCACGTCCTCCGGGGTGAGGGTCACGTCGGAGGGACGGATGGCCTCGTGGGCGTCCTGGGCATTGCCCTTGGTCTTGTAGCGTCGGGCCTGGGCGGGATAGTACTCCTTGCCGTAGCGGCTCTCGATAAAGCCCTTGGCGGCGGCGATGGCCTCCTCGGACAGGCGCAGAGAGTCAGTACGCATATAGGTGATCAGGCCCACGGTGCCCTCCCCGGTGATGTCCACGCCCTCATAGAGCTGCTGGGCGATGGACATGGTGCGGGCGGGGGTCATGTTCAGCTTGCGGCTGGCCTCCTGCTGGAGGGTGGAGGTCGTGAAGGGGGGCGCCGGATTGCGCAGCTTGTCCTGCCGCTTCACCCTGGTCACGGAGAAGGGGGCGGCGGACACCGCCCGGACCACCTCCTCCGCCTCCTCCCGGCTGCGGAGCTCCATCTTCTTCTCCCGGCCGTAGAACTGGGCCTTGAAGCCCCCCAGATTGGGGCGCACCCGCTCCAGCTCCGCCTCGATGGTCCAGTACTCCTGGGGGACAAAGGCCCGGATCTCCTCCTCCCGCTCCGCCACCAGCCGGGTGGCCACCGACTGGACCCGCCCGGCGGACAGGCCCCGCCGGATCTTCCGCCACAGCAGGGGGGAGAGTTCATAGCCCACGATGCGGTCCAGGATGCGCCGCGCCTGCTGGGCGTCCACCAGGTTCTGGTCGATGGCCCGGGGGGCGGCAATAGAGTCGTTGACCACCTTCTTGGTGATCTCGTTGAAGGTGACCCGATAGGTCTTGTCGTCCGGGATATCCAGCAGCTCCTTCAGATGCCAGGAGATGGCCTCCCCCTCCCGGTCCGGGTCGGTGGCCAGATAGACCCGGCCGCTCTTCTTGGCTGCCTTCTTCAGGTCGCTGATCACGTCCTCTTTGCCCTTGATGGGCTGGTACTGGGGGACAAAGCCTCCCTCGATGTCCACGCCGATCTTGCTCTTAGGCAGGTCCCGGACGTGGCCCATGGACGCCTTCACCTCATAGCCCGGCCCCAGGTACTTCCCAATGGTCTTGGCCTTGGACGGAGACTCTACGATCACCAAATCGGTCTTTGCTGCCATCAAATAACCTCCAAAATCGAAGATAAGAAAAAAGTATAAGTCAAAACGCAGCTGCGGAGCGTCCCCGCGCGCGTCTGTCAAGGGTCTATTCCTCCAGCTCCACCAGGGCGGAGAAGCGGCGGTCCGGCCCCTCTTCCACCGCCCCCTGCACCTGGAGCATGGTCAGGGCAGAGAGCACCCGGCGGGCCGGGATCTGTGCGGCCTCCACCAGCTCGTCGGCGGAGCGGCGCCGTCCGCCCAAGGCGGCGATCAGCGCCAGCTCGTCGTCGGTAAAGCGGTCCCGCTGCTCCGCGGCGGGGATGCGCTCCCGCCCGGGTGCCGCCGGTGCCTCCTCCCGCTCCGCCGGGGCAGGGGCCGGACAGGCCGCTGTCTCCAGCCGGGCGGCGGCCGCCGCCGGGCTGAGGGGCTCTCCCGGAGACAGCTTGGCCGGGAATCGGTCCCAGTATTCCTCCAGGATGTCCCGCCCGCTGGTCACCAGCTTGGCCCCCTGCTGGATCAGCAGGTTGGGGCCCTGGCTCATGGGGGCGTCGATGTTCCCTGGCACGGCAAACAGGTCCCGGTTCTGCTCCAGCGCCCGGTCCACCGTAATCATAGTGCCGCTGTGAGGGCGGCATTCCACCGCCACTACCCCCAGGCACAGGCCGCTGAGGATGCGGTTGCGCACCGGGAAGTGCTCCCCCCGGTGCTCCGTCCCCGGCGGGTACTCGGAGATGAGGGCCCCGGCGGCGGCCACGTCCTCATAGAGCCAGCGGTTCTCCCGGGGGTAGGGTACATCCACTCCGCCCCCCAGCACCGACACCACCGGTCCGCCGCCCTTCAAAGCGCCCTGGACGCTGGCCGTATCGATGCCCTGGGCCATGCCAGACACCACCAGGGCCCCGCCCCGGGCCAGCTCCAGGCCGAGCCGCCCCGCCGAGCCGATCCCATAGGGGGTGGCCTCCCGTGCCCCCACCATGCACACCGCCGCCTCCTCGTCGAAGGCGAAGGCCCGGCCCCGGATGTACAGCGCCAGAGGCGGGTCGGGCAGCTGCCGCAGCCGCTCCGGGTAGTCGGCGTCCTGGAGGGTCATGATCCGCAGGTCCAGGCGGGCGCAGTCCTCCAGGATGCGCTCCGCCCCGCCGGTGTCCTTGTCCAGCAGGGCGCGCTGGGCCGCCGGAGTCAGGTCCTCCACCAGGGCGTACTCCTCCGGGTCGGCGTAGAAGGCCCGCTCCGGGGTGACAAAGTGGTCCAGCACCCGCAGGGCGCCGGCATTCCCCAGCCCCCTGCGGCCGGTGAGCCACAGCCAGTATTTCAGCGTCGCCAATTTTCTTCCCTCCGTCCCGCTCCTCCGGTAAAATCCCCCTTTACAAACGTCCCCGCCTCCTGTATGGTAGGAGATAGGAATAAGGAGGTGCTGTTCCCATGGTCTCCCTTCGGCGGCCCCATTACGCCTGGATCATCTGTCTGGGCGGCGCCCTGTCCCTGTTCGCGGTCATGGGGATGGGCATCAACGTGTTCTCCGTGTATCAGCCCTACATCATCCAGCTCAACGGCTTTTCCAACGCCCAGGGCTCCTGGATCACCACCACGCGCAGCCTCTTCACCCTGGCCGCCATGCTGACAGTGAATCAGCTGTGCGCCCGGATCGGACTGCGTCTGGTGATGACCCTGGGGGTAGTGCTGCTGGCCCTGTCCTGCTTCTGCTTCGGCCTGGCCGACAGTTTCCCCCTCTACTGTGCCGCGGGGGCCCTCACCGGTCTGGCCTACGGCTACGGCGGCATGGTCCCCCTCTCCCTGGCGGTGGGCCACTGGTTCCGGGACCGGCGGGGCCTGGCTCTGGGGCTGGCCGCCGCGGGCAGCGGCGTGTCCACCATCTTTGTCCCCACGCTGATCACCGGGATCATCCAGGCCCACGGCATGCGCGCCGCCTTTCTGCTGGAGGGGCTGGCGGTGCTGGTGCTGGGGCTGCTGGTCTTTCTCCTGGTCCGGGACGTCCCCGGCGACCTGGGCCTGGAGCCCTACCACCTGGGCGGTCCGGAGACTCCGGCGCCGCCGCCCCGCCCCGCGCCGGCGGGCATGACTCCCGCCCTCCGGCTGTCCCTGCTGCTGGCTGTCTTTCTCATCGGCGGCCCCGGCGGGCCCGGTTTCTCCCACCTCACGGTGCTCTACACCACCGCCGGCTATGACAGCGCCTCCGCCGCTCTGCTCATCTCTTACCTGGGGCTGGTCATCTGCGTATCCAAGATCCTCTGCGGCCAGATCTATGACCGCTTTGGCAGCCGGGCGGGCAACTGGTACGTCCATTTGGTCTTTCTGGCCGGACTGCTCCTGTGCTGTCTGGCCCACCTGGGTGGGATGCTCCCCGCTTTCGCGGCCATGACCCTGTTCGGCCTGGGCCTGCCCATCTCGGCGGTGACCTTTGCCATCTGGTCCGCCGACCTGTTCGGGGACGCCCAGTACGAGGGTGCGGTGCGCTCCCTCACTGTGTCCTACGCTCTTGGGATGCTCCTCTTCGGCCCCATCCCGGGCCTGCTGGCTGACCGCTTCCACAGCTATGTTCCGGCCTATGCCCTGTTCGCCCTGTGTCTGGCCGTCTCACTGGTCATCATCCAGCGGGCCTACCGAAAGCTGGACGCAGGACACCGGCCCCGCCGGGATTAGCGGCCCATCTCCCAGAGCACCACCGCGGCGGCCGCGGCGGCGTTCAGGGACTCACACCGCTCCCGCATAGGGATCTTCAGGGCCCGCTGGCTCATAGCGAGCAGTTCCGGCGAGACCCCGCGCCCCTCGCTCCCAATCACCACGGCGGACCGGCTCAGGTCCGCCGTTTTGATATCCTCCGTATCCTCCCGCAGGGCGGTGGCGTACAGCGCCAGTCCTGACCGCTCCAGCAGGCCCGCCAGCCTCTCCGGGCCGGTCTCCCACACCGGGAGCCGGAAACAGGCCCCCATGGTGGCCCGCACCACCTTGGGGCCGAAGGGGTCCGCACATCCGTGGACCAGGAGCAGGCCGTCCGCCTCCAGGGCATCGGCGGTGCGCCAGATAGTGCCTACGTTCCCCGGGTCCTGGAGACCGTCCAGCACCAGATAGCGCCCGCCCTCCAGGCAGGGCGGCGGGGCGGTGTCCCACATCCGGCACAGGAACAGCGCCCCCTGGGGGGACTCCATGGGGGAGATGGAGGCCATCACATCCTCCGGCACCCGGACCGTCCGCACCTCCGGCGGGAGCTCCGGCCCGTCCAGCCCCTCCGAGTACACCACCGTCTCCAGGGGCGCTCCCCACTTCAGGGCCTCCTCCAGCAGCTTGACGCCGTCCCCCAGGAACATCCCCGCTGAGCGCCGGGCGCCGCGGCTGGAGACCAGGCGGCGGATCTGGACCAGGAGAGGGTTCTTCCGGCTGGTGATCCACTCCTCTCTCACAGCCGCTCCACCTCTCTGATATCCTCGTTCCGTCCCAGCACCACTAGCTCGTCCTCCTCCTGAAGGGCGTACTCACCTCCGGGGGAGATGGTCATGCCGCCCCCCCGGCGGATAGCGATGATGTTCAGGCGGTGTCTGGCCCGCACGTCCAGTTCCCGGATGCTCTTCCCCTGCCACTGGCGGGGACAGCGGCACTCCATGATGGAGTACTCCTCCGACAGCTCGATAAAGTTGAGAATGTCCCCGTTGGCCAGGTTCCGGGCCAGGCGCAGGGCCATCTCCTGCTCCGGAAAGACCACCCGGTCGGCGCCGATCTTCTCCAGCACCCGGTGGTGGACGGCGCTGCGGGCCTTGCCCACCACCTGGGGCACTCCCAGCTCCTTCAGGTTGAGGACGATGAGGGCGCTGGTGCCCACGTCGTCCCCTGCGGACACCACAGCACAGTCAAAGTTCCTGGCTCCCAGGGCCCGGAGGACCTCCGGGTCCCGGGCATCTCCGGCGGCGGCGTGGGTCACAGAGCCCGCCACCTCCTGGACCCGCTCCTCCCGCAGATCCACCGCCATCACTTCGTGGCCCAGGGCACACAGCTCACAGGCCAGCGATGTGCCGAATCTGCCCAGTCCAATCACCAAAAAGCTTTTCATAGACATCTCCTTCAGCCGATCATCACATCCACACTGGGGTAGCGGATCTTATTCTCTCCCCGGTCCCGGATCAGGAACGCAATGGAGAAGGACAGCACGCCCACCCGGCCCAGGAACATCATCGCGATGATGATTCCCTGGCTCAGCGGGGACAAGCCGGTGGTGATCCCCATGGTCAGCCCCACGGTCCCCATGGCCGAGGCCACTTCGAAGGCGGCAGCCAGGTAGGGGACCCCGTCCGCCAATGTCAGGGCGATGGACCCGGCCAGGAACAGGCAGGTCACCACCAGGGTCAGGGTCATGGCATTGAGCACCCGGGCCTGGGGGATGGTCCTCCGCCGGAGCACCACCTGGTCTCTCCCCCGCAGGCCGGCCCACAGTGAGATCAGCAGCACGCCGGCGGTGGCCGTCTTGATGCCGCCGGCGGTGGAGCCGGAGGAGCCCCCGATCAGCATCAGCACCACGGACAGGGCAGCCGCCCCGTCCCGCAGGGCCCCCTGGTCCAGAACGCTGTACCCTGCTGTGCGCAGGGTCACCGACTGAAAGAGAGCATTGCCCACCTTCTCCCCCGCCGTCATACCACCCAGGGTCTCCAGATTGTTCCACTCTGCCCCCAGAAAGAACAGCCAGCCCCCCAGGATCAGCGCCCCGGTGACGGCAAGCACCATTCTCGAGTAGAAGGACAGCCGCCGCCAGCTCCGATGCTCCAGGCAGTCCTCCCAAACAAAAAAGCCCAGGCCGCCCAGCACGATCAGGCACCCGATGGTGCCCAGCACCACCGGGTCCTCCCGGAAGCCCGCAAGGCTGGAGAAGGCCCCGGTGTGTTCCCCCATCAGGTCGAATCCGGCATTGCAGAAAGCGGACACGCTGTGAAAGATGGAGTACCACAGCCCCCGCCCCCAGCCGAAGAGAGGGACGAAGCGGGTAGCCAGCAGGATCGCACCACAGCCCTCCAGCAGAAAGGTGCCCATGAGGGCGTGGCGCACCACCCGCACTACCCCGGACATCCCATTCAGATTAAATGCGGAGGCGATGGCCAGCCGCTGGGACAGGCCGATGCGCCGCCGCAGCAGTAGAGGGATCAGGCTGATCAATGAGACAAATCCCAGCCCGCCCAGCTGGATCATGGCCAGGATCACCCCCTGACCGAAAGGAGTCCAGTGGAGCGCGCTGTCCACCAGGACCAGACCGGTGACGCAGGTGGCGGAGGTGGCGGTGAACAGGCAGGTCAGCCAGGGGGTGAACTGCCCGTCCCGGGCGGAGATAGGCAGGTGGAGCAGAAAAGTCCCCAGCAGGATGATGGCCCCGAAGCTCACCACGATCAGGCGGGTAGGGTTAAAATTCTGATTGGACAACAGGCGCAGCACGCTGCCTCCCCCTTCTGCCGGGGCCGGAGCCCCCGGCTCCCCTGTCCCGATGCAGAACAGCATACCGGCAGTTCCCCCTGTCAGTATGCTGTGCGGCCCGGGCCCTCCGTGGATTCATACAAAGTTGAGTATAGCATACCCTCCCAGGATATTCAAGTCAACGATTTTTCTCCCCCGCCCCGCATTTTCATACCTTATATATAAAAAGGAGTGTCCGGTGCCGGAGGTTGGGCTGCAAATTGAACAGCCTTCCTCCTTTTCTTCCCCTAGGTTTCGGATAAACGCCCCCCGTTTCCGGTAAAATAGTACCACACTGGAAGAAAAGGGGAGTTTTTGTATGAAAGATCACCATGTGCCCCAGGAACATCTGTCTGCCTTTGCCCGGAGGCTGGCGGAGGAGGAGCGGAGCGCGGGGACAGTGGAGAAGTACCTGCGGGACGCAGGGGCCTTTCTGGAGTGGCTGGCGGGGGCGCCGGTGAACCGGGAGGCGGTCACGGGCTGGAAGGCCCACTTGGTCCGCTCCGGCTACCGCCCCGCCACCATCAACTCCATGCTGGCCGCCCTCAACACCTTTCTCCGTTTCATCGGCCTGGAGGACTGCCGTGTCCGCGCCCTGCGGGTGCAGCGCAGACTCTTTCAGAGCGAGGAGCGGGAGCTGAGCCGCCAGGAGTACCAGCGCCTGCTGGACACCGCCCGCACCTTGGGCCGGGACCGCCTGGCCCTGGTCATGGAGACCATCTGCGCCGCCGGCATCCGAGTCAGCGAGGTGCGCTATATCACTGTGGAGGCCGCCCGTTCCGGTCAGGCGGATATCGCCCTCAAGGGCAAGGTCCGCACCATCCTCCTCCCCGGCAAGCTGTGCCGCAAGCTGCTCAAGTACGCCAGACAGCAAAAAACCGCTTCCGGCGAGATCTTCCTCACCAAAAGCGGCAAGCCTCTGTCCAGGCGGCAGATCTGGGCGGAGATGAAGCGCCTGTGCCTCCGGGCCGGGGTGGCCCCCACCAAGGTCTTCCCTCACAACCTGCGCCATCTCTTTGCGCGCACCTTCTATCAGGCCACCCGGGACGTGGCCAAGCTGGCCGATGTCCTGGGGCACTCCAGCATTGAGACCACCCGCATCTATCTCATCTCCACCGGTGCCCAGCACCGCCGGGATCTGGACCGCCTGCGCCTCGTCTGCTAGACAAAATCAATATTTTGCATCCAGCGACCAGGAAAGGCCGCAGGAGGCTACATAGATTTCTGGTAGATTATAGCACAGGCCGATGGAAAATTCAAGCTGGAGCTGCTAAATTTGCGCAAAGACCAGCCATATGAGCCCAAATTGCTCATACGGCTCGATCTTCACGCCCTTTTTCCCTCAGGAGCGCCGCCGGCGCTCTTTTTTTCTGCCCGAACAGCTCCTTCCCCGGGATAGAACGCGGCAAAATATTGATTTTGCCTACAACTGGGGGGCGAGAGGGGAGAACGGCATGGAACTGGTGATGGAACAGGAGGCCCCGGCAGGGGAGGTATGCCTCACGCCGGAGGCCATGGACGCCTATCTGGACACCCTGCGCCAGCAGGGCCGGAGCGCAGACACCCTGGCGGCGTACCGGCGGAGCATCTATGGGCTGTACCGGTCGCTGCCGCCGGACAAGCGGGTAGGCCGCGGGACGCTGGACCGCTGGCGGGAGACGCTGGAGGACCAGGGGTATCTTCCCCGGACTATCAATGTGCGGCTGGCGGCGGCCAACGGCCTGATGACCTATCTGGGCCACCGGGAACTCCAGGCCACCGCCGCCCTCCCGCCCCCGGCGGAGGTGGAGCGGCCGGAGCTGACCCGCGGGGAGTATCTGCGTCTGCTGTCCACCGCCCGGGTTCTGGAGAAGGAGCGGCTCTACCTGCTGGTGAAGGTATTCGGCAGCACGGGCCTGTCGGTGGGGGAGCTGCCCCGGCTGACGGCGGAGGCGCTGGACGGGCGGGGACCCAGCCCCGTGCGTCTGCCGCCGCCGCTGGCGGAGGAGCTGCGGGGCTATGCGGCCCGGCAGGGCATCACCGCAGGACCGGTGTTCCGCAGCCGGAACGGGCAGCCAATGCGGCGGACCCAGGTGACGGGCGAGATCCGGTCCCTGTGCCGGGACGCCCGGGTGCCGGAGGAAAAAGGGAACCCACGCTGTCTGCGCCGGCTGTGGCAGGAGACCCAGGATGCCATCCGGGTCAGTGTGGACCAGCTGGTGGTCCAGGCCTTCGACCAGATGATGGAGGCGGAACAGTTCTCCGTGGGCTGGGATGCCGGAAAGGGGGTGGGGATGATGTGACCACACCCCCCAGCTCTCGATTGCGCTGGCATGAATATCAGCTACTAAGGAGGAAAGAAATGACATGAAAAAGCGATTCTTGGCCGTATTGCTGACCCTGTGCATGGTGCTGTCCCTGCTTCCGGTGTCCGCCTTTGCGGCGCCGGGAGGGTCAGAGTATGAGATAGGAGATACGTTTGAAACGACCGACCCCGATCAAAAGCCGCCGGAAAACATTCCGGATGGGACAGAGTGGGTAGGGCCCGACGCTGAGCGGGGAGATCTTACCTGCAAAGAGGAGGAACACGCCCACTCTCTGGACAGCTGCTACAGCCATGACTGTGTACATGAGCACAATGACGACTGCTATCCCACACAGTGGGTGAAGTGTACGAAGGAGGACAATCCGGACCATTATAATAGGCTCGGGTTCCATAAAGACGATACAGGGTGCACGTGGCACTCCTTCAGCATCCTAGATTGGGCATGGGGATACCAAGTAATTGACAAAACCGAAGGCCCCACCGAGTGCAGGCACGAATGTTCTCTCAAAACCGGATGTTACACATTGACCTGCAGCAAGGAAGAGCACCAGCATGGTGATGCCTGCTACCAGTGGACCTATACCTGGACGCTGGAGGAAAAGACCGATGAGAATGAACGTGGGGACCAGTGGCGCAACTGGTGGCCCGTGTATTGGAGCTTTGACGGATATTATGGATGGGGTAATGAAGAGATCACGGACCCCTCTCTGGTAACGGTGTCTGCCGGGGCGAAGGATGTCACTTATACAGGGAAAGAAGTATCCCCTCAGGATGCCCTGGATGATTCGGAGGCGGCCAACGCGGGCCAGCTGATCCGCAGCGGCCTGGACATCCGGGTGGCGGAGGGCTACTATCTCTCCTCCTACCGTCTGGTGTGCGGAAACTATACCGGGTGCGGTGTGGTCGAATATGGTGACGCTGTCACCATTGAGCCGGACGAAAACGGGGATTATTCCGCTGTAACGCACGTTTCCATTGACGAAAATGATTTTAATCATTGGCGCAATGTCGGCGGCTTAGGCCGAAACTATCCCACCTCAAAACCTAGTGAAGCCAACTGGAACAACAGCTATCTAGGCGGGAACACCATTTACCCCTTCTATCTGCTGCTGGAGTTAAAGGAAGATGAGAACACCTATCAGATCCAGTATGATTGGGGCGACCAAAGCGGGGCACTGACTGAGTACGCTGTTCCTGAAACTCAGACCGGTCTGAAGCGCAATGAGGAAGTCCAAGCCGCCATTCCTTCTGACGAGGCGGTCCAGGCCGCGCTGGCTACGGGCTATGTCTTCGACGGCTGGACCATTTCCGGAACAGGATATGAGGACGGCTCCAAGGTGGACGCAGGCGGAAAGGTCGTCATCCGCGGCAGCGATCTGACCCTGACCGCCAAGTGGGTGGAGGCCGGGACGCCTGAATTTCTGAACAGCATCAAAGTCACCGTGAGCTGCACCAACCAGGCCGCGGGCCATGCAGGTTCTCAGCCGATGACCTTGACGGCAGGGGATTATACCACATCCTCCCGGGTGGTGGACCGCCATCTGGAATATACGGTCACCATTTCCTCTGAGCGCTTCGTGACGGCGTATAATGAGACCACCAGTGCGACTCACACCCCCGCGAAAGATATGGCCACAGTCACTTATGTGTATCACAACGGCTGGAAGCTGAAAAACGGGAGCAAAGAGGCGGTCACGTTCCAGGTGGTCTGTGAGGACCAGTACACGGTGACCGTCAAGTATGTGATGGATGATGCGGAGCAAACGGAGATCCAAACTTCTTATGTCAGCGAAGAGATGTCCAAGGAGTCTCCCTATGATGTGAGCGGCCAGATCCCTGACTCGATCACATATAAAGGTCAGAGCTATGCCAAAGACACGGTGAAGGGGGTGACCTCCGGCACGCTCACCGGCAATGTGGAGATCACGGCGGTTTACAGCCTGGATGAAGTCGGCGGCGAGAATGGCGGCGGTGACGGTGTCCCGGACAAGTACCAGAAGAAAGTGACCTTCCAGGTGGTAAACGGGACCTGGGAGGATGGCACCAGCGCCGCCAGAGTCACCTATGTGACGCTGATGAAGGACGGCAAGTGGGACATGAACGGCAGCGCCTACCTGACAGCCCCCACCGGAATGAAGCCGGACGCTGGCTATGGTGGCACGGACGGAACGCAGGGCGGCTGGGATACCACGCCTCCTGCCACAGTTTCCGGGACCGATGATGTGACGTACACCTATACCTTTGCCAAAAGCACCACCCCCATTGTCCCCGGCAATGTTCTGTATGTCGTGGAGCACTACAAGGCAAACGACGATGGAACTTATCCTGTGTCCGCGACGGAGACGGAGCGCTTCTCCGGGGCGATCGGGGCAGATGTAACGGCCACCCCCAAAGCGTATGAGGGGTACTGTCTGGACCCTGCGCTCTCCAATACGACCGGTACGCTGACCAAAATTGAGAAGCCGGAAGATATCGTGACGCTGAAGCTGTATTACGCCGTGGACAAAGTCGGCGGCGAAGATGGCGGCGACGGTACCCCGGATCAGTACCAGGCCCAAGTGATCTATCAGGTCGTGGGGGGCACCTGGGCAAACGGAAGCACGGAAATTGAACAGGTCTATCGTTTGTCGGAATATGATGAGACCTCTGACAAATGGGTCGAGGTCAGCCCCGCGCCGACTTTGACGAATATTCCTGACACCACAAAAGTTGAGCCTGATGCAGCGCACATCCTGAGCGGCGCGTGGGATGATGAGTCCCCCGTGGCCGGGGCGGCATTGACGGCGGGGACCAGCACCACCTACACCTACAGACTTACTGCGGCGGCACCCGCCATGACGGTGGAGAAAACAGCTCAGGAGGCATCTGTCCGTGTGGGAGAGCAGATCCACTACACGATCACAGTGCGCAATACCGGCAATGCGCCCCTGACTGATGTGACGATTGAAGACACCCTGTGGAGCGCCGGCACGGTGATCCGGGTAGGGGACATCGATCATACCCTTAGCGACAGCAGCTACACCATCTCCAGCATTGGAGTGGGCGACAAGGTCATCATCACCTATGCCTATACCGCGGCGCAGACAGACGTGGCGGCAGGCGTGACGAATACCGCTGCCGTGACCGCAGATGAGATCGAGGACGCAGTTACAGATACGACTGATCCGGTGCCGGTGACCGCTTACTCCCTGACCTATGACGCCAACGGCGGCCGCATCGCCGGGGAGACCACATTCGTAGTCCCGGACCTGGCCCAGCAGACTGGTTATGAACTGGGGGAAGAAGATGACTACACCGCCCCCACCCATACTGACACCGAGGGTGCAGCGGTCCTCTTCCTGGGCTGGACCACCACCGACAACCATGAGAAGATCTATGACGCGGGCGAACAGCTGCCCACTCTGGTATCCGAAGTCAACATCCCGGCGGTGGCCACGGTCTACGCCGTGTGGGCCTATGACCGGAACGGCGACGGTACCCCCGACGCCCGGCAGATCATGATCCAGCCCGCCGATATCACCATCTACACCGGCGGCAGCAGCTATGAGAGCGTGGTCAACGGCAGCGGAAACGAGATCGGCGCCACCGACAACGGACTGCCCGTGCCAGGCTTCTACATCACCCTGCCCAGTGATTTGAATGAGCGGCTGATCAAACACGCAGATCCCGCCGATGTTGTCACCAATGAAAATGGACAGCAGGTGGTGGACCTGTCCAAATATCTGACCTTTACTTACAACTTCGGCGGAGAACAGCGGATCTGGAAGCTGGAGCGGTACGACAACAATCCCGGCAACACCAGCATGGCCTATGACCGCTACATCTACCGCATCCTGCCCGCTGAGACCCCCAATGGCGAGGTCCCCATCCGCCTCCAGTTCACCGATCAGGACGACCCTGATTCCTTCATGACCAGTGACGACTTTACTGTCCAGGTGAACAGCGTGTTCCGGCAGTATGACATGACCATCTATGCCGGAGATCTGGAGCAGCAGCGGGTCAAGGCCGAGCTTACGGTAGGCGCAGACACGGAGCAGTACAGCGCGGCGGTGGGATCCGGTACGCTGACCATCCGGGGCGTGACTGATCTCGACACCGCCACCACCCCTGTGGTCAATGAGCCCCCCACCAATGAGGTGAACAGCATCACCGCCCATATCCCCGCAGACGCCGCTCTCTACATCAATGAGAGCAGGCTGGAGGTCGCTGATCCTGATGCTGTGCATCTGCTGGTGGACAGCATCGTCCCCGACCAGGGCAATACCCTGCACAACAGCGCGGTGGATGGATTCAACTCCATCACCGAGGACCACAGTGCGGAGCTGCGCTACCTGGACCTGGTGGACACCAGCAACGGCAACGCCTATGTCACCACCGACGGGGAGATCACCCTCTACTGGCCCTACCCCGATGGAACGGATCGGAACAGCGAGTTCCAGCTGGTCCACTATGCGGGCCTGGACCGCAACAGCAACACCGACCTGGAGCAAGGCAACTACACCATGGAGCTCTACTCCACTGAGGACGGCACCCTGGTGGCCATGGATGAAGGCATCCGCTTCACTGTGGACTCCTTCTCCCCCTTCGCCCTGTTCTGGGAGGATGAGGATGACGATGATGACGATGACGACGACCGCGGGCACGGCGGCTCCGGCGGAACACCTCAGCTGAACAAGGAGGACCACTTCGCCTACGTCTCCGGCTACCCCGACGGCACCGTCCAGCCCAACGACCCCATCACCCGTGAGGAAGTGGCCACCATCTTCTTCCGCCTGCTCACCGACGCGTCCCGGGCGGACTACATTACCGAGCGGAACCCCTTCCCTGATGTGGAGTCCAGCCGCTGGTCCTTCTACTCCATCACCACCCTGAACAACGGCGGCATCATGACCGGCCGCACCGGCGGCGACTTTGACCCCGGCGCCTACATCACCCGTGCCGAGTTCGCTGTGGTGGCCGCCCAGTTCTCCGACGCCCGGTACTCCGGCCCGGACAAGTTCAGCGATATCTCCGGCCACTGGGCCCGGGAGTACATCAACCGCGCCGCCGCTGAGGGCTGGATCGCCGGTTATCCCGACGGCACCTACGGCCCCGACCGGAGCATCACCCGCGCTGAGGTCATGGCCCTCATCAATGAGGTGCTGGACCGCGCCCCCGACACCGATCACATGCTGGACGACATGATCCACTGGCCGGACAACCCGGAGGACGCCTGGTACTATGAAGACGTGCAGGAGGCCACCAACTGCCACACCTACCGCTGGAGCGGCAGTCTGGAGCGGTGGATCCAGATCACTGACATGCGCACCTATGCTGACCTGGTCCGGGACGCCCTGCGCAGCGCACGATAATCCCCTGATCTGGCTGGAACCCGGCTCCGGCGGCGCCTTTCCAGCGCCTCCGGGGCCCTTTCCCCCGCAAAAGGCCCGCCGCTGCGACAAATTCGCAGCGGCGGGCCTTCTATTCTTATTCTAATTTTGCGTAAATCATCAGTCCAGGGTTTTCATTGCGTGGGGATTGAAAAATGCAGTTTCGTCATACGCCATCATGTATCGCAAATCAATCATTTTGAAACGCTGCGTTCTGATCGAAAATTTCCGCTCCGGCGTCATAGACCAGCTGGGAAACTTTTTCGAGGCCAGTGCCCCTGGAAACACCTATCCCACCAAAAGCGGAGAAAAGGTGATGATCAGCGCCGGACAAGCCAGCGCCTGGCCGAAATTCGCCCACATTCTGGGGCATGACGAGTGGATCGACATGCCGGAGTTCCAGCGTGTGGAGGACCGCGTCAAAAACCGCGGCTGCTGGACCCCATGATCGCGGAGGAGACCTCAAAATTCGAAAAAAACGTGCTTCTGGAGCGGCTGGTAGAGGCCAAAATCGCGGCGGCGCCGGTCATGACAGTGGCCGATGTGGCCAATGACCCCCATTTCAGGGATGAGCGAAGCATGTACACAGAGGTCACCCACCCCCAGCTGGGTCCTGTCAGGATCACGAATCAGGCCGTCAAGATGTCAGAGACGAACCCCTATGTGAGGGGCTGCGCTCCCCTGCTGGGCGAGCACAACGATGAGGTCTACCAGTCCCTCGGCTTTACACCGGAGGAGATCTCCGCATGGCGGGAAAAGGGCGTTATCTGAACTTCCTCTCCCTCCAGATCTCCGCCTGCCCCCGCCCTGGGTCGTGGGGCGGCACCGTCCAAAACAGAACAGGCGGCGCGGCACTCCGGGATGCACTCCCGGGTCCGCTCTGCCTCTTTTTATGTTCCTTTTCAGCTCTGCACCGGTCCCGCCCTCTGCTCGCACAGGAGGCTGTTGGACAGGATGGACAGGAACTGCGCCGCGCAGGGGCGCTGAAGCAGCGGACGGCGGGCCAGTCCCTCCAGCATGGCACGATTCTGCTCCCACACCACGGTGATCACGGTCCGGATGTTCCGCTCCACCGCCTTCCAGTTTGTCCCATACCGCTTCGCTACATCCGGATAGAGCCATTTGGTGACCAGCAGGAGCCGGTCCTGCTGCTGGACACAGAGCAGCACTGCATAGGCGGTGTAGGAGAACCCCCTGTAATTTGCCGTGGCGCCCAGCCGGCACAGCATGTCACATACCTCCGCCGTCCCGATCTCCGTTCTATACTGTCCCATTTTGGTCCGCCTGCTCCACTGTCTGACGAAATTTCTGTATCAGCTCCTCCACCCCGGGACTTTCCAGGAAGAGCAGGAAGAACATCAGAGACGGTGCGGACAGGCAGTAGCGCTCCTTTTCCAGATCCGCATAGGAACGTGGCTCGATGCGCAGGCGTTCCGACATCTCTTCCTTAGACATGCCCCGCTGTTCCCGTGTCTCGGCCATGTACCCATTCAGAAACTTTTTGACCAGCTTGGTATATGCATGCATTTCATTTCCCTCCAAATTTCGACAATACTGTAAGCAGAATCCTACCATCATTGGATGCATACTTCCATGAGGTGCACCTCATTCAGATGAAAAAGAATAAAAATATTCTTAATTTTATGTGGTGTATGCTTCTGTACGGTCCCGTCATGCCTTATGCCTATCTTGTTTCCCCTTGGCATATTTGCTATAATAGCTCTGAAAAAGGAGGCGTCCCTTATGGAACTGGTCCAACGGCAGACTCAACAGCTCACCCAGCAGACGCTCCAGAGCCTCGCGCTCCTTCAGATGAGCACAGTGGAATTGGAGGCTTATGTTCAGGAGCTCGCCCAGGAGAACCCTATCATCGATCTGGAGCCGCCCCGCTCCGAGCAGGAAGCTCCCCGGGATCAGGAGCTCTTCCGCCGTGTGAAGTGGCTGGAGGACAGCGACCGTCAAAATCGCTATTACCAGCGCTTGGACGCCGAGGAATTGGACCCGCTGGCCCAGGTGGGGACGGATGGCGGTCTGGAGGAATCCCTCTCCAATTTTCTCTTCCGCCAGATCCAGCAGCTCGATCTGGATGAGTCTGCCAAGCAGCTTCTGTGCTACCTGTCCGCCTGTCTGGACGAGGATGGGTATTTCCGCATCCCACTGGACGAGCTCTCCCGGACTTCTGGCATCTCCCAAAGGCGGCTCGCCCGCACTCTGGAGCTACTGCGCTCCCTGGAACCCGCAGGTGTGGGGGCTTCCTCCCTCTCCCAGTGTCTGGAGCTTCAGTTGCTCCGCATCCATGAGGAGGGCCCCGCCCTTGCCATTGTTCGGGACTGCCTGGAGGAGCTGGCCAAAAAACATTATCATGCCATCTCCGCCCGTCTCTCCATCTCTCAGGAGGAGGTCCGCTCCGCCGAACGGCTGATCCGAGAGCTGAATCCCCGTCCCGGTTCCATCTTCGCGCTCCCCAGCGAGATCTCCTATATTCAGCCGGATATTTTGATCGAAGAGATGGACGGACATTTCACTGCCCGCCTGCGGAACAGTGACCGTCCCTACTTCCAGATCAACTCCTATTACCGCAGTCTCCTGACCCAGTCCGATGACGCCCAGGTGCGGGAATATCTTACCTTGAAGCTCCGCCAGGCCGAAAACGTGCTCTGGGCCATTGGTCAGCGGGAGACCACGCTTCTCCGGTGTGCCCAGGCTATCGCCGGCCGCCAGCAGGACTTCTTCCGATCGGGGCCCAGCGCCCTGCGGCCCCTGCGCCTGTCCGACATCGCCCAAGAGCTGGAGATCCATGAATCCACGGTCAGCCGCGCCATTCGGGACAAATATGTCCAGTGTCCCCGGGGGGTCTTTCCCCTCCGTCATTTTCTCTCCCGCCGGGCCGCCGGGGAGAGCGGTGCCGAGGTCGGCAGCTGTGCCGCCAAGGAACTGCTCCGCCGCCTGATTCGGGAGGAGGACAGCACCAAGCCTCTCTCCGACCAGAAGCTATGCACCCTGCTGACGGAGCAGGGCTGCCCCATCTCCCGCCGTACCGTGGCCAAATACCGCGAGGAGCTGAACATCCCCAGTGCCTCTGGGAGAAAGCGGCCGTAGCCCGGCACTGTTCAGGCCCGGGCCAGTCCGTCCACCCGGAGGACCACGCCGGTGATATAGGATGCCTGCTCCGAGGCCAGGAATACGAAGGCCTCCGCGACCTCCCCCGGCTGCCCCACACGCCCCAGGGGGATCTGGGCCTCCAGAGGAGCCAGCACCTCCCGCGGCACTGCCCGCAGCATGTCCGTCTCGATGATGCCCGGGGCCACCGCATTGACCCGTATCCCCTTCGGCGCCAGCTCCCGGGCCAGGGACAGGGTGAAGCCGTTGACCGCGAACTTGGAGACCGGATAGGCGACGCCGGCGGGCTGTCCATAGAAGCTCACCATGGAGGAGGTGTTCAAGATCACGCCTCTGCCCTGCCTCTCCATCCAGGGCACCGCCCCACGGGCACAGTGGAACATTCCCTTTACGTTCAGGTCCATCACCCGGTCAAAGAGCTCCCCGGTGTACGCCCCAAAGGGCGTGCTCTCTGAGACCCCCGCGTTGTTGACCAGGATGTCGATCCGCCCATGCTCCGCCCCGATCCGGTCAAAGGCCGTCCGGACCTGCTCCGGGTCCTCCAGGCTGGGCCAGATGCCCCATACCCGGGCCTCCGGCAGCTCCGCCTTCAGCTGGGATACCGCCCGCTCCGCCGTCTCGCTCCGGCTGGCGCACAGCACCACTTCCGCCCCCTCCTTCAGGAAGGCTCTCACCACCGCATATCCGATCCCCCGGCTCCCGCCGGTCACCACCGCGATCTGATCCTTCAGTTTCATGGCCCTCTTCCCCTTTCTTCTGTACGTTCCAATTCCGTTTTGTGTGCCCGGGGAAACGCTTCCCCTGCCGTTCCAGCCCCCTACGGGATGAGAACTCACCAACGGATCGGGACTTTTGGTATCATGCCCCCTATGCCCCCCTTTCATCCCTTCCTAGACGCAAGAGGAGCGGCGCGCTTCCCCCACAGGAAGTGCGCCGCTCCTCTCTTCAATAATATCTGATCCGGGCACCGATCTGGCCCTCACGCCTCGAACTCCCGCTGCACCTCCCCTTCGATCTTCTCCAGCAGTGCCTGCTCTTCCAGGCTGAGCCGGACGTCCGCCCGGGTCAGGAAGCCATATTCATAGTCCATGGACGCGGGCCGGATGGGCACCGCCGCCAGCTCATTCCGCGCCATGATCTTGGAGTGGATGTGACAGGAGATCATCACCAGGTGGTCCATGGACTCCAGCATATCCAGGTTGCCCGCCCGGCCCACGCCGTGGCAGATCCCTTTGGCCGGGGGCAGCGGGGAGCGCTCCGGCTGAAAATGCACCCCTATGGGGTCGAAATAGGTCACATTCAGCATCAAAAGGGCCTCATCGTACCGGATGGACGGCGGGACCGTCTCCGGGTGGTAGAGGCTGCTGGTCCGGCGGACCACCCCGTAGGCCGGGCTCTGGGCCAGGGGGTGGTAGCGCAGGTTCCGCCGGGCAAAGTAGGCGAAAAGCTCTTCCCGCATCTCTGTTCCAAAGGTGAGAAAGGCGGCCAGGGATGCCCCCTTTCCCACCCGGTCAAAGAGCTCCCGGCAATCATAGTACTCCTCACACTGGATGGACCAGTCCGGCAGGCCCCGGGCCGTCTCCAGCACCGTGTTGACAAACAGGGAGGAGGGGACACAGGCAAAGTGGACCCGGCGCCGGCTCTCCTGACGGCACTCCCGCGCCAGGTCGGAAAGCCGGTCCAGCAGCGTCTCCACCTCCGTCAGGAACCGCTCCCCCTGGGGCGTCAGGCTCATACCCTGTCTGGTACGGAGGAACAGGGGAAAGCCCAGGGACTGCTCCAGCTCCCCGATGGCCCGGCTCAAGTTGGGCTGGGCCAGGTACAGGGCCCGGGCCGCCTGAGTCACAGAGCCATAGCGAACTACGGCTAAGGCGTATTGCAGGTATTTCAGATCCAGTTCTTCCAATGCGATCCCCTCCCGGCTCTCTCTTTTCCGGCTCCCGATCTTTGTGTGTATTTTCCGTCCCCTCAGGCAGAAGCGCCAGGCTCCCCTTGTCCCGGAGACACAAAACGAGATCATGTCGTTAAATTATATCATTTTTGATATGGAAAGCAAATGCATTTTATATTTTTCAAGCCGGCTCCGCCATGATAGTATAATTTACAACAAAACAGCTGTATTTGGAAAAAAATCTGGCTATCTGCCAAGGGAGGAACACCATGGGTTATTTTGATGTGGCAAATTCCCCGCTCCTCTACGTCCTGGTCGCCGCCGGGGTCCTGTATATCGTGGGGCTGTCCGCCGTCTTTCTGCGCAAGTCCTGGAGGCGGTGTCTGGAGCTTGGGATCTCCAAGGAAAAGCTGAGCGCCGTGGCCCGCAGCTCGGCGGTCTTCACCATCGTCCCCTCTGTCTCCATCGTCATCGGGCTGTTCACCCTGTCCACTGTACTGGGCATCCCATGGCCCTGGTATCGGCTGTCGGTGGTGGGCTCGGTGAGCTATGAGCTGATGGCGGCAGACATGGTGGCCGACGGCATGGGCTACAGCTCCGTAGGCGAGATGGCCGCCCAGGCCGACCACACCGTCTTCGGCGCGGTCATGTTCGTAATGAGCATCTGCATCCTGGCCGGCATCATCATCAACATCTTCGCGGTGGAAAAGATCCAGACTGGGATGAGCACCCTGAAGAAAAAGCGGGGCGACTGGGGCACCATCGTCAACTCCTGCTTCTTCCTGGGGATCGTGGCCGCCTTCACGCCGCTGATCTTCGCCTCCGGAACAGTTTACGCCCTGACCTTCCTCATCAGCATGGGAGTGGCGGCCCTGTGCGCTTTGTGCATGAGGCGCTTTCATCTCAAGTGGCTGGGGAGCTTCATCATGTCCATCTCTCTGATCGTCAGCATGGCCGCGTCCGTCCTGCTGGAACAGATATTTTAAAAGGAGGCTCGTTCTCACATGAAGCAGTCTGAAAGCTACGACCGCTCCATCCACCGCACGGGCCGGCTGGGCAGCATCCTGGCCATCGCCTGGATGCTGGGCATCCCTGCGGTGATGTGCACCGTCTATCACATGTTCCCTTCCATCCCGGACCTGCTGCTGTTCGGCAGCGGCCTGCTGGCCCTGTATGTCCCCACCGCCATCTCAGAGGTCATCACCTACGTCCCCATGCTGGGCTCCGCCTCTTACATCACCTTCATCACCGGGAACATCTCCAACCTGAAGCTCCCCTGCGCCCTGAACGCCCTGGAGATGGCGGATGTGGAGCAGAATACCGACGCCGGAGACGCGGTGGCCACGGTGGCGGTGGCCGTCTCCTCTATCGTAACCACCGTTATCATCGTACTGGGCGTCCTCCTTCTGGTCCCTCTCCAGCCCATTCTGGAGAGCGAGCCGGTGAAGATCGCCGGAAGCTATATGCTCCCGGCGCTTTATGGGTGCCTGTTCCTCAGCCAGATGACCAGCAAGGCGGGCGGCACTGTCATCAAGGGCAAGCTCAAGGCCGCCGTCCTCCCCGGCGTGCTGGTCTTTCTGATCCACGTGTTCGTCACACCAGTCAACCGCGGCATCGCCATCCTGGCCTGCATCCCCCTGTGCATCCTGTGCGCCTGGGTGCTGTACCGGATGGGGCAGATCCGGGTGGTCCATCTTCCCCAGGGTGGGGACCGGTGACCGGAAAGGAGAGTACATCGTATGAATTATCTTCAGAGCGCTCAGGCGCTGTATGAACAGATGGTCCGGGACCGCCGGCACCTCCACCAGCATCCCGAGGTGGGGATGGACCTGCCCGAGACCTGTTCCTATGTCATGGCACGGCTGACCGAGATGGGCTATCAGCCCCGGCGGCTGGGAGGGGGCGTCACCGCCACCGTGACCGGAAAGCCCGACGGGAAGGTGTTCCTGCTCCGGGCCGATATGGACGCTCTGCCCATGCGTGAGGAGAGCGGGCTCCCCTTCGCCTCTCAGCGCAGCTGTGCCCACACCTGCGGCCACGACATGCACACCGCCATGCTGCTGGGGGCGGCCCAGCTGCTCCGGGACCGGGCAGCAGAGCTCAACGGCACTGTCAAGTTCATGTTCCAGCCCGGCGAGGAGGTCCTGTCAGGGGCCAGATCCATGATTGAGGCCGGCATCCTGGAAGATCCCCATGTGGATGCGGCCATGGGTGCCCACATGATCCCCATGATTCCAGCGGGCCTGGGCGGCTACGGCACCGGCGTGGTCTCCGCCTCCAGTGACCACCTGGTCATCCGGGTGGAGGGCCGCGGAGGCCACGGCGCCCATCCCCAGTCCACCGTGGACCCTATCAACATCGGCGTCCACATCCATCTGGCGCTCCAGGAGCTGCTGAGCCGGGAGGCGGACCCCGCTGAGCTGGTGGTCCTCACCTTCGGGAAGTTCCAGGGGGGAGACGCGGCCAACATTATCCCCTCCTCTGCGGTGCTGGAGGGCACCCTGCGCACCTTCAGCGAGCCGCTGCGCACCCACCTGCTGGAACGGATCGACACCATCTGCACCTGCACAGCGGAGGCCTTCCGGGGCAGAGCCCAAGTCACCGATCTCTGCTCCACCTGCTCCCTCCAGATCGACGGGGATACTGCCGCCGCCGTCGCCCAGGGGTGGCAGCGGGAGGGACTGAAAATGCTCCAGCAGGGTGAGAAAATGAGCGGTTCCGAGGACTTCGCCGAGATCGCCGCCCGCGTCCCCTCCACCTTCTTCGTGGTGGGAGGCGGCACCGCCCAGGACGGCTGCGGTGTCAGCCTCCACAATCCCAAGATCCGCTTCCGGGAGGAGGCGCTCATCTACGGTGCCGCCGCCTACGCCTCCGGCGCAGCCATGTGGCTGGAGCTGCACTGAGGGACGTCATGGACGCGCTGCTGGAAAAGCTGGTGGAGGAAAATCGCCCCTTCACCCGGGAGGGCCGGGTGGCTGGCTACATCCCGGAGCTGGCCAAGGCGGACCGGGACGAGTTGGGCATCTGCGTGGTGTCCAGCGACGGACGTATCAGCTCCGCGGGGGAGTACAGGCGGACCTTCACCATTCAAAGCATCATCAAGCCCATCCTGCTCCTCCTGGCGCTGATGGACAACGGGGAGGACACGGTCCGCGCCCGGGTGGGAGTGGAGGCCACAGGCAAACCCTTTGACGCCATCAACTATACGGACCAGGCCCTGCTCAGCGAGCATCTCAATCCCATGGTCAACATGGGAGCCATCCTGCTGTGCACCCTGATCCACGGGACGAGCTATTCCCAGCGGCTGGAGCGGCTGCTGGAGCTGACCCGCCGGCTGGCTGGAGATCCCAGCCTGTCGGTGGACGAGGCGGTCTACCGCTCGGAAAAACAGACCGGCAGCCGTAACCGGGCCATGGCCTTTCTGCTGGAGAGCTGCGGACTGCTTCATGACGACCCGGAGGAGGTGCTGGACTGTTATTTCCGGGCCTGCTCCATCAGGGTGGACTGCCGGGACCTGGCCCATATCGCCTGCACCTTCGCCGGCCGGGGCCGCCGCTCCCCCTCCGGCGAGCGGCTGTTCCCCGCCCGATATGCCCACTATGTCAACGCCGTGCTGATGACCTGCGGCATGTACAACGGCTCGGGGGACTTCGCCGTCAAAGTGGGACTGCCAGCCAAAAGCGGCGTGGGGGGCGGCATTATGGCGGTCTCCCCTGCCCGTATGGGCATCGGCATCTATTCCCCCGGGCTGGACGAAAAGGGAAACAGTCTGGCTGGCATCCGGCTGCTGGAACAGCTGGGCCGCCGGCTCAGCCTGAGCATATTCTGACCCCGCATCTCCGCCATTCAGGCGAAAAACGGTCTCCAGAGGCAGCTCCGGAGGCCGTTTTTCCTCTTTCCATCCCCTCTGCCGCCGCCTTTCCTCCATTTCCCAGAAAAAAATTAGATGAGAGTATTTGACAAAGGGTTTCAAATGTGTTACAATTCGGTTACAACATTAAAATTTCCTTAAGGAGGCAGACCATGGCGTCTGAAAAAATCCCTCTTTCCTATAAGGGCCATCCCCTGCGCCGGAAAGACAACCTCATCTACTACGGCACGATGGCCGAAAAGTACATCATCATGCTCCAGATCCTGGACACTAAGAAGGTGGACGATCTGGATGTGGCCACAAAGGTGGCCGTTCAGCTCCAGTTGACCGATCCCGACCTGAAGAGCCGGGACCGGGTGGTCAAAAAGACAGAGAAGGACAGCTTATACACCGCAATGGACGTGGCCACGGTCTGGCTGGACCGGGCACTGAGCACGAAGTAAAGAGCCGCCCGCGCTCCAGAAACAGAGATATGACGATCAGGAGGACTTCCGCCATGCACTTTTCTCAGTCTTTTGCTGCCAAGCTGACCGCCGGCCTGCTGGCTGTCACCGGTATGATCGCTCCGGCTTTTGCTGTGTCCGGCACAGTGGACGCCGAGGGCGGTCTTCGTCTGCGCAACGCTTCCAGCACCGACGCCGCCGTTCTGGAGACCATCCCCGACGGCTCCCAGATTGAGGTGTCTGGTATTACCGAAAGCGGCTGGTACCAGGTCTCCTTCCAGGATACTCAGGGCTATGTCTCCACCGATTATGTAGTGCTGTCTGAGACTGTAGAGCTGCCCACTGTGGCGGAGCCCGTCTACGGCAAGGTCACGGAGGGCCCCTTGAATGTCCGCTCCGCCCCCAGCACCGACAGTGAGAAGGTGGACTCCTTCTCTACTGGCAAGGTCCTCACCATTCTGGAGACCCTGGACGGCTGGTACAAGGTGGAAGAGGGCTATGTGTCCGCGGACTATGTGACCATTATCGACGCGGCCGAGGCCGCCTCTTCCGGCTCCGCCTCCGAGGTGGTGGATCTGGCCATGCAGTATCTGGGCTATCCCTACTGTTACGGCGGCTCCTCCCCCAGCGGTTTTGACTGCTCCGGCTTTGTCCGCTATGTCTACTCTCAGTTTGGCTGCTCCCTCAACCGCACTGCTTCCGCTCAGATGAGCAACGGCACCTCCGTCTCTATGAGTGAGCTCCAGCCCGGCGATCTGGTCTTCTTCCTGAAGTCGGGCAGCGGTGCCAGCCGTGCCTCCCACGTGGGCATCTACATCGGCGGGGGCCAGTTCATCCACGCCTCCACCTCCAGCACCGGCGTCATCATCAGCGACATGGACAGTGCCTACTACACCACCGGCTTCGTGGGCGGCCGCCGGATCCTCTGATTTTCTTCCCCTACGTTATACCGGACAGGCAGACCCTGCGGGGCCTGCCTGTCCTTTTTCTGTTTGTGTATTTTTTCTGCTTTTCGGGCATACTGTGCTCAGATACGCCCCGCGGCATCCGCTGGCCGGGGAGGAAAGGAGCACATCATGAACGCTACTGTCAATTCCAACTGCATCGGCTGCGGTCTGTGCGTCAGCATCTGTCCGGAGGTCTTTGAGATCGGAGACGACGGACTGGCTCAGCCCATTCAGGAGGTCACTGAGACCCTGGAGAAGACCGCCTCCCAGGCCAGGGAATCCTGCCCTGTCAATGCCATCGACCTGGAGTGAGCACTTCCGCCCCCTTTCCCTCCGGCAGCGGTCCTTCCGCCGTCCGGAGGGCTCTGTTGTATGCTCGCCTTGTTGTATCTTTCATAACGGCCACGGCTGCCAATTCTTCCGGCGGCCGTGGCTATTTTTGTTCCCCGCATCTGTGGCGTGGGATGCTGTTTCTCGACAGTCAGTATATGCTGGTACCACGGCGGCGGGTGTAGATAGGACAAGTATAGGGCGAGGTCCCACCCACACGACGTATCCCCTTGGAGACATCTTACAGCCGGAGTCTGGGGAAAATTTTCCTCCCTGCGGCAGCCCAGCGCCTCTGCAGTGGTGAGAAAACGAACGTGACCAGGTTTTCTTTGCCTTTTTTCCAAGCGTGTGCTATAATTAGAAAAGTATTACCCGGCATGGCCCGCATGGCCCCTGCCGGTTTTCTCGTGTTCCGGCGGTATTTTTTGAAAAGGGGCGTCTTTCCATGGAAAAACACAGCGCTGTCCGCGACTCCTGGGGGTCTAAATGGGGGTTCATCCTGGCCTGCATCGGCTCTGCGGTGGGGATGGGCAACATCTGGCTCTTCCCCGCCCGTGTCTCCCAGTACGGCGGGGCCACCTTTCTCATCCCGTACCTCATTTTTGTGGTCATCATCGGCTCTACCGGGGTAATTGGGGAGATGGCCTTTGGACGGGCCACCCGCTCCGGCCCCATCGGTGCCTTCGGCTATGCCACCAAGCTGCGCTTCGGCCATGAGCGGCCCGGCCGCCTGCTGGGCCTGATCCCGGTGCTGGGCTCCCTGGCCTTGGCGATCGGCTACTCGGTCGTCACCGGCTGGATCTTCAAGTACACCGCCGACGCTCTCACCGGCACCCTGTCCCGCATGTCCGGCCTGGACGCTTTCGCCGCCCACTTCAATGCCACTGCTGCTGGAAATGTTCCCTGGCAGCTCGTCGGCATGGCGGTGACCATCGCCATTCTAGCTTTCGGCATTGGCCGTGGAATCGAACTGGCCAACAAGGTCATGACCCCCCTGTTCTATGTCCTCTTCGTCGGGCTGGCCATCTATCTGTTCACCCTGCCCGCTTCCGGAGCGGGCTATCAGTACATCTTCGTCCTGGACCCCAAGGGGCTGCTGGACCCAGTGGTGTGGATCTATGCCCTGGGGCAGGCCTTCTTTTCCCTTTCGGTAGCGGGAAACGGCACCCTGATCTACGGCTCCTACCTCAGCCGCAGCTCCAATGTTCCCTCTGACGCCAGGATGGTGGCCGTCTTTGACACTGTGGCCGCTCTGCTGGCCGCCCTGGTCATCATCCCCGCCATGGCGGTGGCCGGCCAGCAGCTGGACCAGAGCGGCCCCGGCCTCATGTTCATCTATCTGCCCAACGTGCTCAGCACCATCCCCGGCGGCTGGCTGATCCTGATCCTTTTCTTTGCTGCGGTAATCTTCGCGGCCCTCACTTCTCTGGTCAACCTGTTCGAGGCGCCTACCGCCACTCTCCAGGAGCTGTTCCACCTGAAGCGCCCCGCCGCCGCAGCCATCACCGGGGGAGCAGGCATCCTGGTTGGGCTGATCATCGCCCCCATCGTGGACCCCTGGATGAACATTTGCTCCATCTACATCTGTCCCCTGGGTGCGCTGCTGGCGGCGGTCATGTTCTTCTGGATCTGCGGCAGGCAGTTCGTGGAGGAGCAGGTGAACCTGGCCCGGACCAGGCCCTTGGGCCCCTGGTTCTATCCCCTGGGAAAGTACCTGTTCTGCGGGGTCACCCTGGCAGTGCTCATTCTGGGCTCCGTGATGGGCGGCATCGGCTGACTGCTGCATCCCTCTCCACTGTTCCGGTAACGGCCGGACCCGTTCTAACGGGTCCGGCCGTTTTCTGCCTATTTTGTCCCAAACATTAAGATTGTATTAAGATATCTCCCTTTTTGGTTGAGCCAGCCGCAAAACCATGGTAAACTGTTATCAAAGCGCATAAAATAATTTATATTTTTGCTCAGTTCCACTTTGTACCCCTGGGCCGAAATTTCCCCTTTCTGCTCCCGGCCCCACAGGGAGATTGGCGCTCACAAAGGAATTGGGACGATATTCTCTATCGAGGTGATGATTTTGCTCCGGGAACATATGCAAAATTGGAGGGATCAGATGGGCCAGAGCAAGACCATCCTTCTGGAAAAGCTGCGGGAGGCCCTCTCCTCCGTACTCCCCATCGTGCTGATCGTTTTGGTCCTGTGCTTTTCCATCGCTCCCATCCCCACCGCCACCCTAATGACTTTCCTCATCGGGGCGGTGCTGCTGATCGGTGGGATGGGGCTGTTCACTCTGGGAGCCGATCAGGCCATGACCCCCATTGGCGAGCGGGTAGGCGCGGCCATGACCCGCTCCCGCAAGCTGTGGATCGTGGTGTCGGTAAGCTTCCTCATTGGAGTCATCGTCACCGTGTCCGAGCCCGACCTCCAGGTCCTGGCCACCCAGGTCCCCGGCGTGCCCAACCCGGTGCTCATCGGGGCGGTGGCCGTAGGGGTGGGGATCTTCCTTGTCATCGCTCTGCTGCGCATCCTGTTCCGGGTCCCCCTGAACCGCCTGTTGGTGGGCTTCTATCTGGTCGTGTTCACCCTTGCCGCCTTTATCCCCGGGGACTTTCTCGCCATCGCCTTTGACTCTGGAGGCGTCACCACCGGCCCCATGACCGTCCCCTTCATCATGGCCCTGGGCCTGGGCGTCTCCTCCATCCGCAGCGACGCCGACGCCTCTCAGGACAGCTTCGGCCTGGTGGCTCTGTGCTCCATCGGCCCCATCCTGGCCGTGATGGTCCTCTCCCTGCTCTACCCCGCCTCTGGGGCCTACACCCCTGTCTCCATCCCAGAGGTTCCGGACAGCCGTGCCCTCTGGAAGCTGTTTGAGGAGGGTCTCCCCGAGTACATCGCAGAGGTGGCCCTGTGTCTGGCCCCCATCGCCGCCTTTTTTGTCGTGTTTCAGGTGGTATCCCTGAAATTAAAAAAGAAAAAGGTCTTGAAAATCGTAGTCGGTATTTTATATACTTATATTGGGCTGGTACTGTTCCTCACCGGCGTCAATGTGGGCTTCATGCCCGCCGGCAACTATCTGGGCTATCAGATCGCCACCCTGCCCTATCGCTGGGTCCTGATCCCAATCGGCATGCTGATGGGCTGGTTCATCGTCCAGGCGGAGCCGGCGGTCCACGTGCTCAACAAGCAGGTGGAGGAGATCACCTCCGGTGCCATCCCCGGCCGGGCCATGAGCACCAGTCTGTCCATCGGCGTGGCGATGTCGATTGGACTGTCCATGGTGCGGGTGCTCACCGGGATCTCCATCTTCTGGCTGCTGATCCCCGGCTACCTGGCCGCTATCATCATGTCCTTTTTCACGCCGAAGATCTTCACCGCCATTGCCTTCGACTCCGGCGGCGTAGCCTCCGGCCCTATGACCGCCACCTTTCTGCTCCCCTTCGCCATGGGAGCCTGCGACGCCATCGGCGGAAGCATCATCACCGACGCCTTCGGCGTGGTGGCCATGGTGGCCATGACGCCGCTGATCACCATCCAGATGCTGGGAGTGCTCTATCAGTACCGCCTGAAGAAGAATGGCACCAGCGGAGAGCAGACCGCCCCGGCGGATGATGACATCATCGAGCTCTGAGGGCGCTGCCGCCCCCACGACGCGAGGAGGAGTGACCGCTATGAGCGGATTGGATCTTATCATCACCATCACTGACCGGTCCAAGTGTGAGTTGTTTATCAACTGGTTCCGCGGCCGTGACATCCCGCTGGTTCTCACCGCGCTGGGACAGGGGACCGCCACCACGGAGATCCTGGACTGTCTCGGGCTGGAGGCCTCGGAAAAATCGGTCCTGTTCTGCCTTGCCCCCCATTCCCGGTGTATGGTGCGCAGGGCGGCCCGGGACCTGTGGCTGGACGTGCCGGGCAACGGCGTACTGATGACGGTGCCCGCGTCCAGCATCGGCGGCACGTCCGTCAAGGAATATCTGACCCAGAATCAGGAGGGGGAGGAACCCATGGAGAGAGAGATCGCCCATGAGCTGATCTTGGTGATCGCCAATCAGGGGCATACAGACCAGGTCATGGAGGCCGCCCGCGGCGCGGGCGCCACTGGCGGGACCACCATCCACGCCAAGGGGACCGGTATGGAACTGGCCAAAAAGTTTTTCGGCGTCTCTATCGCCTCTGAGCGGGAGTTGGTCTTTATCCTGACCCGCTCCCAGGACAAGAAGAACATCATGAAGGCCATCATGGCCCAGGCCGGCATCCAGACGCCCGCCCAGGCTATGGTCTTCTCCGTTCCGGTGAGCGACATCGCCGGCCTGCGTCATTTGGACCAAGCAGAGTCCTGAACCGAACCAGACAAATAGCAAGCCCTCCGGCGCCGCGGCGCCGGGGGGCTTGCTCTGTCCCCGCCTTCTGTCTCCGCTGTCCCCAGAGGCTCAGTTTCCCCCATCCAGGGGCAGGCAGACCGTCAGCTGGAAGCGCCCGCCCTCCGCCTTTGCCTCCAGGGAGCCGCCCCGGCGGCGGGCGATCTCTTCCATCCCCGCCAGGCCAAAGCCGTGGGCCTCCCGCTCCCCCTTCGTTGTCACAAAGGCTCCGTCCGGTCCCCGCTTCACGGGGCGTCCCAAGGCATTCTCCACCCGCAGCATCAGCAGCCCCTTGTCCGCCCGGGCCCTCAGCCGCACCGTCCGGTCCTCCGCCCCCGCTGCCCCCTCGATGGCGTTATCCAGGGCATTTCCCAGCAGGGCGCACAGCTCCGGCGCCGGGATATCCATCTGCTCAGGCAGGCTGACCTGAAATTCCCCCGTCAGCCCCGCCTCCTCCAGGGCGGCGGCCTTGGAGGCAAGGACCACATCCACGGTCTCATTACCGCAGAAGCGCCTGTGTCCGGTGAGGGCTGGGGAACCGCCCAGCTGCCGCAGATACCGCTCCGCCTCCTCCCAGCTGCCCCGCTCCAGCAGACCCAGCAGGGCGGACAGGTGGTTGCGCATGTCATGGCGCAGGGCGCGCACCTGGGCCTGCTCCTGCCGGAGCCCCTGGTAGTACACCTCCCGCAGGCCGGCCAGCCGGTTCTCCTCCTCCAACTCCTCGTGCCGGGAGAGCACGGCCAGGGCTGCCAGCAGGGCCAGGGCAGACAGGGAGGCAAAGGGCAGGATGGTATAGGCGATCCCCTCCACGAAGTGATCCACCAGCTCGTCTCCCACCATTCCCGTCCCCCATAGGGAGAAGGACAGGGTGGCCATCAGGGGGGCCAGCGTCAGCCCGCCCAGCAGCTTCCACAGGCGGGAGGACAGGCGCACAGGTCTCCGCACCAGCTTCCAGATCACCGGCACCAGCACCGCCCAGCATACCAGCTTCACCAGATTGCTCCCCACCCTCTCCCCGTTGTGCGACACACTGTTGATCGCCTGTTTGAGCACTGTATCCGCCATCATCCCAATGGGGACCAGCAGCGTATAAAAGACGCCTCCAGCCACCAGCCGGGCCTGAGGGCGTCCCCCGCCGCACAGGAGGAATACCGTCAGGAAGGGGAGGAACAGAAGGATGGGGTTGTGGTCCCCCACCCAGGCGGGCAGCCCCAGGGTGAACCCAAGCAGCAGATACAGCGCCCCCCGGCGCGGCCAGCTCTGGCACAGCCCCAGCACCCGCTCCACTGTCGAGCCCATGGCTGCGCCTCCCAGCAAGAGCGGCCCCCATTGCAGCAGCTCCTTCCATACAGGCAGAACGATCATTCCCATTCCCTCCCTACTCCAGCGCCGCCCGTGTCAAGGCAAGCAGCGCCTCCCGCTGGCAGGAGCGGCTGATGGGCAGGATCTCCTCCCCTACCCACACCTCGCTCCCTGTCACCCGGTCCACCGCCCCCGCCCGGACCAGATACCGCTGGTGGATGCGGACGAACTCCGCCCCCAGTTGGGCAGCCACCTGGTCCAGCTTCCCGTAAAAAATATAGGCGCGCCTGGGGGTGACGCAGGTCACCTGCCTCCGGTCTGAGCGGAAGTACAGGATGGCGTCCCGCCGGATGCGGTAGAACACCTCCCCGCTGCGGCAGAAGAAGAGCTCCTCCTCCTGCCGCTGAAGGGCGGTCAGCGCTCGGGTGAGGACCTTCTCCAGTTCCTCCGCCCCGGCGGGCTTGAGCAGGTATCCCAGGGCTCCCACCTCATAGCCGTCAAACACATAGTCACTGTACCCTGTGACAAATACCAGCTGGAGGCTCTGGTCTGCCTCCCGCAGGGCCCTGGCCGTGTCCATGCCGTTGGTCCCCTCCATCTCGATGTCCAGGAACACCAGATCCAGCTCCCCCGCGTGCCGGTCCATCCAGCCCAGCAGCGCATCTCCGGAGGAGAACTCCAGCAGCCGCGCCGGCGCGGACCGCCCCTCCAGCGCCCGCTCCAGCAGCACCCGCAGCTGGAAGCGGGATTCCCGTGCGTCGTCGCAGATCCCGATCTGAAGCAAACCTTCCACCTCCCATGGCCTTGTGCCGCGCCTCCCCGCCGGGGCGGCCCCTGTTTTCCGGAATTTTTCTCCCTCTCAGTGTACAGAGAGTATGATACCACATTTCTGCTTCCCTTCCAAACCAAGTTTGACAGCAGAGCGGTCAAATATGACATCCCATCCCCAAAATTTTCACCCGGCCCGCCGTCTGTGACAGGGGCGGTTGCTTCCCATCCACCTCCCCTGCTATGCTGGGAGCAGAAAGGAAGGATCACTATGCTCTCTGTACAAGATCTGCACAAAAGCTATCAGGTAGGCAAGACCACCTATGAGGTGCTCAAGGGCGTGTCCCTGGAGGTGGCAAAGGGGGAATTTGTGGCCGTAATGGGCCCCTCCGGCTCGGGTAAGACCACCCTGCTCAACTGCATCTCCTGCTACATCCCCGCCGACTCGGGCAGCATCCGCCTGGGCAGCCAGGAGCTGGCCCGGCTGGACGAGGACACCCTGGCCGCAGTGCGCAACAAGAAGCTGGGCTTCGTGTTCCAGGACTTCCTGCTGCTGGACGGCCTCACGGTCCGGGACAACATCCTCCTGCCCCGCATCATCGCCGGGGAGACCGGAGGCGACATGGAGCAGGCCGCCGACCGCCTGTGCGGCATCTTCGGCATCGGTGCCATCCGGAACAAGTATCCGGCAGAGATCTCCGGCGGAGAGAAGCAGCGCACCGCCGTGGCCCGCGCTCTCATCAACCACCCCATGCTCCTGCTGGCCGACGAGCCCACCGGAAATCTGGATTCCCGCTCCTCCCGGGCGGTGATCGACGCCTTTCTCCAGGCCAAGGCGGACCTGGAGGCCACCATCTTCATGGTGACCCACGACTCCTTTGCCGCCTCCTTCTGCGACCGGGTGATCATCCTGCGGGACGGGGGGGTGTGGCGCACCCTGGCCCGCGGCGAGAAGGACCGACGCACCTTCCAGGACGAGCTGCTGGACGCGGTGCGGGAGATGGGGGAGGCGAGCGCCCAATGACACGTTTCTCCCAAGTGACCGCCGCCCTGCGGCGGAAGAGCCTGGGGCAGTATGCCCTGCTCACCCTGTGCTGTTTCGTCTCCGTGCTCCTCATCACCGCTTACGCCTCCATGATGGGTTCCCCCACGGTGCTCTCCGTCTTTCCCGAGGGGGGCGACAGCCGCAAGCAGATGACCATGATCTTCGTGCTGGCTGTCCTGGGCTGCGGCGTATTCACTACCTACGCCTCCGGCCTGTTCTTCCGCCACAAGTCCCGGGATGTGGGCATCCTGCTGGCCCTGGGTGCCTCCAAGGACCAGCTGCGCCGAGTGCTGACGGGGGAGCTGACTCTGATGTCCCTGTCTGCCTGTGCCCTGGGCGCCCTGCTGGGCACCCCGCTGGCCTGGTTCATCTGGCAGGGGTTCCGACTCCTGCTGGTGGACTCAGAGGAGATGGCCCTGGCCTTTGACTCCCATGCCTATCTGCTGGCCCTGGCCTTCTCCCTCTTTGTGGTTGTCATGCTGTTTGTTATGCTGGGCCGCTTTTTGCGGCGGACCAACATCCTGGACGTGGTCAACGAGTCCCGGAAGTCTGAGCCCATCCGTGCGGTCCCCCGGTGGTACGGTCCTCTGGGCATCATCCTGCTGGCGGCGGGCGGCTTTCTGGGCTATATGGCCCCCCAATTTTTTATTTTGGTCCTCCACTGGTACGCCCCCGACGCCCTGACGGCCCTGTTCTATCTGCCCGCCCTGGCCGGCCTCTACATGATCCTCCTCCACACGGTAGTCAACGGCTGGCGGCGGGGCAGCAGCCGCTACAGGGACCTGATCACCTCCAGCATGATGAAGTTCCAGGGACGCCAGACCGTGCGGAATATGGTGGTGGTGACGGTGCTGGCCGCCGGGGCCTACTTTGCCGCTTTCTATATCCCTATGCTGAGCAGTGGCACCTCGTCCACAACGGAGGACCGGGAATTCGATTACCTGTTCCACTACCGGGCTGACCAGGACATGCCCGGCCGGGAGGAGGTGCTCCATCTGGCAGAGGAGATGGGAGTGACTGTCACCCGCTACGCCCAGCAGTCCGGTGCGGTGCTCGCCTACGACGGCTACGCCGATGTTGTATCGGAGGGCCCCCTGGGCGCCACCTACGATGTGGTCTACTGTGAGGAAACTGCCTCTGATGTGTTCCTGTCGGAGAGCGCCTGGAACATCCTTACCGGGGATGACCTGGATCTGGAACCCGGTACAGCGGCCACAGTCTATGACCGCAACGGGGATAGCAGCGGCGCCGGGAACAGCATCTCCCTGGTCACCAACCACCTCACCGGGGAACAGCTGGCCGTCACGCCGGCCGAGCCCCTGCGCAGCACCTCCCTTCTGGGATACCGGGTGCTGGACGACGGGGATTATGCCCGCATCACCCAGGGCCTGCCCGATGAATGGCGGGAGGTGGTGGCCGTCTTTGACGTGGAGGACGAGGAGGACACCTACTTCTTTGCAAGGGCCCTGTTCGACGAGATCGTGGACCGCTCCGGCCCCGAGGTGGCCCTCTTCGACGGTTGGGACCCGGTGGTCCGGGACCGTTATCTGGCAGAGAAGGGCTACTACTTCCTGGACCCGGCCCATCTGGAACCCAATGGATTTTCTCCCATTGAATATGACCAGCGGGATTCCAGCAACTTCCGGAATTCCTGGAAATACATGCCCCGCTTCCGGGTGCTGGACCAGGCGGACTTTACCACTACCATGGCGGTCTTTCTGATGCTGTTCGTCTTTGTCTCCATCGTCTGCTTTGCCGCTATGGTGGTCATCCTCTTTACCCGCTGCATGACCATCGCCATGACCAACGCCCGGGTCTATGACGACCTGCGGCATCTGGGGGCCTCCAACGCCTTCCTCCGCCGCACGGTAAAGGGGCAGATCTCCCGGGTGTTCTTCGTCCCCCTGTGCACGGGCACCCTGCTGATCTACGCCTTCTTCGCCATGATCCTGTACTTCAACAGCGGCAGCTTCACTCCCGGCGAGCTGGCCGGCCTGGCCAACTGCGCCCTGGTGGTCCTCGTCCTCTCTCTGTTCTTATATGGCATGTACCGCTTCACCCTGGGCCGGGTATGCTCCGCCCTTTCCATCCGGTCCTCTTCCCGGCCCCGCTGACCTCCTTCCCCTTTCTCATCCCATCCCATGCATTTTTCCCATCCATTTATCAAAATTTCTCACTGGAAAGCGGCAGTCAAAACAGCTATAATAAAGACGAAAGCGCAGGAAAAATTGTAAATTTTGTCTAATTGCTGTCTTTAGACCCCGCCGACAGCGATGCCCGCGCCCAGCACACACCAACAAACGAGGGAATGAGGAGGAAATCATCATGCGCAAACGAGCTTTGTCCCTGCTTCTGGCAATGGCCCTGGTCCTGGGCCTGTCTGTGGGCGCCTCCGCGGCCTCCGCCGCGCCCACCGATCTCAACCGGTATCTGCTCTCCCACACCAGCAGGAGCGGCGAGACCCGCTCCCTGCCCATCGACCGCACTGAAGTCAATGAGCACCCCGTCATCGGCTATTACACCTACACCTTCCAGGACGGCGAGGCCGCCGGCCGCTCCTTCAAGCTCTATGTGGGCCAGCACGCCGCCCTCCGCGCCTACATCACCGTCATAGCCCTGCCCGACGGCATTGCGGACCCCTACGCCTTCCTTCAGGAGCAGGGCTGGCTGGAGCAGGCCGACACCTATGGCGAGCTCCTCTTTGTCCTGGAGCCCGGCCAGGGCGGCTGGGGCACCCCTGACAGCGAGGCCGCCTATCTGGAGGCCTGCCTGGGCGAGGTGATCGGCAACGACGCCGGCGGCACCCGCGAGACCGCCCCCGGCGGCGTGGTCCAGACCGGCAAGGTGACCCTCAGCGACGGCACCACCTGTTCCTTCTTCACCGGCCACTCCTGCAACTACTATGTAGGCTACGGCGAGGGCTGCGCGGTGCTGGAGTCCTGGACCGCCGAGAACCCCCTGTACGTCATCAGCCAGGCCTTCATCGGCGGCAAGAGCGTGGGCTCCGGCTATCTGGACCAGGCCGCTGCCCGCACCTATAACGGCTATAACGTGAGCACCTATCACCCCGGCTATAGCGATGAGGACTTCACTGCCACCCTGACTGACATGAAGAACGACGGTGCCATCGCCTCCGCGAAGTTCATGACCAATGCGGATGTCCCTGTGCCCACCCTCTTCGCCGGCTATCCCCAGGGGGATGCCAGCGTCAGCTACTGGAAGAACGTCAATGACGCCTATGCTGTCCCCACAGTGGATGGGCTGTATCGTCAAAGCATCTCCTCCAGCTCCTGGACTACCCGCTATGCCAACCAGAACGCCAAGACATGGGACCCCAATACCCGCTACGGCATCTCTCAGGTCCGGGTGGAGGACGGCGCTGACCTGAACGCCGCCCAGATCCGGGACTTCCTGGCCGCCTACACCCGCTACACCTATCAATTTGCTTACAGCAACAACCTGGCCTACCGTCTGGACTACTATCAGGCCACCAAGGCTGCCCGGACTGCTGCGGAGAGCGGCAAGGCCATCGCCACCTATACCTTCGATGGCTATGACGGCAACGATGCCACTGTGGAGCTGCGGGCCCTGGAGTCCACCCGGGTCTCCGTCCCCGGTAGCTTGGTGGGCGGTACAGTGTACTCCTGCATCTCCGCTTTCAACGACTATGACAGCAACGGCGTCCTGGACCCCCGCGAGTCTCTGATTTACATCCCCGACTCTGTGAAAAACAACAGTGCTGAGGGCGCTCCTGTCCTAGTGGTCTTCCCCGGTATGACTCAGGCCGCCTCTACCTTTATGGACTGCTCCGGCTACTGGGCCGTGGCCAACGATGAGGGCTGCATCCTGCTCATCATGGGCGAGTATTGCAACTCCAGCGCCGCCAGCCTGATTTATGGCGATGAAGAGGACAACGTCAACATGACCCGCTCCGCCCTGCTGCTGCTGGACCAGGTGGTCAGCAAGCAGGCTGGTGTCCAGATGGACCTCACCCGGGTGTACGGCACCGGCCATTCCTTGGGCAGCCGGACGGTCCAGACCCTGACCCACAACAGCGAGGCCTACTACTTCGCCGCTGTGGCCTCCACCTCCTTCAACAACACCCAGTTTACCGCTGACAGCATGATGCCCAGCTATCTGCTGGCCGGTCAGGCCGACATCGACAGCTTGGTGGCCGCTCCCTGGCTCTCCGGTGATAACAATTCCATCCATGACTGGGTCACCGGCGCGCAGAAGATGAACGGCCTGGATGTGACCTTTACCCCCAACGACCACGCCAGCTTCCTGGCCGCCTGCTCCAGCTATGACGAGAGCGGCCGCTACTACACCTACACCTGGGCGGACAGCAACAGCATCCCCCTGGTCCAGTTCACCCGCACCCTGGCCCGGGAGCACAACTGCTACCCCGAGGAGTTCCGGCTGGCCTGGGACTTCCTGGAGCACTACCGCCTGGCCGAGGACGGCACCCGCTATTACAGCCCCTCCGCCTTTGCCAACAACGACGCTGTGACCATCACTAAGGGCTGAAGCCCCTTCTTCCAACTGAACTGCCCCGGCGCGGTCCTGAGACCGCGCCGGGGCAGTTTTCTCTCCTGTTTCAGAAAAAGGGCATCTTTTTTCTGCCCGCGCATATAGATCCATAAGGGACCGCGCACGTTCCGTGCGGCCCGCTCTGCGCCGGGAGGTGAGCCCCATGGGCCGTCTGTTCTCCAGAAGAAAATACCGGGACCTGATGCTGGGTCTGGCTCTGCTGTGCGCTGTTCTGGCCCTGATGCGCTGGCCCCAGGAGAGCATGGCCGCCGCCCGGGACGGGCTGGCCCTGTGCGGCAATGTGATCATCCCCTCCCTTTTTCCCTTCTTTGTCCTCTCCTCCCTGGTGGTAGAGCTGGGGATGAGCCGCTACCTGGGCCGTCTGCTGGAGGGGGTCATGGCCCCCCTGTTCCGGGTGGGGGGCGCCTGCTCCTCTGCCCTCGCCCTGGGCTTTGTGGGGGGCTACCCGGTGGGGGCCCGCACTGCCATCGCCCTATACGAGAACGGCCAGTGCTCCAAAACAGAGGCAGAACGGCTGCTGGCCTTCTGCAACAATTCAGGTCCCGCCTTTATCCTGGGGGTGGTGGGCACCGGGATCTTCGCTAGCAGCCGTGCGGGGCTGCTCCTCTATCTGGCACATATCGCCGCTTCCCTGTGCGTAGGCCTGCTCTTCCGCTTCTACCGGCCCGGCGAGGGGCCCCGGCCGGGACGCCATGCGGCCCCCCAGTTCCAGGCAGCCAGCTTCCCCGTGGCCTTCACCCACTCCATCACCGGGGCCCTGTCCTCCACCCTGAATATCTGTGCCTTCGTGCTGTTTTTCACGGTGGTCATCCGGATGCTCTTTCTCTCCGGCGTCATGGGCGCTCTGGCCGGCGGGGCGGCCGCTCTGCTCTCCCCCCTGGGGCTGGATCAGGCATGGGCCCAGCGGCTCATCACCGGCCTGTTGGAGCTCTCCTCCGGGGTCTCCTCCCTCACCGGAGCGGGCACAGTGACCGGCCGGCTGTCCATGGCCGCCTTCATGCTGGGGTGGGCCGGCCTCTCTGTCCACTGCCAGGTGCTGGCCTTTCTGGGAGACAGCGGCCTGTCCCTGCGGACCTACCTCACCGGCAAGCTGCTCCATGGCGGCCTCTCCGCCCTTTTCACTGCCCTGCTGGTCCGCCGCTTCCCCCTGGAGGCGCCGGTCTCCTCCTACCTGGCGGAACAGGTGGAGGGCATCGCCAGCCTGGACTTTCAGCGTGCCCTAACCATCTCCACCGCGGCCGCCTGGGGCGTCTGGCTGCTCTTTGTGGCACTGGCCGTCTATATGGTGAAAAAAAGCAGTGGAAAACCCAGGCCAAAGAGAGTATAATGGTCCCAACAACGCATTGGGAGGGACCTTCATGGGCCTGTTTCAAAAAAAGATCGAACCCCGCTGCACCTACTGCGCCCGTGGGCGCGCCCTGAGCGAGGATCAGGTGATCTGCGACCGGAAGGGGGTCATGTCTGCCGGTTCCAGCTGCCGATCCTTCAAGTACGACCCATTGAAACGGGTCCCTCCCCGCCCGGCTAAGGCGGATTTCTCCAGGCTGAAGGACGAGGATTTTGTCCTCTGAACCTGGACGTTCTCAGGAGCCTGCCAGCCAGGCAATGGGCGGAGAGACTGTCATTCCCGAGGTACACGCCCTTGGAAATGACGAAATCAAACTTTTATTCCGTCGCCTGCGGGTGGCGGAATTCCTCACAGGAGAGCTTTTTCCACAAGCCGAGGCGGCCTCCGCATCTGCGGAGGCCGCCCTGTTCTTGTTCCACCGCTGCTCTCCCGGCCGGGAGCCGGGCCCTTACAGCATCTTGTACAGCATGGCAGCCCCTACCACTCCGGCGTCGTTGCCCAGGGAGGCTCTCTCCAGGCGCGGCGGCTTGGACTTGTCAAAGCAGCCCGCCAGCACCAGCCCCCGCAGGGGGTCCAGCAACAGGTCGTCCTCTGCGTTGCTGATGCCGCCGCCCAGGCAGATGATCTCCGGCTGGAGGATGTTCACCAGGTTGATCAGGCCGATGGACAGCCCCTCGAGATAGCGGTGAAGCACCTTCTTTGCCGACAGGTCCCCCAGCCGGGCAGCCTGGAAAGGGATGCGCCCGTCCACGCGGAAGCGGTCCCCCTGGCACAGCTCCCACATCACGCTGCCCGGGTCCCGCTCCATGGCCTCCTGGGCAATACGGATCAGGGCAGTAGCGGAGCCGTACTGCTCCCAGCATCCCCGGTTCCCGCAGCCGCACAGCACGCCGTTGGGCCGGATGATCATGTGGCCCACCTCCAGCCCGGACTGGGCGAAGCCGGTGTACAGCTTGCCGCCCACCACCAGGCCGCCTCCGATGCCGGTGCCCAGGGTGACCACCACTGCGGGGTCGCAGTCCTTGGCCGCGCCGGCCCAGTACTCACCGATAGCGGCGCAGTTGGCGTCGTTGCCCAGATAGACGGGCACGTCCCACTCCGCCTGGAACATCTCCCGGATGGGAGTGTTGTCAAAGGGCATGTTGGGAGTCTGGATCACATAGCCCGTCTTGTTGTCCACCAGACCGGGCAGGCCCAGGCCCACTGCCTTGATCTGATCTGCGGCGAAGCCCCCCACCTCCGCCGCCTGCTGGGCCAGCTGGGCGGACTGGCGGCACAGCTCTGCCGGGTCCCACGCCTTGTTCACCGGACGGCTCACCTTGTTGATGATCTTTCCCGCTCCATTAGTCAGTCCGGCCACCATGTTGGTGCCGCCGATGTCAAGCCCGATATACATCTCATTCATCTCCCACACCCATCTTCCGGGCAAAATGTTGATCCATTCTTCTGGTCAGCTCCAGCGCCGCGTTGTGGCCCATCTTGCGGTTGCGGTTGTTCATGGCCGCCACCTCCACGATGCTGGCCAGGTTCCGGCCCGGCTTCACCGGGATGGTCAGGGCGGGCAGCTGCACCCCCAGGATCTCGGTGTAGGTGTTCTCCAGGCCCAGGCGGTCATAGACTGCGGTGTCATCCCAGGGCTCCAGCTTGATGACCATATCGATCTCCTGATTCATCTTGATGGCCCCCATGCCGAACAGGCGGCGTACATCGATGACCCCGATGCCCCGCAGCTCCATGTAGTGGCGGATCAGCTCCGGGGCGGAAGCCACCAGGGTGCCATGGTTGGTCTCCTTGATCTCCACCGCATCGTCCGCGATGATGCGGTGGCCGCGCTTGATCAGCTCGATGGCTACCTCGCTCTTGCCCACGCCGGACTCTCCCTGGAAGAGCACCCCCTCGCCGTAGATCTCCATCATCACGCCTGACCGGGTGATCCGGGGAGCCAGATGGTTGTAGAGACTGCCGATGAGAGAGCTCATAAAAGCCGAGGTCTGCTCCTGGGTGCGCAGCACGGTGCGCCCGTATTTCTGGGCCATCTCCATACACTCTGGGAACGGGTCGATGCCCCGGGTATAGATCAGGGCAGGCACCGGGTAGGAGAGCAGTCGGTCAAAGCTCTCCCGGCGCCGCTCTTCACTCATGCCGCTGACATAGGTAGTCTCTGTCAGTCCCATCACCAGCAGGCGCTTGGTGTCAAAATGCTCAAAAAAGCCGGACAGCGGAAGTCCGGGGCGGTTTACGTCCAGGGTCCGCAGCGGGATATTCTGGTAGTCCTCTCCCTCGTGGAGGAGCTCCAGGTGGAATTCCTTGATGATCTCGCCCAGACGGACGCTGTTTTGGGTCTCTGTCACAGGGTGCACCCCTCTCCTATATTCTGGTTCTGGATTAGTATAGCTCATTTCCACCCGGCACGCAAGAGAACAGCTGTTTTTTCTTGTCCTATTTTACACAGGCAGGAGATGCTGCCCTCTCCTTTTTCGTCAAAACTGCCAGAGCGTGCCCGTAAAATTTCCAGGGGCGGCCGGCCACAGGCCGCCCCTGCCCTTCCACTCCTGAGAATAAGCGGAGTTTTTGAAAAAAACTCTTGCATTTTCACGCAACATCTGGTATTATATCAGTCGATGCTTCTATAAGCGTACTCTCATAGCGAGGAGGTAAGCAACATGGCTAAATGCGAATTCTGCGACAAGGGCGTCACCTTTGGCATCCAGGTCTCCCACTCCCACCGCCGTTCCAACCGTGTCTGGAAGCCCAATGTGAAGCGCGTGAAGGCGATCGTGAAGGGCACTCCTACCCACGTGTACGTCTGCACCAGATGCCTCCGTTCCGGTAAGGTCACCCGCGCTGTGTGATTGGAATAAGGCTGACAAAAAACCTCTGTACCACACGGTACAGAGGTTTTCTCTTTACACCGGGGATGCCTCCAGCTCCTCCAGATCTGTCCGCTTCACCAGGAAGGCCATGAAGGAGCGCCGGGTAACGATCCCGCAGAAGCAGTTCCGGTCGTCCACGATGGGGATGAAGTTCTGCCGCAGAAGCGCCTGGGCCACCTGATCCGGAGTGGCCCGGATACCCAGCGGCGGGCAGAAGTCCGGGCGGAGAAGGCCCCCGATACGGTACTTCTCGTGAGCCTTCCTGTCGGTGGTACCCACGGCCAAAATATGACGCAGGAAGTCCCCCTCTGTGATGCTGCCCAGGTATTCTCCCTGGTCATTCAGCACCGGGATGGCGGTGTATCCATGCTGCCGCAGCAGCTCCAGTCCCTGACGCACCGTGTCCCCTGTATGTAAAAACACGGTCAGAGCCTTGGGAGTCATGATCTTGATGATATTCATATTGGTCTCCTTGCAGTTTCGTATCGATACCCAGTCTGAGAAATCTCCCCAGCCGTTCTCCGCATCTCGGCCTGCGGCCTCTTTCCTTCTATCATAAAGGAAACGCCTCCCTTTTGCAACTGTTCTCTGTAGGATATTCTAAAAAGGGCCTGGGCGGCTGTGCACAGCCGCCCAGGCCCTTTTTACAAAGATCCGTCTCGGGGCTCCTCTCAGCCCGGAGGCCAGGTCATATCCCGGCCGGACAGTACATGGAAATGCAGATGCTTTACACTCTGCCCCGCCTGCTCCTCCCAATGGGGCTGGCCCCATTGGGAACCCATATCTTTATCCTCGGACGGAGTAGATCCGCCCTCCGGGTTTCTCCGCCGCATCGCGGCGGAGAAACTGCGGCGCAAAGGCGCCGCCCCATCTTCGATGGGGCCCCGGGGAGCAGGCTCCTCTCAGCCCGGAGGCCAAGTCATATCCCGGCCGGACAGTACATGGAAATGCAGATGCTTTACACTCTGCCCCGCCTGCTCCCCGATGTTGGAGACGATGCGGTAGCTGTCCAGTCCCAGCTCCCTGGCCACCTTGGCAATGACCTCAAAGATGTGGGCCACCGCCCCGCTGTTTTCCGCCGTCACCTCGGCAGCGGAGGCGATGTGGGCCTTGGGGATGACCAGGAAGTGGGTGGGCGCCTGGGGATCGATGTCATAGAAGGCGAAGCACTGCTCGTCCTCATACACCTTGTTGGACGGGATCTCTCCCGCGACGATCTTACAGAACAGACAATCGGACATTGGGGGACCTCCTTTGTTTGTCATATAAGACCATTGTACCGCATTTCCCCGGGATTTCAAGAAATTTTTCATTGCCCAGCACCCTTTTGTTGTCCCCAGAGTCTGGATCCTCCCAGTTTTCCCCATAGAAAACTGCCTCCCAGCAGGATCTCATCTCTTTTGACGCTTGTCCGGTCCAGCGTCTCCACGGGATCTGTTTCTTCTCTTTCAGGCGTACCACTCCTTCCAAACTTTCCTGCCTTCTCCCCGATGCAAAATCCAGGGGGAAATTTTGTTGGAGCCAGCAGGACAAAAAAAAGACGCTGTGTTTGCACACAGCGTCTTTTTTTATTACTGGGCTTCGACCTGGCCGAACTCGCGGCCATTATAGGTCAGGCAGGACTTGCACATCCGGTGGGGCAGCCGATAGGCACCGCACTTGGGGCAGGTCACGATACCGGGAGTCTCCAGCTTCCAGTGGGAGCTGCGCCGCTTATCGCGTCTGGCCTTCGAAACTTTTCCTTTGGGAACCGCCATTGGTGACACCTCCTTCGGTTTACGTGCCCTGCGTTCCTCCCGCAGGCACTTCTCGGACTACTCAGTTTTCATCATCCAACAGCTGCGCAAGCGCCGCCAATCGTGGATCCACTTCAGGTCTGCACCCGCACGGACCCAGGTTCAGGTCTGCTCCGCACTTGGCGCACAGCCCTTTGCAGTCTTCTGAGCAAAGGTTCTTTGTATCCATTGCGAGGACGAAAGCCGTGGTCACCAGCTCGTCCAGATCCACCTCGCTGCCCTCCAGGAGCACGATCTCGTCGTTCTCCTCGTCCTCCAGCTCATCGGCCAGGAGGCAGTCCAAAGGCACCGCCTTTTCCCGGGAAAATTCCTTCCCGCAGCGGTCGCAGGCCAGGTCCAGAAGGGAGCGGGCCGTGCCCGTCAGCTCCAAGGCCCCGGCGTGGTTGGTCACGGTGCCCGCGGCCTCTACCGGCCGGCTGATGGGATGGGAGCCATAAAACTCCAGCTGGGACAGGTCCAGCTGAAATTGGAAGTCCTTGGACGCGCCCGGAACGTGGATGATGTCCTTCAGATCCAGCCGCATATGGAACCTCCCTCCGGGGTATGGACCCCATACTCGCAGAATGGTACAGCGAGTATTATAAACAAATCGGGGAATAATGTCAAATACTTTTTTGCATTTGAGGAAAAAATTTTTTTTGCGGCGCCCCGCCGGCCCGCCGGGCGAAATCGGGATTGACAAAAAAACAAGAATATGGTGGAATGGTGGCAGGATATCACACGCTCAATACTGTGGAAGGGACCGACTTGCCCCATGAAGGAATTTATCGTTGGAACGAACGACGCTGGACAGCGCCTGGACCGCTGGCTGGCCAAGACCCTCCCCCTCCTCCCCGCCCCGCTGGCCCAGAAGTACATCCGTCTCAAGCGGGTCAAGCTCAACGGCAGGGGGGCAAAGCGGGACGTGCGTCTGGTCCAGGGGGACTTGCTCCAGCTTTATATCAACGACGAGTTTTTCCAGACCCCCACACCGGAAAACGCCTTTCTCTCCCTCTACCAGCCCAAACTCACGATCCTTTATGAGGATGAGCACATCCTTCTAGTGGACAAGCGCCCCGGCCTGGTGGTCCACCCCGACGAGACGGAGCGGGTCAACACACTCATCACCCACATCCAGGCCTACCTCTACCAGAAAAAGGAGTGGTCCCCCTACCAGGAGGGGGCCTTTGCCCCCGCCCTGTGCAACCGTATCGACCGGAACACCGGGGGCATCGTCATCGCCGCCAAAACGGCGGAGGGACTTCGGGTGATGAACCAGAAGATCCGGGACCGTGAGCTGAAAAAATACTACCTCTGCATAGTCCACGGAACTCTCCCGCGCCCCGCGGGCCGGCTGGAGGGCTACATTCTGAAAGATGAGGCAAAAAAACAGGTCACCGTGAGCAGCCGTCCCAGGCCGGGGGCCAAGACGGCCGTCACACTGTACGAGACCCTGGCCGTCCGGAACGGGCTCTCCCTGGTGCGCTGCCAGCTCATCACCGGGCGCACCCACCAGATCCGGGCCCAGTTCGCCGCCGCCGGGCACCCCCTGCTGGGAGACGGCAAATATGGCAGCGAGCGGCAGAACAAGCGCTACGGCCGCAGCTATCAGGCCCTGTACTCCTACCGGCTGGAGTTCTGCTTCACTACCGACGCCGGGGCGCTGGCTCCTCTGGACGGACAGCAGTTCCAGGTGGAGCAGGTGGACTTCGTGACGGAATATTTTCCCGGCTTTTCCCTGTGATCCCCGCCGGTCCGCCGGGATCTCCCCTCACTCCGGCGCACCCCCAGTTTTCCTTGCCCCGGCCGGGCTTTCCCGGTTTTCCGGCGGGGGGATTTCACCGAGATTTTCGACAAAATCCATTGACATTTTATCGGTAAGCGGATATAGTGTATCTCGCTATCTGTGAATCCCCGCCGGGACCTCCAGCTGTCCCTCTGCTGCGGACAGCGGCGGGAATGAGACCGAGGGAGCTGACAAGCTGTAAGTTGAAAGGAAATGGGGGAGGATACATGTCCAAGGAGTTGATCCGCCTGGTGGACTGCACCATGGCGTTTGACGACGAGGTCGTGCTCGATAACATTACGCTGAATATCCATGACAAGGAGTTCCTCACACTGCTCGGTCCCAGTGGATGCGGCAAGACCACCACTCTGCGCATTATCGGTGGTTTCCAGACGCCCACCGCTGGCGACGTATTTTTTGACGGTGTGAGGATCAATGCTGTCCCGGCGCACAAACGGGCCATCAATACAGTATTTCAGAGATACGCTCTGTTTCCCCACCTGAATGTCTTTGAAAACATCGCCTTCGGCCTGCGCATCCCCAAGGCGAAGGAGGAGCGGGACGAGAAGGGAAAGGTCATCCGTCGTCAAAAAGTCAAGCTCACTGAGAAGGAGATCCAGGAGCGGGTCATGGAGATGCTGGATGTCGTCAACCTGAAGGGGTTTGAGAAGCGCTCTGTGTCTTCCCTGTCCGGTGGACAGCAGCAGCGGGTGGCCATTGCCCGCGCCCTGGTGAACCGTCCCAAGGTGCTGCTGCTGGATGAGCCTCTGGGGGCGCTGGATATGCGGCTGCGCAAAGACATGCAGAACGAACTTAAGCGCATCCAGCAAGCCATGGGCATCACCTTCATCTATGTCACCCACGACCAGGAGGAGGCCCTGTCCATGTCGGACACGGTGGTAGTGATGGACAAGGGGCAGATCCAGCAGATCGGCACCCCGGAGGACATCTACAACGAGCCTCAGAATGCCTTTGTGGCCGACTTCATCGGCGAGTCCAACATCATCGACGGCATTATGCGCACCGATGGCGTGGTGGAGATCTTCAACCGCCGTTTCCAGTGCCTGGACAAGGGCTTTGCCCCCAACGAGCCGGTGGACGTGGTCATCCGCCCCGAGGATGTGGACATCGTGCCAGAGGAGCAGGGCCAGCTGAAGGGGACCGTCACCTCCGTCACCTTCAAGGGGATGCAGTATGACATCATCGTAGACTTCTATGGCTTCAAATGGCTGATCCAGACCACGGACCTGTCCCCGGTGGGCAGCCGTATCGGCATCAAGATCGATCCCGACGGCTTCCACGTGATGAAGAAGAGCCATTACTCCGGCATGTTTGGAGACTACTCCTCTTACAGCGAGGAGTATGACGAGATCAGCGACGCCGCCTATGACCCCGAGGAGGCAGAGGGGGAGGAGGCCGGAGATGAAGCGGAATAAGCTCTCCCTGTTTTCCATCCCCTATGTGGTCTGGATGGCCATCTTTGTGGTCATCCCCATTCTGATGGTGGTGGTCTATGCCTTTTCTTCCGCCGGAGGCGGCTTCACCCTGGACAACTTCGCCCGCATCTGGGACTACGCGGTGGTCTTCACCCGGTCCTTCAAGCTGGCCCTCATCGCCACCGTGATCTGCCTGTTGGTGGGCTACCCCATTTCCTGTTTCCTGGCCCGGGAGGGAGCCGGCTTCCAGCGGGTGGCCATGATGCTCATCATGCTGCCCATGTGGATGAATTTCCTGCTGCGCACCTACGCCTGGATGTCCATCCTGGAGAACACCGGCCTGCTCAACCGTTTTTTTGACGCTATCGGCCTGTTCGACCTCATCAACGGCCTCTTTGGCACGGAGATCGAGTATTTCAAAATGATCAACACCCAGGGCGCGGTGGTGCTGGGCATGGTGTACAACTTCCTGCCCTTCATGATCCTGCCCATCTACTCGGTCATCGTCAAGCTGGACCACCGGCTGATCGAGGCCGCCCGGGACCTGGGGGCCGATTCGGTCACGGTGTTCCGCCGTGTGACCCTGCCCCTGTCCCTGCCTGGGGTCCTCTCGGGCATCACCATGGTGTTCGTCCCTGCGGTGTCCACCTTCGCCATCTCCCATCTGCTGGGGGGCGGCAAGCATCTTCTGCTGGGCAACCTGATTGAGATGCAGTTCAAGGGCTCGGCCTATAACCCCTATCTGGGCTCCGCCGTGGCGCTGGTGATGATGGTGATCGTGGTCATCTGCATGTCGGTAATGAATCGCTTCGGTGAGGGCGAGGAACAGGCGGTGATGCTATGAGCCGTTCCGCCTCTCTCTTCCGCCGCCTCTCCATGGCGCTGGTCTTTGTGTTCCTTTACGCCCCCATTCTGGTACTCATCGTCTTTTCCTTCAACGACTCCAGCAGCCGCTCGGTATGGGCCGGCTTTACCCTGGACTGGTATCGGGAGCTGCTTCGGGATGACCTGATCCTGGACGCCTTCTACACCACCTTGGCAGTCTCCGTCCTGGCGGCGGTCATCGCTACCGTGGCGGGCACCTTCGCCGCCATCGGCTTCTACAACATGAAGCGGCGCTGGCGCAGTCCCCTGATGACCATCAACAATATACCCATGGTCAACGCCGATATTGTCACCGGTGTGAGCATGTGTCTGTTCTTTGTGGCAGCCTTCTCCCTGTGGGGACAGGCTGCGGAGTGGATCAACGCCAGTCTGGGCACCGATCTGCCCACCAAGCTCTATCTGGGCTTCGGCACCATGCTCATCGCCCACATCACCTTCAACATCCCCTATGTGATCCTGTCCATCATGCCCAAGCTGCGGCAGATGGACAAGAACCTGGTGGACGCGGCCCAGGACCTGGGCTGCACCTGGATGCAGGCTTTCTGGAAGGTGGTGGTGCCTGAGATCAAGCCGGGCATCGTCAACGGCCTGCTCATCGCCTTCACCATGTCGGTGGACGACTTTGTCATCAGCTACTTCACCGCCGGCTCCACCACCGCCAACCTGGCCATGCGCATCTACGCCATGACCAAAAAACGCATCAGTCCGGAGGTCAACGCCATCTCCACCCTGCTGTTCGCCACCGTGCTCATCCTGCTGATCGTCATCAACCTGCGGGAGGCCAGTCAGGAGAAGGCGGCCAGGAAGCTCCGCCGCTGATTTTTGCGGCCTTCAGCCGTGAAAATAGAAAACCATAGAATATTGGAGGAATGATCCATTGAAAAAAGCATTTTCCCTCATTCTTACCCTGTCCCTGTCCGCCGGCCTGCTGGCTGGCTGCTCCGGCTCCGGTACCGAAAAGCGGGTGGTCAACGTGTGCAGCTGGGGTGAATATATTGATGAGAGCCTCATCCAGCAGTTTGAGGAGGCGACCGGGATCGAAGTCAACTACCAGACCTCTCCCAGCAACGAGGAGCTCTACTCCTCTCTCACTCTGGGCGGCACCAGCTACGATGTGATCGTCCCCTCGGACTATATGATCTCCCAGCTCATCGAGGAGGACATGCTCCAGCCTCTGGACTACGACAAGATCCCCAACTTTTCCAAAATCGCCGACCGGTTCAAGAACCTGTCCTATGACCCGGAGAATCTCTATACGGTCCCCTACACCTGGGGCACCCTGGGCATCATCTACAACAGCACCATGGTGGACCAGCCCATCACCAGCTGGGACGCCATGTTTGACCCCCAGTATGCCGACCAGGTCCTGATGATCAACAACTCCCGGGATGCCCTGGGCATCGCACTGATGGATCTGGGCTACTCCGTCAACACCGACAGCGAGGAGGAGCTGCGGGCCGCCTACGATCTGCTTGCTGAAGCCAAGAAGGCCGGTGTGTATCAGGCATGGGTCATGGACGAGGTCTTCGACAAGATGGAGGCCGGCGAGGCCGCCGTGGCCACCTACTATGCCGGCGACTACCTGAGCATGCTGGAGAACAATGAGGACCTGGTCTACGTGGTCCCCGAGGAGGGCTCCAACTGGTTCGTGGATGCCATGTGTATCCTTAAGAACGCAGAGAATGTGGATGAGGCTCATGAGTGGATCAACTTCATGGCTTCCACCGATGCCAGCCTGAAAAATATGGACTATATCTGGTACGCCTCCCCCAATCAGGAGGCCCTGGATTCCTATCCCGACTACTACGAGGAGACCTATGGCGAACCCCTGGACATGGAGCGCTATGAGATCATGGCTGCCCCCCAGGAGGTTCTGGACCGCTGCGAGGCCTATCTGGTGCGCCCGGTAGACACCCGCACCCTCTACAACGACCTGTGGACCGATTTGGGCATTCTCTCCTGAGCTCAGCTCCCTTCAAAAAAACCATTGGACCCAGCCGGAAGGCTGGGTCCTTTTTCTTCCATAGCAATTTACAATTCGTTCACGCTTTGTCTCAAATTTCTTGATGTTTTTCCCTCCTGGTATGGTATTCTATGGGTGGTCGGAGCGATCCGGCTTTCCCCTTCCAGAATCCACGGAGGGCTCCATCCCCTCCCAACCCCGAGTATGCGGCCCGTTCTCCCCGGGCTGCGTCTCACCTCCGGCGCACGGCGGTGCGCCCACTGTCTCCCGCACGGACAACAGCCTGCCCGGGAGACAGACCAAAGACTCTCCGGCCCCCATCTATGGTCCGGTTCCCATCATACAAAATGCCCGGCCCGCTCAACGCATTGAGTGGGCCGGGCATTTTTGGATTCAGTCCAGCCAGCCGGAGTCCGGCTGGGGCTCCCGATGGGCACTGAACAGGGAGCCTTCCTCCCTGGGCGGCCCGTTCAGGGCCACCCGGTAGTAGTCGTGGTCCAGGATCATGGCCGAATAGGCCACCCGGTTCTGCACTTCGGCGATCTGGCTCTGCACATACGCCTCGTCCGGCGGGGAGCCGTCCCAGGACCGGAACTCATCCAGCACTGAGTTGTATGCCCCCTCCTCTGTCAGGAAGCTGTAATTCGAGAAGATCACCAACCCGGGTTCGTCAGACAGGATATCCCGCCCCGCCATCAGCCGCGAGTCATACTCCAGGCCGAACAGGTTAGCCAGGGTGGGCATTACATCCAGGCTGGAGCAAAGCTTCTCCACCCGCACCGGCTCCTCCATCTGGGCGTTCCACAGAATCAGGGTGTTCTGGAATATCTCAAAGTTGGGGTCCACTTGACGGCCCAGCAGCTCACTGTACTCCTCGTCGGTCAGTCCGTAGGGGTAGTGGTCGCCTGAAAGGACGATGACGGTGTCATCCAGCCTGCCCGCCTCCTCCAGCTGGGTGAGCAGGCTCTCCATGGCCAGTTCCAGCTCCATCTGACAGGCCAGATATGCCTTGGGCCCCTCGCTGTACGGCAGGCCAGCCACCTCGTCCCAGTGCCTGCGGGACATGGCGTTCTCCTCATAGGTGTAGTTCAGATGGCCGCTCACCGTCAGGCAGTAGACCATAAACTGCTCCTCGTCCACGAACATGGGAACGATCTCTTCCATCATCTCCAGGTCAGAGGGAGGCCAGATCTCTTCCAGTTCTAACCCGTGCCCCAGGGCATAGTACTCATAGCCCATGTTGGGGAAGGACTTATCCCGGTCATAGTAGGTATAGAGGTAGTCGTGGAAGGCCATCGTCCGGTAGCCCAGCTGGCTGAACTGGTTTCCAAAACCGAAGGGCATGTAATTTCCTGCGGACTGGGAGTAGCTCCACACCCCGGACTTTGGGATGAGCCCCGTGGTGGTGGTGTACTCCCCATCCGAGGTGGACACCCCCCACAGCGGGGTGTAGAAGTGGTCAAACACAAAGCCAGAGTGGGCCATCTCATAGAGCACAGGAGTGCGCTCCGGGTCCATAGCCAGGGTACAGAACCCCTCTGCCACGATCCAGATCAAATTCTTTCCCTGAAAATAGCCCGTCCACTCATTTTTTGCTGTGGGCACCTGCTGGGAAAAATAGGTGTGCATCTGGAGCAGGTCCTCGTCTGTCTCCTCCGCTATCAGCCGGTCGAAATCGATGTCCAAGATGTGATAGTCCGCGGAGGAATACTCCGCGGACTCCACCTCTACCGGCTCACTGGCCGGCCGGTAGAGGTGGAGCGCCTGCCCCTTCCGGAGGCTCTGGTCCTCCGGGGTAATCCCGAAGAGCACTCTGCGCAGCTCCAGCTGGTTCTGGGTCAGCATCCCAAAGTTCTGCACCTCCAGTTCCGGCACCGCCGCCTGGAGATAGATGAAGCGCAGGGACATGGAGCCCCCGCCGCAGCACATCACGATGCCCATGGCAGCCAGCTGGACCACCGCCGCCAGGAGGGCCCACCGTGCCCCCATCCTTCTGGACATGGGGCCCTCCTCCGGGATCAGACGCCGGCGGAGGACCACCGCCAGTCCGAAGGGGACCGCCATCATGGCGATGGGGAACCAGTTGAGCAGGATCTCCCCAACCGCCATGTCTCCGAAAGCACCGGCCACCATCCCCATCTTAGTCAGGGAGAAAGCTGTGAGGAAGGTCTTGAACAGGTGATAATAGATGCTCTGGGCTCCCATCCACACGGAGAGCAGCAGGGTCATTGCCAGCAGCAGCACCCGCCCCTTTCGTGGGGCGACCCCGCCGCACAGCAGTCCCAGCAGGATCGCGATGGGCAGGGTGAACAACAGGGTGAACAGCGCCCCCACCGGCGTGACGGCGTGGAAACAAAACAGCTTCAAAAACAGTTCTTCATAGTAGATGACCCCAGCAAAAAACAGGGACGGGACCAGCAGCCGCCGCCAACGGCTCCATCTGTTCTCCCCCGCCGGGCCCATAGCAGTCATTCTTTCCCAACTCATGTAGACAACCTCCGCTCGCGGGACTCACTTTTGGGAAGAGCGCCCTGTCCGTCTCCGCGCCCCCCCTCTCTCCGGGGGCCGGCGCGGCCTGGCGCATGATTTCCCATTGTACTCAATCCCGCACCCGCTGTCAAATCCCCGGAACGTCTCCCCTCTCCCCACGCCCTCCATATTTCCCCTATAAAAAACGGCGGTAATCCTGCACAGCGCTGTCCCTTTTTTTCTTTTTTCTCCCATCCCGCGGTTTTCTGCACAATTTCTTCTCCTTCTTCTTTATTTTTTTGTTTATTCTATCTTAATCAAAAGAATTTGATGGAGGATCTTCATTTCTTTCCTCCCTTTTTGAAGAATTTCCTTGCAAAATATGTGGAAATCTGCTATCATGATTTTAACATTTTATTCATAATTTTGGGGTTTATTTGGGCGGGAGCGGGAATCGGTTTCCGCTTCTGTTCTGCCTATGGCGCCCCATGGAAATGAGGTCCCCTGTGTCTGAACTGCGCGATACCCTCCTCGCCCGCCTCTCGGAGGCATACACAGCCTATTTTGACGTAGAGCCCGTCCAAGACGGCTCCCCCCTGAAAGCACTGTGCGCCTATCACTCCCGCGGCTCTCAGTATGTACTGATCAAAAAGGCGGAGCTGTGGGCGGCGGAGACCCACGAATACCTCTACCTATACTCCCTCCCCCGGCTGGACTTCACCAGCCTGGTGGAGCTTCAGGCCCGCACGCTGGAGGACGGGATGCCACGCATCCGCCCCCATTCCCAGCATATGTGCACCTATCTGTCGGCCGTGGTCCTGTGTGATCAGGCCGACCCGGACGCTCTGGCCCAGCTTCAAAAGCTGAAGAAGCACCGGGACTTTAAGCTATCGCTCCATGGATGGATGGAGTTTCGTATAGCAGCGGTGGACCTGTCCACCGGCGACATCGCCACGAACCGCAGCGGCAAAGATCTGGGGAAGAGCCTGAGTGGTCTTGTGGCCCGCGAGATCCAGAAATTTAAGTTAAGGAGAGGAGAAACTTAAATGAATGCAGTGTTAGTTCTTTCCATTGGCATTGTCATTCTGATCGTAGGTTACATCTTCTACGGCGGATGGCTTGCCAAGCAGTGGGGCGTGGATGACTCCCGGCCCACCCCTGCCCATGAGCTGGAGGACGGCATGGACTATGTCCCCGCCAAGGCTCCGGTGCTGATGGGCCACCACTTTTCGTCTATCGCCGGCGCCGGCCCCATCAACGGCCCCATCCAGGCCGCCGTATTCGGCTGGATGCCTGTGGTGCTGTGGGTGCTGATCGGCGGCATCTTTTTCGGCGCCGTCCATGACTACGGTGCCCTGTTCGCTTCCATCCGCCACAAGGGCCAGTCCATCGGCGAGGTGGTCGCCCTGAACATCGGCGACCGTTCCAAGAAGCTGTTCCTGATCTTTTCCTACCTGACCCTGGTGCTGGTGGTGGCCGCTTTCGCCTCCATCGTGGCCAGCACCTTCCAGGCCACCTATGTGGACGGCGTGCTGGACACCGCCGCCTCTGCCACCAACGCGTCCGTGGCCATGATCTCCCTGCTGTTCATTGTCATGGCCGTCCTGTTCGGCTTCTTTGTCTACCGCCGCGGGGCCTCCCTGGCAGTGGCCACCATTGCCGGCTGCGTGGGCATCGTGATCTGCCTGCTCATCGGCCTGAACTGGCACCCCATCTATCTGTCCAACTCCGTGTGGATGTGGATCATCGGCGCCTACATTCTGGTGGCCTCTGTGGCTCCCGTGTGGATCCTGCTCCAGCCCCGTGATTATCTGTCCTCCTTCCTGCTGTACGCCATGATGGCCATCGCCGCTGTGGGCGTCATCGGGGCCGGTCTCACTGGTGCGGACGCTGCCCACATGGATATGCCCGCCTTCACCGGCTTCTATGACAACTTGGCGCCCACCGGCACCTCCCTGGGCTATGTCTTCCCCGCCCTGTTCGTTACCATCGCCTGCGGCGCCATCTCCGGCTTCCACTCCCTGGTGGGCTCCGGCACCACCGCCAAGCAGCTGGATCACGAGCGGGACGCCAAGCCCATCGCCTACGGCGGCATGCTCATCGAGTGTGCGCTGGCCCTGGTCTCCCTGTGTGCTGTGTCCTTCATCTGGACCGAGTACGCCTCCGGCGAGATCGTCACCCCCACCCAGGTGTTTGCCACCGGCATTTCCCGCATGATCGCCTCCATCCCCGGCCTGGCGGGCACACAGGCCACCGTCAGCTCCCTGTTGGTGCTGACCGTATCTGTCTTCTGCCTGACCTCCCTGGATACTGCCACCCGTCTGGCCCGCTACATGTTCCAGGAGTTCTGGCTGAAGCCCGGCCAGACCTATAAGGAGGCCACCGGCTTCAAGGCCATCCTCACCAACCCCGTGGTCGCCACCGCCATCACCGTGGTGCTGGGCGTGGGTCTGGGCATGACCGGCTACTCCAAGATCTGGCCCCTGTTCGGCGCCGCCAACCAGCTGCTGGCCGCGCTGGCCCTGCTGGCCGTCTGTGCCTGGCTGGGCAACATCGGCAAGAACAACAAGATGTTCTATATCCCCATGATCTTCATGCTGATCGTCACCCTGACTTCCCTGGCTCAGACCATCAGCACTCAGGTGGGTAAGATCACCGCCGGCGCTGCCACCGACTGGGCCCCCTATGCGCAGGCCATCCTGGGCGTGCTGCTGTTCATCCTGGCTATCGTGCTGGCTGTTGAGGGCTGCATGACCATCTTCGGCAAGAAGAAAAACACCGCCGCGAAGTAACCTTCCATCCTGCTTCACGACATCAGCAAGGACCGCAGTGCCTTTTTCCGGGCGCTGCGGTCCTCTTCTGTTGACAAGGATTGTATTTTTTTCTCATTCGTGCTACACTGAACGGGACAGCCTTTGTGGAAGGGAGGAGAACATTCTGATCGAGCGGCTCTGCCGGTGGAGCGTGCCGGCTTTTTTGCTGCTGGAGGGGGCGCTCTACCTCTCCTTCCTGGCCCTGGACCTGCTCTCTCCTGGTCCTCTGAGCACCGCCCTGAAGTATGCCGCCCTGCTGCTGTGCCTGCTCATGGCCCTGGCGGGGGCTTCCCGGGGCGGAGACCGCCTGGTGGCCGCCGCGCTGGCCATGACCGTAGCGGCCGACCTCTTCCTGCTGGTGCTGGACCGCTGGTACCTCCTGGGCATCCTCCTCTTTTACGGGGTCCAGGTTGCGTATATGGTCCGCATCTGTAAGGCCAACGGAGGCCATGCCCTGCTCATTCCCAGGTTCCTTCTGTTCTCCCTGCTTCTGGTGTCCCTGTACCAGTTGGAGCTCTTCACACCGGAGACCGCAGCCGCGGCCCTCTACTTCTCCCACTTCCTCTTCAACGCCCTGCTGAGCCTGTCTCTGCGGGACGCCGGGGGCCGCCTCTTCTCCCTGGGACTGCTCCTCTACCTCATGTGCGACATGCTGGTCGCAGTCTCTCAGTTCCCCAGCCTCTTCCCTCCCCCCCTCTCTTCCGTGGCCCAGGTAGGGATGTGGCTCTTCTACCTCCCCGGGCAGGTGCTCATCGTCCTGTCCGGTCTGGTCATCCCTTCGGGAGGTGTCCCTGATGAAACAGAGTAAGATCCTGTCCGTCCTGCTGGCCGTCCTTACGGCCTGCCTCGTGCTCTCCTCCTCTGTGGCGGTCCCCATCCTCTGCCGCCCTTTCTATTACGCCCATATCGGCCCTCTGGGGCTGGTCCAGGCTACCGGCCTGACAGAGGAGGCGATCCGCCAGGCCTATGACGAGATGCTGGACTTCTGCCTGGGCGCCCCGGAGTTCTCCACCGGCGCGCTGTCCTGGTCACAGTCCGGCCGGGACCATTTTGCCGATGTGCGGGTCCTCTTCCTGCTGGATCTGGCCGTGCTGGCCTTGTCTGCCGCCCTCCTGCTCCTCTGGTTCCTGCTGGGCCGGCGGATGGGCCTGGTGCCCCGCCCCCTTCTGGGCCGGGGCCCCGGCTTCTGGTCTGCCGCGGGGCTGGGCATCGTCTTCGCCGTGGTGGGCCTGCTGGCCTCCCTGGACTTTGAGCGGGCTTTTGTGGTATTCCACGCCCTGTTCTTCCCGGGGAAGGACAACTGGCTCTTCGACCCGGCGGTGGACCAGATCATCCTGATCCTGCCGGAGGTCTTTTTCCGCAACTGCGCTCTGCTCATCGGGGGGCTGATCCTGCTCTGGTGCGCCATCCTTATCGGGACGGACCTGTGGCTGGGACGCCGCCGCCGCTGAACCGATAAAGACCGCCCCGCCGGAACCAAAGGCTCCGGCGGGGCGGTCTTCACTTTCGGGACATCTCAGATCCCCCGATTCAGCGTCTTGCGCAGGCGGATCTTGCCTTCCAGCGCCTGGTCGATCAGGGAGAGGAACTTCTCCCGGTCCTCCGGCAGCCCCCCCTTCAGGGGCAGGTAGTTGGAGGCGTGGTTGCTGGTGAAGTGGAGGGGGTCCACATCCAGGTGCTCCAGCAGCAGGTGGCACTCCTCCAGGATCTGGTCCGGGGTACACACCTGAAAGCGCCCGGCCAGCACGTCCTCCCCCAGCGGGGTGCCCGCCGCAGGGGCAAAAGTCATGGCTGAGAGGTGGCGGGGCTTCATTTTGTTGATGATGCCGGCGGTGGACAGGACGTGCTCCTCCCAGTCGCCCCCCTGGCCGGTGAGGCCCAGGATGACGATGGCCCACAGGTCGATGCCCGCCGCCACCAGGTTCTGGCCCGCCTGGAGCATCTCCGCGGCGGTGCAGCCCTTTTGGATGGCCTGGAGCACTGCGTCGCTGCCGCTCTCCACCCCCAGATAGGCCCGGGTCAGTCCGGCCTCCCGCAGGGCGCGCAGTTCCTCCGGCGTCTTGCTCAGGGTGCTCCTGGGGCCGGCGTAGGTGGTCACCTTCTGGAGCTTAGGGAAGGCAGCATACAGCTTCTCCAGGATCTGGAGCAGCTGCTCCGTCCTCATCACAATGGCATCCCCGTCCATGAGGAAGACCCGCTCCACATTGGGCCCGTAGTAGCTGCGGGCCATGTCGATGTCCTCCAGGATCTCCTCCACCGGGCGGACCCGAAACTTCTTCTCCTTGTACATGGCACAGAAGGTGCATTTGTTGTGGGAACACCCGATGGTGCACTGGAGCAGATAGCTGCGCCACTCCCCTGGGGGACGGTACAGCAGGTCACTGTCGTATCGCATGGGTCACTGTCCTTTCAAAATCTCTTCCATAGCCCGGCACATGGCCTCCATCTCCTCGTCTGTCCCGATGGACACCCGCAGATGGTCCTGTATCCTAGGGCGTTCAAACCGGCGCACCAGCACGCCCCGGTCCCGCAGCCCCTGCTGGAGCACCCGCCCGGAGTGGTCCGGGTGGGCGATGAACAGGAAATTGGAGCTGGAGTCATGGACCTGGAAGCCCATCTCCCGCAGCCTGTGGGTGACCCACGTCCGGGTCGCCATGATCTTGCCCCGGGTCTCCTCAAAATATGCCGTGTCCCGCACGGCCGCCTCCCCTGCCGCCTGGGCCAGCCGGTCCAGGGGGTAGGAGTTGAAGGAGTTCTTCACGCAGTTCACCCCATCGATCAGGTCCTGGCTGCCCAGGGCGTAGCCGATCCGCATCCCCGCCAGGGACCGGGACTTGGACATGGTGCGGACCACCAGCAGGTTGGGATACTGGTCGATGAGCTCCACAGCGGACTGGGCCCCGAAGTCGGCGTAGGCCTCGTCTACCAGCACCGCCGCTGCCGGGTTGGCCTCCACGATCCGCCGGATGTCAGACAGAGGCAGGGCCCGGCCCGTGGGTGCGTTGGGGTTGCAGATCACCGCGCCGCCGTTCCCCCCCAGAAAGCGCTCCACCGGCAGGGTGAAGTCCTCGTTGAGGGGGATCTCCTCATAGTCCAGCCCGAACAGCTCGGTATAGACCGGATAGAAGCTGTATGTGATGTCTGGGAACACCACCTTCCGCCCGGGGCTGAACAGGGCGTAAAAGCACAGCCCCAGCACCTCGTCTGAGCCGTTGCCGCAGAACACCTGCTCCGGCTCCACGCCATAGTGCTCCGCCAGCGCCCCCCGCAGCGCGGCAGACTCCGGATCAGGATAGAGCCGCAGGCGCTGATCCGCCTCCCGCCGGATGGCCTCCAGCACCCGGGGAGAAGGGGGGTAGGGGTTCTCGTTGGTGTTCAGCTTGATGAACGTCCGGTCCTTGGGCTGCTCCCCGGGGGTGTAGGGCACCAGTCCCTGGATCCGGCTGCTCCAGTATCGTTGATTCATGCCTCTTCCCCTCCTCCTTGGCCGCCCTTTGCCGGGCGCGCCTCCAGTTTGACCTCCGTGCCGTCCCGATACACCTTTCGGACACTTTTCTCCGCCTTGTTCCGGGGAAGCATCACCTCGTGTCCGCAGCCCAGACAGCGCATCCGAAAATCCATGCCCACCCGGAGGACCAGCCACTCCTGGCTTCCACAGGGGTGAGCCTTCTTCATTTTCAGCACATCTCCCACATGGATGTCCATCACATGCTCCTCCATTCCGGCCTCTCTCTGGCTCGGGCCGCTTCCTTTTGCAGTTTTTTACTATTATAGAGGAATTCCGCGCCCCTGTCAAATCCTCCCTCGCCGTCTCCCTTTCATCCCCAGCACCCCAGAAAATGACAACAGTGCAGAGGCGGCGGACCCTTCCTGCCAGAGGGGCCCGCCGCCTTGCCTGTATCCGATACTTATTTAGTGCCGAAAATTCGGTCGCCTGCGTCGCCCAGGCCGGGGACGATATAGCCGTGGTCATTGAGCTTCTCGTCCACCGCGGCCACATAGATGTCCACATCGGGATGGGCGGTACGCACTGCCTGGATGCCCTCAGGGGCGGCCAGGATGTTCATCAGCTTGATGCTCCTGCACTCATAGTTTTTCAGGAACTGGATGGCCGCCACGGCGGAGCCGCCGGTAGCCAGCATGGGATCCAGGACGATGACGTCCCGCTCGGCGATGTCGTGAGGCATCTTGCAGTAATACTCCACCGGTGCCAGGGTCTCCGGGTCCCGGTACAGGCCGATGTGCCCCACCTTGGCGGAGGGGATCAGCGTCAGGATGCCGTCCACCATGCCCAGCCCAGCCCGCAGGATGGGAACAATGGCCAGCTTCTTCCCCGTCAGGCACTTGAAGGTGCCGGTGGCCACGGGAGTCTTGATCTCCACATCCTCCAGAGGCAGATCACGGGTAGCCTCATAACACTCCAGTGTAGCGATCTCGGACACGATCTCCCGGAACTCCTTCACACCGGTGCGCTCGTCCCGCAGGATACTCAGCTTGTGCTGGAGCAGCGGGTGATCCAAAACATGGACTTTGCTGTCAAACATCTGAAACGCTCCCCTTTTTATTTTGATTTAGCTTCCCGCTCCAGCCGCTCCCGCTCCGCCTGAGACAGACGGCAGTACACGGGGGCCAGCTCCTCTCCGGAGACCAGTCCGCCTGAACGGACCAGCTCCAGCGCCGCGCGGGCCACACCCCAGGCGCTCTGCATCCGCAGATGCTCCGGGGCCATTTTCAGGGTGATACCCTGCTCTGTTAAAGTATTATAGCACAGCCTGGCCCCGTCTCCAACTACAATTTTCTCTTTTTCCACCTTTTTCAGCTCTTCCCCCAGCTGGTCCAGGCCGATGGCCCGGTCGGGCGTCAGCCGCTGGAGGCCCTCCCCTGCGGCCAGGAAGAGGGCGTTGTACACCTGGCTGCGCCGGGCATCCATGGCGCACACGATGACCCGCCCCTCCAGGTGGGCCAAAGGCCAGGCCATGGACTCCAGGGTGGAGCAGGGGGCGCAGGGCTTGTCCTCCGGCCAGGCCAGCCCCTTCGCGGTAGCCACGCCGATGCGCAGCCCGGTGAAGGAGCCGGGTCCGGCCGCCACGGCGATCACCTCCACCTCCTTCAGGGACGCGCCGCAGTTCTTCAGCATGCTGTCCACCAGGGGCAGCAGGGTCCGGCTGTGGGTCAGCCCGCTGTTCTGCCAGCTCTGTGCCAGCAGGGTCCCGTCCTGGCACAGGGCGGCGGAACAGGCCGCCGCCGAGGTCTCAAGGGCCAGTATTTTCATCGTCGATCTCCCCTCTCTGCTCAAAATCCGGCGGGGACAGGCTCCACCGAGATCACCCGCCTGCTCTCCTCCCCGCCCCGGCGGATGTCCACCCGGACAGTGTCCCGCTCCAGCGCATCCGCCACATTCTCGCTCCACTCCACGGCGCACACGCCGCCCCGGGCCAGGTAGTCCTCCCAGCCGATGTCGAACAGCTCGTCGGAGGAGGTCAGGCGGTACATGTCGAAGTGGAACAACGGCAGCCGCCCCCCTTCATACTCGTTGACAATGGCAAAGGTGGGACTGGTCACCCGATCCCCGATCCCCAGCCCCCGGGCGATGCCCCGGGTGAATGCGGTCTTGCCCGCCCCCAGGTCCCCGGTAAAGGCCACTACATCCCCCGGGGACAGGGCCCGCCCCAGCCGTTCTCCCAGCTCCTCCGTCTCCTCGGGGCTGTTGGTCACAAATTCCATGCTCGCTCCTCTCCCCGCGGACATCGCGGCTCCACGTTCTCGCCTCCGATTATAACACAGGTCCCCCACGCTTTTCCAGTGATGTTTCCGCCGTCCTCATGCTTTTCCCGCCCGCAGCTCCACATGCCGGGAGGAAACGCGGTCCCAACCGCCCTTTTTTCAGAACTGTCAGTTTACTTTTTCACACAAAGGCGGTAAAATAATAATCTGAAAGAAAATATTTCCCCCTACTGAAGAGGTGACAACGTGACCACCCTGTTTTCCCCCATCCGGGAGTTTTTCAAGAAGGGCGATGTGCTCCTTCTGTTCCTATGTCTCACGGCCAGCGGCTACGGCCTGGCCCTGATCTACAGCGCCACCCGCTATCTCGATAATAATAATCGGAACGTGATCGTCCAGGCCGTCGCCATCTGCATCGGCGTGGTCATCTACATCGTCCTCACCTTTGTGGACTTCCAGCTGTTCGTGGAGAAGTGCTGGAAGTGGCTGGTGGCCTTTGATGTGGGCTTCATTCTCCTGCTCCTGACCCCCCTGGGAAAGGAATCGGGGGGCAACCGGAACTGGCTCGCCCTGGACCGGATCATCCCCCACTTCCCCTTGGATCTCCAGCCCAACGAGATCGTCAAGATCCCCTTTATCCTGCTTCTGGCCTGGCAGGCCGCCCGCATCCACCAGCAGGAGCGGGACATCAGCTCCTCCTTCTCCGTGGCCCAGCTCACCGGTCATACCCTGCTGATGGTGGGGCTGATTGCCGTGGTCTGCGGTGACATCGGTATGTGCGTCATCTATCTGTTCCTCTTCGTCACCATCTCCTGGATGGCGGGGGTGAAGGCTCGATGGTTCGCTCTGGGCGGGACGTGCTTCGTGGGTGCCATTCTTGGGGCCTGGTTCACCATCCTCCAGAGTGACCGCTTCGCCTATATCCGCAATCGGTTTATGGTCGTATTGGACCACAGCCTGGATCCGCTGGGGGCTGGCTTCCAGCAGAGCCGTTCCCTGCTGGCCATCGGCTCGGGCCAGCTCACCGGCCAGGGATACCTCAACGGCACCCAGACTCAGGCATCATACAGTGCCGCTCTCCCTGCCCGACAGACCGACTTCATCTTCTCCGTCTGCGGGGAGGAGCTTGGCATGGTGGGCTGCCTCCTGCTGCTCCTGGTCCTGGCCCTCATCATCCTGCGGTGTTACTGGGTGGGCCGGAACGCCAGCTCCCCCTTCTCCGCCTATGTATCCATGGGGATCGCCGGGATGCTGCTGGCCCAGGTATTCTTCAATGTGGGCATGTGCCTGTACATCCTGCCTGTCATGGGGCTCACGCTCCCCTTTTTCAGCTATGGCGGCTCCTCCATCATCACCCTTTACACCGCCATGGGCATCGTCTCCAGCATCCGGGCCAGGACCCTCCCCAGCTGGCTTCGGGACCGGAACCAGCTCTGACCCTGGCCGACCCTCGATCGCGGAGGTGACTCCATGCTGCAAAAGATCAAAAGCCTCTCCCTGGAGCGGCAGCTCTTCCTCAGCTTTTCTGCTGTCTCCGCCCTGCTCCTGATGCTCTCTCTGGGGATCACCCTCTATTTCGATATCGCCCGCCAAAGTCAGAGCATCGACTCCACCATCTCCAGCACCGCCGCCTATGTGGCCTCTATGGATGGCGTGGCGGAGATGCTGGCGAATGGCTATCCCACCCAGGAGGTCACCGGGTCGCTGGATTCCCTGCACCAGAATTTTCCTGGCATTGACATCATTGCTGTCTATGACCGAAACGGTCTGCGCTTTTACCACACCAGCCGCCTGGAGACCGGCGAGACCTTTGTAGCCGGGGAGGAGACTGCCATCCTGTCCGGCTCCCCGCCCTATATCACCACCGGCTACGGCACCCACGGCAACCAGCGGGTGGCTTTCCATGCGGTCCGGGACGGGTCTGGCTCCATCATCGGCTTTGTCACCGCGGCCATCTTCCGGGCCGACATTCTCCAGCGCAGCCTCAATCTCGTGCTGCTCTTCTCTCTGGTGCTGGGCGGCATGTTCGGTGTGGCCCTTCTGCTCGCCCGTGGAATCGTCCATCTGCTGAAGGGCTCCCTCCGCGGGCACCACCCCAAGGAACTGCTGGACCTCTACTTACAGCAGGACGACCTGCTCAACTCCATCGAGGACGGCCTGGTGGCCACCGACCTGCGGGGGCAGGTGGTCTTTGCCAACGACCAGGCCCGGACCCTGCTCCAGTGCGGCTCCACCCCCCTGGAGGGACAGCCGCTGACCCGCTTCTTCCCGGAGACGGGCTGCATCCAGGTGGCCCGCAGCGGGCAGGCGGTGCACAACCGCTCCTGCGTCATCCAGGAGCGCCAGATCCTGGCCAGTGAGGTGCCCATCCTGGGGGAGAACGGCTCCCAGGGGGTACTCAACGTCTTCCACGACAAGACGGAGATGCGCAAGCTGTCCGACGAGCTCTCCGGCGCCCGTTACATGCTGGACACCCTGCGCTTTTTCAACCACGAGTTCATGAACAAGCTCCACATCATCCTGGGCTATCTCCAGACCGGCGAGAGCCAGAAAGCTGTCCAGTTCATCATGAACACCAGTCTGGTCACCAGCCAGTCCATCCGGGAGACGGCGGACTGTATCCGGGTGTCCCACCTGTGCGCCCTCATCATCGGGAAGATGATGCACGCCGCCGAGCTGGGCATCCTGCTCACCGTAACCCACGACAGCTTCTGCCGGGAGGAGGACCTGCTCCTCTCCCCGGAGGACTATGCCACCATCCTGGGCAACCTGTTGGAAAACGCCATCGACGAGCTCAGCCGAAGCCACAGCGAGGTGCGGGAGATCAAGCTGTCCATGTACTGCCGCCCTGACTGCAATCTGGTGGTCTGCGAGGACACCGGCGGCGGCATCGCCCCCGACATCCTGCCCCACATCTGGGACAAAGGATTCTCCTCTAAGGGGGAGGGGCGTGGCTTCGGCCTATATCTGATCAGCCGGCTGGTGGACGAGCATGGAGGCTGCATCGAGCTGGAGACCGAGCCCGGGGTAGGCACCTGCTTCACCCTGACCTTTACCAGAGAGGAGTGAGACCGGATGTACCAAGTCATTATCATCGAGGACGACCCCATGGTGGCCGCCATCGACAAGCAGTACGTGGAGGCGGACAGCCAGTTCCGTGTGGTCCGCACCTTCAAGAGCGGCGGAGAGGCTTTGGCCCATTTGCCGGAGCTCAAGGCGGATCTGATCATCCTGGACTACTACACCCCGGGCATGAACGGCACTGAATTCGTAGATCAGCTCCACACCCTGGGGGAGAGCCCCTTCATCATCGCGGTCACCTCCGCCAACGACACTCATATCGTCCAGGGCCTGCTCGCCCGGGGGGTGCTGGATTATCTTGTCAAGCCTTTCCAGTTCCCCCGCTTCCGTCAGGCGCTGGACCGGTTCCTTCAGGCCAGGCGGCTGCTGGAGCAGGGGCCCGGCAGCATGGACCAGAGCGCCATTGACCAGCTGGTCCATCACCGGGAGGCAGTGCCTCCCGGTACGCCCTTGGACAAGGGCGTGAATTTCAGCACTCTGTCCAGGATCCGCCGCTTTTTCGATGAGAACCCGGAGCACTTCTTTACCAGCGAACAGATCGCCGAACATGTGGGCCTGTCCCGTATCACGGTACGCCGCTATGTCAACTACATGGTGGATCAGGGGGAGATCACCAGCTCCATCGATTACCAGACCGGAGGCCGCCCCTCCATCCGCTACCTGAGGCTGCACAGCTGAATATCATCCCTATCCCTCCCGGCAGGCATCGCAGGACCGATGCCTGCTTTTTCCTTCCCGCTCAGCTTTCTTTCCGCACAGCCTGATTTTGGGGGCCTATTCAGTTACAATAGTTACAAAAGCCCTTCAATAATTACGATAAATTGACTTCTTCCCCTTGTCTTTATAGAATCTTTATTGTAAAAGGTGTGTGTCCGGCGGACTGCCGGGCAGGAAAGAAAGGAGAGAGATGTGTATGACTTTGGAAAAAATCCTTGGCTATTTCGGGACCTACACAGCTGGTGTGGATGGAGCGGTCAGCTCCTTTCAGTTCGAGTATCTCACCAGCCTTGGTTTCGCAGCTATTGTGATCTTTCTGGGCCACGCCATCGTCAAGCGCTCCGCGCTTCTGAAAAAATTTGCAATTCCCGCTCCTGTGGTCTCCGGCCTGCTGTTCTCTATCGCAGTCGCCATTCTAAAGGCATCTGGCGTGATGGCCTTTTCCTTCGATGTCAAGACCATCCAGGACCTGTGCCAGAACATTTTCTTTATGTGCGTGGGCTTCGGCTTCAGCTGGAAGCTGATCCGGCACGCCGGCGGCAAGCTGTGCATCATGATCGCTGTGGCCGCCTGCCTGCTGATCACCCTCCAGGACGTGCTGGGCGTACTGGTGGGCAACCTCATCGGGATGGACCCCTATCTGGCTCTTCAGTGTTCCTCCGCCTCCATGTCCGGCGGCGTGGGCACCGCCTCCGCTTTCGGCCCCATCTTCATCGATTGGGGTGCCCCTGAGTCCGCCACCACCGTGGGCGTCACCGCCGGCACCCTGGGCAACATCATGGGCTCCCTCATCGGCGGCCCTGTGGCTGCGTTCCTTATCAGCCGCCACCACCTGAAGGCGGACCCCAACGACAAGCCCGAGGCGGCCGCTGACGGCAAGATCAATGAACTGAGCAACAGCCGCATGGTCTCCATGTTCGGCATGGTCCTGTTGCTGTGCGCCCTGGGCATGCCCATCTACTGCATCCTGGACAACATCCCCATGATCGAGATGCCCAAGTTTATCGGCTGCCTGTTCGCCGGCGCCATCGCCCGCAATGTGATGGAGGCCGCCCACATCAAGTTCTATACCCCCGAGGTGGACGCCCTGGAGCATATGTTCCTGGAACTCTATCTGGCCCTGGTGCTGATGACCATCGACATTACTGCTCTGGCTGACGTGGCTGGGCAGATGGGCATCATCCTGCTGCTTCAGGCAGCGCTCATGGCTCTGTTCGCCATCTTTGTCTCCTACAACATGTTCGGCCGCAACTACGGCGCCGCCGTCATGGCCGCCGGCAACTGCGGCTGGGGCTGCGGCTCTGGTCCCAATGCCGTTGCCAACGAGAAGGCTGTTATGGATCAGTACGGCTGGCACAATGTGGCCTGGGTGCTGTATCCCTCTTTCGCCGTCATTATCGACGATATCTATAACCCCATTTTCCTCTCCGTGTTTGGCGGCCTTCTTGCTCACTAAATCGATCCACCTCCCTCTTTACAATGGGACAGGGGCGCGTATCTGATACGCGCCCCTGTCCCATTGTATTTTGAGGTTGTAAAATCTTCCACATCTGTGGTATAGTAGAGACAGCAGCATGAATTCCATGGATAGGGAGGGTGGTCTCTTGGGGCTTTTTCGCAATAAGGCGGTCCTGGCATGTCTGACCGCCCTATGCCTCGCCTGCGGCGGCTGTGCATCGCAGCCCGAGGATATCTCACCGCTGGATGCGGACGGCCTGATCGTGCTCACCATCGGCACCGCAGACACCGGTGGCACTATGACCCCCGTGGGCACTGCCATCGCCCAGGTCCTGAGCACCGACCAGCTGAAGTTCAACATCAGCACCTCCACAGGCTCCTTCATGAACATTCAGAACCTTTCCTCCGGCGAGATCGACCTGGGGCTGGTGGCGGGCGACTCCGCCTATACCGCTGTCTACGGCACGGAGGACAGCGCCCCCACTAATGAAGACCTGCGGGCCGTTGCCGCTGTCTTTTCCAGCACCTCCAACTGGATGTCCCCCATTCGCACCGGCGCGTTTTATGTCCATGACCTGAAGGGGATGCGCATCGGCGCAGGCCCTCAGGGCTCCGCCTCCGAGCTGGCCACCTGGGCTGTGATCAACGCCCTGAGGCTGGATGGCGATGGGACTGTACTGGAAAACTGCAGCCTGGGGGCAGGTACGGACCTGATCCTCAGCGGCGACCTGGACGCCATCCATGGCTTTACCGGCGCCCCGGTGAGCGGGCTGGCTCAGCTCCCGGAGCGGGTCCCCTCCCGCCTACTGCGCTACACCCAGGAGGAGCTGGATCTGATCCTCTCCCAGAACGACCTCTACTACCCCGCCGTCATCCCCGCCGGCACCTACCCCGGGCAGTCCCTGGATGTAGACACCTTTGGGGTCAAGTGCCTGCTGTGTGTAGACGTCTCCATGGACGAGGAGCTGGTTTACTCCATGACCCAGGCCCTGTGGGAGTCTGCCGATATCATGGGGGAACTGTATCCCGCCATGTCTGTCCTGTCCGACCGGGATTTTCTGTGTGAGGACCTCCCCATCCCCCTTCACGACGGAGCCCAGCGCTTCTATGAGGAAGTCTGTCCGGAACTCGTCTCAAAGTGATCTTCCCCCTTGACAGGGGCCGCGGAAACTTCCGCTGCCCCTGTCTTTTATCCTCCGGTCCGCTCCCAGTCCCGCAGCTCCCGCAGCACCTGGGGGGAGAGGAGCAGGAGGGCCGTCAGATTGGGGATGGCCATCAGCGCGTTGCACAGGTCCACCAGCTCCCACACTGCCTCCCCCTCCCACACGCTCCCCAGCACCACACAGGACAGGAACACCAGCCGGTATGCGGGGACCAGCCGCCTGGACCCGGTCAGGTAGAGGATGCTCTGCTCCCCGTACCAGCTCCATCCCAGGATGGATGAGAACGCAAAGAGGAGCAGGCTCAGGGAGACCACCGCCCCACCCCAGGGCCCCAGCACGGAGGAGAAGGCCGCCGCCGTCAGCGGCGCCCCCAGCCGGTCAGGAGGCACTGCCCCCAACGCCCCCCGGACCAGGGCGTCCGCCGGGCCATACACCCCGCTGACCAGGATGACTAGGGCGGTGGCGGTGCATACCAGCAGGGTGGAGACGCACACCTCCACGATCCCCCACATCCCCTGCCGGGCTGGACAGTCCACCTCTGCCGCAGCGTGGGCCATGGCGGAAGTCCCCAGCCCCGCCTCATTGGTGAACACCCCCCGGGCCACCCCGTACCGCAGAGCGGCAGCCAGGGTGTATCCCATTCCGCCCCCTACTGCGGCCTCCGGTCGGAGCGCCGAGCAGAAGATCAGTGCCATCGCCCCCGGGATCTGGTCGGCCCGGGCAGCCAGCACCGCCGCCCCGCCCCCCAGATAGAGCAGCGCCATCGCCGGGACCAGACCGCTGCTCACCCGGGCGATGCGTCCGATCCCCCCCACCATCACCAGCCCCGTCAGGACCGCGACGGCCGCCCCCACCGCCAGCCGGTCCCATCCAAAGGTGGCCTGGAGGGCGGCGGCAATGGAGCTGGACTGGACCATGTCTCCCCCGGTCAGGGTGGCCGGCAGGCATGCCAGGGCAAACCAGCCCGCCAGCAGCGGGCTTTTCAGGCCGTCCCGGATGTAGTACATGGGCCCTCCCAGCCACCCTGCGGGGCCGGCGCGGCGGTAGCGCACGGAGAGCAGCTTCTCCGCGCACCCTGTCATCATGCCCAGCAGGGCGGAGACCCACATCCAGAACACCGCCCCCGGCCCGCCGAACCAGATGGCGGTAGCCACCCCAGCGATGCTGCCTGTACCGATGGTGGAGGCCAGGGCGGTGGCCAGGGCCTGGAACTGGGAGATACCCCGCCCATTCCCCCGCCCCCGCCGGCGCAGCATGGCTCCGAAGGTGGTGCGGAGCCACAGGGGTATGCGGAAGAGCTGGAAAAAGCCGGTCCGCAGGGAGTAATACAGCCCCGCTGCCAGGAACAGTCCCAGCAGCCAGGGGGACCAGACGGCGTCATTCAGACGGGAGAGCAGCATGACCATCACCTCAAATAAGAGGTATGCGGCCATGCCCCAGCTTTATGTCTCTGAGGCTGTCCCTTCCCCCGCCGTCCACGCAGCCCCCGCCAGGGGCACCCGGAAGGAGAGCACCCCCTCTACCGCCGGGGCCAGAGAACACTGGGGATAAAAGAGCTCGATGCCCTCCGGGCGCAGGCAGAAGCGGCTGGCCCGAAAGTCCCGCCTCGCCGTCTCCTTCCAATCCGGGTCCAGGAGACAGCTCCCACTCCGGAGCTCCCCCTCCCCTGCCTGCCTGATCCCCTCCAGCAGCTGCCGCCGGCGGCTCCGCTCCGGCAGCAGCATACCCAGCGGAACCGGCGCGCCCGCTTTCCAGTCCCAGGTCACCCCGGAACAGGACAGGAGGGGCCGCCCGTCTCCCCGCACCTCCCGCAGCTCCATCCGGATGCTCAGCAGGTCCGCCCCCTCCATGGCTACCTCTCCCGTCAGCCCTGCCTGCCAGGGCCGGAAGACCCGGGACTCCTCCCGGCAGGCGGCCAGCCGCAGGCAGGCCAGGCAGTAGGTCTCCCGCTCCCAGCGCAGGCGGCAGGACCGGACCAGGCGCCGGTAGTAGCCCGTCATGCGGCGCACTGCCCGCCCCTTCCCCTCAAACTCCGGCCAGGCCAGGGTCTCCTCCAGCACCGGCTCCCCGCACAGAGTCAGGGTCTTTTTCTCCTCCCGCCACAGGACCGCTGGGGCCTCCCCCATCTGTTTTTCCCTTTTCATGCCAAACCGCCCCCATTTCTTTCCCTATCCTATGACGGGACAGAAAAAACGGTCCCTTTCCCTAAAAGAGCGCCGGGCAGGCCCTTACGGGTCTGCCCGGCGCTCTTTTAGGGAGACGCTCCGCAGAGCGTGAGAGAGGAAGCAAAGTAATGCTCTTCCTTCCGCCGGCCTGCGGGACCGGCTCTATCTGCGCTTACACAGAGGCGAAAACGTCCTTCGCCCACTGGGCCACGCTCTCCGGGTACACCGTGTACACATAGTCCATGGTGTACTGATACTTCTCGTAGCTCTCCTCCTTGCCGGAATACTGGTAGGTCTCGCCGGCCTTCAGAGAGGTGCCCTTCTCCACATCCATGTAGGGCTGGCCCAAATAGTACCAAGCCACCACCTTGGTAACGGAGTGGTCGGTCTCGCCCCAATCCTTGAACTTCCAGGACTGGAGCCCGGAGGCCCGGACATGCTCCTCGATCCAGGACTCGCTCTTCCCGGCTTCCCGGTACAGGTCCTTCACGATCTCGATCACGTCCTGCTGGGCAGCGGGGTTGTCACCATCGGTCTCGCCATTGAACATCCACACGGACACCCCGTTGTCGATCATGGCCTGGACCTCTTCCTCGGTCCAGCTCCCCAGGCTGCTGTTTGCCAGGGTGCCGTCCACCGTATCAGCGGACGCCATGCCGCCCAGGTTGCCGTTGCACTCCACATAGCCCGCCACCAGATCGGGGCGCTGGCGGATCACGTCGGAGGAGATCAGGGTGCCCTGGGAGTTGCCCACCAGGATGATGCGGTCCTTGTCCGCGTTCCAGTTCTCGATGGCGTAATCCAGCACGCCGGCGATCTCCTTGGCAGAATTCTCTACTGTGGAGGAGTGGACGTTGACACTCATAATGATGGCGTCAGGCATCTGGCGGTGCCACTCGGTCATCATCACGTCATAGACCACGTTGCAGCCCAGGTTGTTGGCCGGGGTGGTGCTGCCGTCGGTGACCTCCCAGTAGCAGACGCCGCCGCCGCACTGATAGTCGATGACGGGGTAGGGCTCCGCCCGGTTGGGGTCATAGTTGTCGGGGTAGATAACATGGACGGGGACCTCGCCCTGATCGCCCAGCATAGTGTAGTCTGCAGCTTTCCAGCCTACATCCACCATCTCCAGCTCCACCTTGTCCAGGTCATCGGCCAGGATGGTGGGCTCCCAGACGGTATCGGCGAGCATAGTGCCAGCGCCGTCAGTGGAGCGGATACCGGTGGTGATGTCGTCGCTGTTGACGCACAGCACCAGGTCCATATTCTCTCTCCACTGCAGGCCCTTTTTAATGGTGTTGGGGTAGATGGTGATGCCCAGGGCGTCGGTGGTCTGGGTATCGCCGTAGTGGACGTTGCCCTCTGAGTCCACATACCAGCTGGAGCTGGTGCACAGGGTACCGTAAGTCTCACGGCTGCGGTCGGTGACCTTATCCGTCCCCTGATCGACGGTCAGGGTGACCACGTTCCCATCCACAGAGGCGCCGGTGATCTCCACCTCGCCGAACTCCGGATTATTGAAGCCCCGGTCATACAGGGTGTAGCTGTCGGCGGTGACGCCGGTCAGGTCAGTACCCGCGGCGTAGGTGATGTCCACTGTACCCACCTTGTAGCCATAGAAGTTAGCCACTGCTGTGGCCTGGATAGAGGTGATCTGGTCAGCGGCGGGAGCTCCGTCGGTGACGGAGGCGCCTTTCTTGTCCAGAGCCCACTCCTGATACAGTTCGTCGTACACGGTATACTTATAGCCCTGCTTGCTGCTGCCGGCGGCGCTGCCCCGGCAGTCCAGGGTATAAGTATCCCCGTCGCTCAGCTTGGTATTGTAGACGATCTGGCCGTCCACGATTTCCAGGTCGGGGCCATAGAAAGCGGCATCATCAAAGTACCAGCCGTTGATACGGGTGGTGGAGTGGTCGCTCTCACCCCAGTAGGCATAGATCTCAGAGGGATAACCGGTAAGACGAATGTTCTCCTTCGCCCAGTCGGCCCCCTTGAGTTCGGTCATGATCTGGGTGTACTGAGCGATGCTCTCCACGTTGTTGGAGTCCTGCTCTCCGTCGAAGGCCCAAACCTTCAGGCCGGTAGCAGCGATGGCGGCCCAGTCCTCCTCATCGTAGCTGTACCCGAAGGTACCATTCTGGCAGATATAGGCGTCAATGGTGAAGTCATACTTGCCCTCGGGCAGAGTGCTGGTCTCCTCCAGTCCGGCATCCTTCTTCTGGTTCTGGGGGTTGTAAGCCTGTCCAGCCAGAGCCTTAATGACCAAGGCGGAGGCCATGGTGCCTCTGGAGTTGCCCTGGAGTACGATGTTGCCGGTCACACCATAGGTGTCGATGAAATACTGCATCACATTGACATCGTCCACCACGAAATCATAGATATCGAAATACTCGCCGGGGCCTGCGCTGGAGCGGTCGTGGATGTTGACCACGATGGCACCCTTGTTGGCCCAGGAGGTGGTGGCGGAATCATACATGATGCCGGTGCCATCGTCATCGGTGCCGTCGGGCAGCTTCCAGTAGGAGATGCCCTGTCCCTGCAGGGTGAACACGATGCCGTTGGCGGGATCATAGTTGGCGGGGATATAGGCGTAGCCCCGGACATAGGCGTCCTGGGTGCCGTCAGTAGCTGCCGCGGCGGTAGAGGGGATCCGGATGCCCAGATCCTCAAAGGACTGGAACTTACCAGCGCCGAACTGGCGGTCCACCGTCTCCTTCCACAGCCCGCCGGCGTTATACTGGCCCTTACCGTTGGCCAGGCAGGCGGCGGCGCTCTCAGCCTCGCCGGCGTGGCGCAGCTTCAGCTCCAGGCACGCGCGGCTCTGGTAACCCATGCCGGTGGTGTTGGCCTTGTACTCGCCGGAATCTTCCTTGCCGTAGTAGATGACGCCGTTCACATCGCGGTACCAGGCGCCGGTGGCATAGATGCCGAACACGTTGCGCTCACGGGGGCCTTCCTTCTGATCCCCAGTGTAGACCAGCTTGTTGTTGGCGGTGGCTGCAGAGCCGTCGTCAATCGTCAAGGTCACAGTCTGGCCCTGGACAGAGACACCAGCGATCTTGATCCGACCGTAGTCGGGGGACAGGGAGCCCCGGTCCTCCAGGATGTAGCTGTCGGCGGTGACGCCGCTGACATTGACACCCGGCTTATAGGTGACCTGCACCTCCACCACACCGGTGCCGTACATGGTCTCGTCGGTATAGGCCTGAATGCTCTGGATGTCCGCCACAGTCAGGTCGGAGCCGGTGGAGAGCGCAGCGGTGCGGGCAGCGCCGTTCCAGGTCAGACTCAGTCCGAAAAACTGAGCCAGATAGGCCAGGGGCACATAGCCCACCTCACCGGACAGATCGGCGGCGGTGTCCATAGTCATGCCGCCAGCTTCCTTGGACCCGTCCCGGAAAGTCAGGCTGGCCTCTCCCTTTACAAAGGTGACCTCCCCTTCCTTCTGCTGATAGGTCAGCCCCAGCTGGGGGCCGATGCTCACGGGGACCTGGGTCCGGTCCTGCCCGTCGATATAGGCGGGCGCTTCCAGCTCCAGTGCCGTCCCGTTCAGCGTGACCGTTACCGCCGTGTTGACAGCCTGGACGGTCAGGCCCAGGGAGAGCAACATGGCCAGCGTCAGCACCAGAGACAGGAGCCGTTTCGTTATGGTTCGCATAAATCGATGACCTCCTCTTTTCAGGATCTCCTGATTGGATAGAGCTCTTTTCTGCATTTCCTCTCTTCCCTCTGCTTTGCGCCCCTCCTTTGTCATTTTCGTCAAAAAAGACGCTCTATTTAGTTTTATTTTAATTTTGAATATCCAAAACGTCAATCCACATTTTTTTGAAAGATAAACATTTTTTCTTCTCCCCTTCCCCTTGGTCAAAATACGATATGGGGCAGACCCCAGAGGGACTGCCCCATATCGCTAAGGAGACGCTCCGCAGAGCAAGAGAGAAAGCAAATAGATCTTACACTCCTCTGGTCAAAGCCCACTCACTGAGATACAGGAGTGATTGTTCACGCCCCACTCGGCGAACTTGTAGTCCTTGTAGAAGGAGACCTGCAGATCGTCAGCCATTCATTTCTCAGAGTAGCCGGCGGGTATAGCGCTGCCGTAGAGTCCCCACGGACTTCAGTGCATAGGTGGGATCGGTCATGTTGTTTCCAGCGCCCACTCCTGGAAGTTTTCCCCATACACGGTGTATGCATGACCCGCCTTAGTACCGGAGCGGCTGGCTCCCCGGGCCTCAACGGTGTAAGTTCCGCCCGGCATCACCTTACTGTCATACACCAGCTGCCCATTCTCATCAATATGACAGTCAGAGCCGTAATAGATCTCACCGTCTCCAAAGTACCAATAATTGATCCGGGTGGTGGAGTGGTCGCTCTCACCCCAGTAGTAGAACAGTTCAGAGGGGAAGCAGGTGAGACGCAGGTTCTCCGCGATCCACTGGTCGCTGTACCCAGCCTCTTTGAACGCCTTGATCTGTTCCTCCACATAATCAATGTTGTTGAAGTCCTGCTCCGCGTCAAAGATCCATGCCCGCAGACCGGTCTTTGCCACCGCCAGGCGGTCCTCGTAGGTCCAGAGCCCCTGCCCGCCATACAGGCCGTTGTTGCACAGGAACACGCCGATCTCGAAGTCATATACCGATTTATCCAGGGTCTTGGTACGGGGACGGTCACCCCAGTCGGCCGCATCCTGTCCGGCGGAGTAGGGCTGTCCGGCCAGTGCCTGGATGATAGTGCTGGCCGCCATGGTGCTGCGGGAATTGCCATGGATGATAATGCGGTCCCGGTCGATGTTGTAGTGCTCCAGGAGATACTTGATCACATTCACATCGTCCAGAAGATAGTCATAGTCCTCGCCGTTGCCGCCCATAATCGAGCGGTCATGGATCCCCACCACAATGGCGCCCTTTCCGATCCAGGAGGTGGTGGCCGCATCATACATGATGTTGGTACCAAAATTATTGGTGCCGTCTTCCAGGATCCAGAAGGAGGTACCATTGCCCGAGATGGTGACCACCAGAGGGACTTCCTCATCACCGGTGTAATCCTCCGGGACATAGAGGTAGCCGCGGACATACTGGTCCGGGACCACATCCTTGGCGTTCTTTGCAGTGGATTCCACCTGAATGCCCAGCTCCTCAAAGGTCTGGAAGCCGCCTTCGCCAAAATTGGCGTCAATGGTCTGCTTCCACAGACCGCCGGCGTTATACTGACCCTTTTCATTGGCCAGGCAGGCGGAAGCGCTCTCTGCCTCGCCGGTGTGGCGCAGCCTCAGCTCCAGGCAGGGCCGGGCCTGGTAGCCCATTCCGGTGGTGTTGGCCCTATACTCTGCGGTGTCCTCCTTACCGTAGTAAATGACACCATTTACATCCCGGTACCAAGCCCCGGTACAGTAAATGCCAAAGGCGTTGCGTTCCCGGGAGCCCTCCTTCTGATCTCCGGTATAGATCATCTTATTATTGGAAGTGGCTCCAGTGTTTTCCGCAATGCTCAGGGTCACAGTCTGTCCCTGAACGGACACACCCGCGATCTCGATCCGCCCAAAGTCCGGGGACAGGGTCCCCCGATCCTCCAGGATGTAGGATTGCGCTGTCACACCGCTCACATCCACTCCTGGACGGTAGGTGATCTCCACCGAAACCAGTCCTTGACCATAAAAGGTCATATCCGTATAAGCCTGAATACTGCTGATGTCTGCCACAGTCAGGCCGGCACTGCCGGTCAGAGAGACCGTCCTGCTGACTCCGTCCCAAGCCACCTGGATCCCAAAAAACCGGGCCAGATATACCAAGGGGACATAACCCACGCTGCCGGACAGGTCGGCAGCGGTATCCATAGTCATGCCGCCGGCCTGCTTCTCCCCATCCCGGAAGGTCAGGCTGGCCTCCCCCTTTACAAAGGTGACCTCCCCCTCCTTCTGCTGATAGGTCAGCCCCAGCTGGGGGCCGATGGTCACCGGCACCTGGGTCCGGTTCTGTCCGTCGATATACGCCGGGGCTGTCAGCTCCATGGCCGTCCCGTTTAGTTCAATGGACACAGGGCTGCCCACTGCCTGTACGGTCAGCCCTAACGACAGGATCATTGCCAGGGTCAGTACCAGAGCCAGGATGCGTTTTGTCACTGCTCGCACAATCGATAACCTCCTCTTTTCCTTTCCATGGCATTTCCGGGTCTCTCCTTATCCGCTCTGTTTGTGCCGCGCCTCCCTTGTAAGATCTCCCAAAAAATGCCCCTTGGATATGTCCAGTTTAATAACCAGTCTCCAAACCGTCAATCTCCATTTTTTTGACCTGTCCCCACTTTTTGTAGTCTCTGCCGCTTTTCATCTGTATGCCGGGCTTCCGGGACAAAATTTGGGGCGGAGCCTTTGGCTCCGCCCCGGAAGTCATCTGCCGGTCACTGGATCACGACCGCGTCGTCCTGTTCAAACCCGGAGGCACTGTAATAGCGGGTCACCGTGCCGTCGGCGGCGGTCTCCACGCTGTAATGCTCCAGGAAGTCCCACATCAGCGGCCGGAAACCGGGGATGCAGTTGTGGGCCTCGTACAGAGAGAAGATGTAGGTCATCACGGGGATGTCATCCTCATTGTACCACTTCCAGGTACGGTAGCGGGCGTTGTTGCTCTCCCAATCGCTCAGGCTGCCCTGGGCATCATCGTGGCCGCCGTTGAGGGCGTTTCCGCCGCTGTACACGATCACATCGCTCAGGCTGTCCTCGCCCAGGCCGTTGGCATCGGTGAAATAGGCGATCCAGTCGTTCATGTTGTGATTGGTCGCGCCCTTCAGGTTCTTGGCCGCGTCCCAGTAGATGTCGGCGCCCGCGGCGGCAGCCTCAGTGGAGCGCACCAGCACGCTGGTGTCGTCCTCGGGATAACTGGTGTCAGCCGTATAGCCGGGGATGCCCCGGTCGGCATAGTTGCCTTCGCCCACCACCAGTCCGGCGGGGATGGCGTCGCCGCCGGAGAGACGGCTGGGCCCGCCGGCATTGCTGGAGATCACCGCGGCCAGCTGGGAGGCTCGGTTCTCCGCCAGCGCGATGGTGGCCACAGAGCCCATGGACTGGCCGGTGGTATAGATCCGGCCCATATCGAAGCGGCCGTCGTTCTTCAAATACTGGACCACCTTGTCGAAGATGGGCAGGTCATAGTCGGAGGATGTACCCTGGTTGTGGTTGGTACGGGTAGGCAGCGCCAGGGCAAAGCCCTCCGCCGCGGCGGTCTGCCACCAGGCAGTGGAATCCATGAACAGGTGCCCGGTCTGAGAACCGCCGTGCCATACCACCACCACGGGGATGTCCTTCGTCCCCGCTGTCTCCGGCACATAGAGCAGCACGTCTGTCACATAGCCGTCGTCCAGGGTCAGGGCCTGGATGGTGATCTCAGCCTCCACCTCGTTCCCGTTCAGATCCGGGCCGCTGACGGTCCCCACCGCCCGCTTGTCCCGGGAGGAGAAGCGCTCCACCTGGATGTCGGTATAATCCAGCCGGTAGGTCAGGCCGTTGCCGTAGGAGATGGAGTTGTCATACCGGGTGTAATCGGTCATCTCGTCCCGCAGAGCACGGGTGAAGTCATAAGAGACCGTGTCTGCGGCGGTCTCCAGATCCACCACCTTGGAGATCCGGCCCGCATACTCGGTGGCCCAGGTGTCCTCCTTCTGGCTGTATACCTGCCCGCTCACCGGAACGCTTCCCAGTGCTGTCACGCTGGCGTCTGCGCTGTCCGCCCGGTTGACCTGCTTCCAGTAGGTCAGGCTGTCGTCGGACTCCGCGTTGACCAGCCAGGTGGGAAGGGGCATATCACCCTTGGTCAGAAGGCCTGCTTCGCTCCCCTTGTCCGGGTTCAGGATCTGATCCAGCCGGTCCGCCATCTGATACAGGATCTTCTGGTTGCCGTTCTCATCTACCCGCTCGTTGATGCCGTCGCCGTCCCGGTCCCGGATATCCCCGTCGGTCATGTGCTTCCATCCGTAGGACTCCTCTCCGGCCGCCCGGAGGTTCTCCAGGCCACAGGTCGTCCCGTTGAGATAGGCCTGGCTGATGATCAGATGGGGGTTCTCCGCAGCCCAGGCCTCCAGGGGGGCTGCGCCGGCTCCATAGCCCACCAGATAGAACTCACCGAAGGTGGTGAAATAGGCGCCATTGCCGGAGTGATATGCCTTGGCGGCGGCAATATAGTCCTTCTCCTGCTCCACATCTCCCCACATATAGGTGGTCTGATCAGGCAGCAGGACGAACAGACACTCGCCGGTCTCATCCGCCACCTGCTTCCAGCCGCTGTCCACCAGGAACTGGTCCGCGTTCACCCCGTCGGGCACGGCGATAAAGTGGTAATAGGGGCGGATCACCGCTGTGTCGGGGATGTAGTAGCGCACCTCACGGCCGGCAAAGTCACCGGTGAGGGATGCCTTGAAGTACCCGGTCAGAGGCAGCTGGTTGCTCTCGCTGTAATCGTGGGCCGGGGCCTCGATCTCCGCCAGGTCCCGGGCCTGGAAGCCCTCCACCGGCGTGGTCAGGGCCGCTGTCCGGGTCCCGCTGTTCCAAATCAGCTGGAAGCCGAAAGCCCGGGCCAGGTAGACCAGGGGCACATAGCCTACGCTGCCGGACAGATCGGCGGCGGTGTCCATGGTCATGCTGCCGGCCTGCTTCTCCCCATCCCGGAAGGTCAGGCTGGCCTCCCCCTTTACAAAGGTGACCTCACCCTCCTTCTGCTGGTAGGTCAGCCCCAGCTGGGGGCCGATGGTCACCGGCACCTGGGTCCTGCCGTTCCCGTCCACATAGGCAGGAGCGGTCAGCTCCAGGGCCCGTCCGTCCAAAGTGACGGTCACAGAGCCCTTTGCCTGGACCGTCAGGCACAGCGACAGCACCATGGCCAGCGTCAGCGCCAAAGATAAGATCCGTTTTGTCATCGCTCTCACGTTGGATGCCCTCCTCTTGTTTCATTTCTCCGGCGCCCCTTCCGCTCCTCTCTCCACTTTCTCTGCTGAGCCACCCCCTTTGTCCTATTTCTCAAAAAGGAGCGCCATGTATCACCTATCTTATTCAGATGTGAACAAAGCGTCAATCCACACTTTTTTGGAACATCTTCAATTCTTCTCCGCCGCGGGGCTTCCTCCTTTTCCCAGTCCTCTCAAAGGCAAAGAGGGAGGGCGCGGCGGATGCCGCACCCTCCCGGTCGCTTCTGTTCTCTTGTCTGACTCAGCCGATGGCCTGTCCCTGGTAGGCGCGCACGCCTGTCTCAGTGTCCAGGGTGATCTGGCTGAACCACTCGTCCCACAGCAGCTGGTTCTCTGCCGGCAGGTTCACATGGTCCTTGCCGGTGACCCAGGCGTAGCGGAACAGAGGGATGCCGTCCTCATTCTCCCAGACGGAGTTGTTGTAGCGGCCCTCCACATAGGTCTCAGTGGCCCCGGTCTTACGGACCTCGACCACGTTGGAGGCGTCCGCCAGCCCGTTGCGGACCAGCCACATGTCCACCGCCTGGGTGGTCATGGTGTCGTCCTGGTTCAGGTCATAGCTCCACATGTCGTACTGGGCCATGGTCATGAACATGGGCACGGTCTGGGATCCCGTCTCCTCCCTGGCCATCAGGGGGCCAGAGGTGGCGCCCATGGCGGCGAAGCGGTGGGAGACCTCGGCACTGCCCAGGTAGTGGGTCATCATGCAGCCCATGGAGTGGCCGGTGCAGTAGATGCGGCCCTGATCCACCTGGGGATAGACTGCGATCAGCTGGTCCAGCAGGTCCTCGGCATACACCACGTCGGTGTAGCGCAGCTCAGGGTCCTCCACCTGCCACAGCGCGCGGTAGGCGGTGGGGTTGGCCTCGCCGCCGCCCAGGGTGGGGGGCACCGGCACCAGGGTGGACTCGGGGAACACCAGCATGATGCCCTCCTCATCGGCGATATTGTACCACAAGGTATTCTCAAAGAAATTGCGCATAGAGGTGGAGGCTCCGTGATAGGCGATGACCACGGGCAGCTGCTCGCCGCTGCCGCGGTAAGCCTCAGGGATATAGACCAGATACTGCCGGTCGATGCCCTGGGAGTCGGTGAAGCTTCGGAACTCCACTCCCATCTCCTCATAGTCCACCTTCCAGGAGATAGCGTTGGACAGCACACCGCCGCCGTAGCGGTAGAACTGGCCCATGAAGTCCCAGATCATGTCGGTGGTGGCAGGCAGGGCGTAGTCATAGTTCCCCTCTTCGGTGACCACGGCGGCCGCCAGGATCTCGCCGCCTTCAGGAGCAAAGCGCTCCACGGCGTTCTTGTCGTTGGCTGCGGCCTGCCAGTAGTCTGCCACAGCCTTTGCCTGCTCCGTCATGGTGCTTTCCACGATCTTGACGGGCACCGGCACCTCCTTGCGGGTGACGCCGTAGGTCTTGGTATCGGTATCAAAGGACACATCCCCGTTGGACGCCATGTAGCCGGCGTCAATGAGGCTGGCATCCAGGAACACCGCTCCGGCGATATTCAGGGGATTCTCCATGGCGTACTTCTGCAGGCAGGTACCCATGGCACCGTAGCCCACCAGGTACATGCTGGGACCGGGCTGGAGCCACTTGCCCGCCTTGGCGGCGCTGATGCCGGCATTGATGTATGCCTGCTCCTCCTCCAGAGTTCCCCAGGGAGTGCCCTGGGCGGGTTCCAGCACGAACAGGCAAAAACCCTCCTCGTCCGCCTTGTCCATCCAGCCGCTGGTCTCCATGAAGCTCACGGCGTTCAGGCCCTCAGGGACGTTCATCACCACGAACATGGCGCCCTGGGGCGTGCCCTGGGGCACATAGAGCTTGGCGGTGCGGGCGGCATCGCCCACCTGGATGTCCATTTCCAGCACGCCCTGCCACAGCATGGGCACCACGTTGTCCTTGGTCTGATACTGGGCTGCCTGCTGGGCCATCAGGCTCTCCAGCTCTGAATACACCAGCTGGGGCAGCTTGGTCACAGCGGTCTCCTCCTCCGCGGCCGTGCTGGTGACCGCCGCAGTGTGGGTGACGCCGTTCCAGGCCACCTGGAAGCCGAAGAACTGGGCCAGATAGGTCAGGGGCACATAGCCCACCTCGCCGGACAGGTCGGCGGCGGTGTCCATGGTCACGCCGCCCGCCTCCTTGGCCCCGTCCTGGAAGGTCAGGCTGGCCTCTCCTTTGGTGAAGGTGACGCTCCCGTCACCAGTCTGGACCGTCAGCCCCAGCTGGGGGCCGATGCTGGCGGGGACCTGGGTCCGGTCCTGCCCGTCGATATAGGCGGGGACCTCCAGCTCCAGCGCCGTCCCATCCAGGGTCACCGTCACCTGGGGTCCGGCGGCCTGGGCCGCCAGACACAGGGACAGCGCCATGGCCAGGGTCAGCACCAGCGCCAGCGCGCGTCTTGTCATTGCTCTCATACTCTGCTACCTCCCTATTTCTCCCGGACCGCATGTGCAGTCCGGGGTGTCTGAGCGCCTGTCCCGGGGAAAATTTCTTCCACTCCGCGCCGGCTCACCGCAGAGCTTTGTCCATTCCGACCAAAAAAGGCGCTTTTTTATTCTAATGTTTTTTTACCATTCTGTCAATGTTCTCCCGCCCTATCGTCTCCGCAGACTCATGGGCTCCATTTCTGCCGTTGTTCGGAAAAATACATGGGAAAAACAGCTTTTTCCCTTGCATCCCTCTTTTAGAGGAAGTATAATAAGAATGCTGTCATGTTGGCCGGATAAGGCAAATCCGCTGTGCGGTTGCGAATCCCGGTCCACGGAGGTAACAGATATGGTAAAAGCGATCGTAGGCGCCAACTGGGGCGACGAGGGCAAGGGCAAGATCACGGACATGCTGGCAGAGCAGTCCGACGTGGTCATCCGCTTTCAGGGCGGGGCCAACGCGGGCCATACCATCATCAACGACTATGGCCGGTTCGCCCTGCACATCCTCCCCTCCGGCACCTTCTATCCCCATGTGACCAACATCATCGGCAACGGCGTGGCACTGGATATCCAGAAGCTGGTGGACGAGCTGGGCTCCATCACCAGCCAGGGCGTCCCCGCCCCCAACCTGATCGTCTCGGAGCGGGCCCAGATCCTGATGCCCTACCACCGTCTCCAGGACAGCTACGAGGAGGAGCGACTGGGCGGCAAGGCCTTTGGCTCCACCAAGAGCGGCATCGCCCCCTTCTACTCGGACAAATACGCCAAGATCGGCATCCAGGTCTGCGACCTGTTCCACGAGGACCGGCTGCGGGAGCGCCTGACCGCCGCCGTCTCCCTGAAAAATGTGCTGTTCGAGCACCTGTACCACAAGCCCTCCCTGGACGTGGAGGAGCTGTACCAGCAGCTGATGGAGCTGCGGGAGCAGATCCGCCCCTATGTGGGGGACGCCGTCACCTTTGTTCACGACGCCCTGCGGGCGGGCAAGACCGTCCTGCTGGAGGGCCAGCTGGGCTCTATGAAGGACCCTGACCTGGGTATCTTCCCCCTGACCACCTCCTCCCACACCCTGGCCGGCTTCGGCTGCGTGGGGGCCGCCGTCCCCCCCACCGCTGTGGAGGACGTGATCTGCGTCACCAAGGCGTACTCCTCCTCTGTGGGCTCCAACACCGAGCCCTTCGTCAGCGAGGTGCTGGGCGAGGCGGGAGATGAGCTGCGCCGCCGCGGCGGTGACAAGGGCGAGTTCGGCGCCACCACCGGCCGTCCCCGCCGGGTAGGCTGGTTCGACACTGTGGCCACCAAGTACGGCTGCATGGTCCAGGGGGCCACCCAGGTGGCTCTGACCTGCCTGGACGTACTGGGCTATCTGGATGAGATCCCGGTGTGCACCGGCTATGAGATCGACGGGACAGTCACCGACCGCTTCCCCACCACCCCGGAGCTGATGCGGGCCAGGCCCGTGTTCACCACGCTCCCCGGCTGGAAGTGCGACATCCGGGGCTGCACCGACTACCAGGCCCTGCCTCAGCAGGCAAAGGCCTATGTGGACTTCCTGGAGTCCAGGATCGGCTATCCCATCACCCTGGTCTCCACCGGACCCAAGCGCAACGAGATCACCGTTCGGCAGAAGTAATTTCCCGGACTGCTATGCGCCGGATACCAGGCTCTGGTATCCGGCGCTCCCCCTTCCCCCTCTGTCCATCCGGCGGCCCTGCCGCCTTGTTTGAAGAAAGGATCTGTGTCACCATGACCAAAATCGACATTATCTCCGGGTTTTTGGGTGCCGGCAAGACCACGCTCATCAAGAAGCTCCTCTCCGAGTCCTTCCATGGCGAGAAAGTGGTCCTGATCGAGAACGAGTTCGGTGAGATCGGCATCGACGGCGGCTTTCTGAAGGATGCCGGCGTCCAGATCACGGAGATGAATTCCGGCTGCATCTGCTGCTCCCTGGTAGGGGATTTCGGCACCGCCCTCAAGGAGGTGCTGGACACCTATTCGCCCGACCGTATCATCATCGAGCCCTCCGGCGTGGGCAAGCTGTCCGATGTCATCGCCGCCGTGGAGCGGGTGCGGGACGGCGGTGCCCCCCTGGAACTGCACAGCTTTGTCACCGTGGTGGACGCGGTGAAGTGCAAGATCTATATGAAGAACTTTGGCGAGTTCTTCAACAACCAGGTGGAGCACGCCTCCGCTATCCTCCTCAGCCGGACCCAGAACATGGACCAGGCCAAGCTGGCCGCCGACGTAGCCATGCTGCGTCCCCACAACGCCAAGGCGGCTATCCTCACCACTCCCTGGGACCAGCTCACCGGCGCCCAGATCGTCTCTGCCATGGAGGGGGGCCACGACTTGGCCCGCGAGCTGATGGAGGAGATCGGACACCACCACGACCACGGGGAGGACGAGCCCTGCTCCTGCGGCCATGACCACGAGCATGAGCATGAGCACGAGCACCACCACGACCATGACCACGGGGACTCCTGCTCCTGCGGCCATCACCACACCCAGGAGGAGCTGGACGCCATCCACGCTGAGCTGGGCTGCGAGGGGGCCTGCGGCTCCTGCGACCTGTGCGACAGCTGCATCCACTCCACCTTCCACCACCATCACCATGCCGACGAGGTGTTCACCAGCTGGGGCCGGGAGACTCCTCGGAAGTACAGCCGGGAGGAACTCCAGGACATTCTTTCCGTCCTGGCCATGACGGAGGATTACGGCACCATCCTCCGCTCCAAGGGCATGGTCCCCGATCAGGACAGCGAGGGCTGGCTCCACTTCGACCTGGTCCCCGGCGAGTTTCAGATCCGGGAGGGCAGCGCCGACTACACCGGCCGCCTGTGCGTCATCGGCGCGGGCCTGGACGAGGCCAGGCTGGAAAAGCTGTTCCTGCTGGCGTGAGGTGAGGCTGCATGAAAGATCCCCGTATCCCGCTGTACCTCATCACCGGCTTTCTGGACAGCGGCAAGACCACTCTGCTCACCGACACCCTGAATATGGATTATTTTGCCGATGGGCAGCGCACCGTCCTGCTGATGTGTGAGGACGGCGAGACGGAGTATGATCCGGAGCAGCTGTCCAGGCTGAACACCCGCCTGGTCCCTGTCCAGGACCAGGCCCAGCTGAACACCAGCTTTCTCCAGGAGATCGACCGCCGCTATCAGCCGGAGCGGGTGCTCCTGGAGTACAACGGCATGTGGCCCATCCAGATCCTCCGGGACCTGAAGCTGCCCAAGACCTGGGGGCTCTACCAGGCCATCGACGTCATCGACGGCTCCACCTTCGAGATGTACCGCTCCAACATGCAGTCCATGGTCATCGACATGGTCACCGAGGCCGATATGGTCCTCTTCAACCGCTGTACGCCGGACATGCCCCTGTCCGGCTGGAAGCGCTCCATCCGGGCGGTGAACCGCATGTGCGAGATCGTCTTTGAGGACGAGAAGGGGGAGGAGCTGGAGGTGGAGGACATCCTCCCCTACTCCCTGGAGGCGGACACCATCGTCCTGGAGGACGAGGACTACGGCATCTGGTACTTGGACATCCAGGAGCACCCAGAGCGCTACACCGGCAAGACCGTGGTCTTCCGGGCCCAGGCCATGACCAGCATGAAGCTGCCCAAGGGCACCTTCATCCCCGGCCGCAACGCCATGACCTGCTGCGCCGAGGACATCCGCTTCTTCGGCTTCCTGTGCAAGTATGACCGGTCCCGCTCCCTGAAGAAGGGGGAATGGGTCATGGTGGCCGCCCGCATCCAGTGGGAGGAGTCCCCCGTCTATCAGGGGGAGGGCGTGGTCCTCTACGCCCAGCGGGTGGAGCGGGCCGACCGCCCGGACGATCCCCTGGTCTATTTCCGATGACCCTTTTCCCGGCGCCCCGGCGGGGCGTCGGGAAAATTTTTGAAAAGCCCTCCCTCCTCCTTGACACCCCTTCCTTCAGATGATAGTATAATAAATTGTAAGCGCTGTGAACGGAAAAGTAGCATCCTCCACCGGTCGACAGAGAGGGAACGCCACCGACTGAGAGCGGTCCCAGTCCGCGGGATGTGAAGTGCGTCCGGGAGCGCGGCGGGTAATGCCGCCCGGTCTGGCCCCGATACCGGCCTTTGAGTGAAAAATGAGAGTGGAACCGCGAGCGATCGCCTCTTATGCCTGTGGGCATGAGGGGCGCTTTTGTTTGTGTCCAAGCTGCGAAAAGGAGGCGTTCCCCTTGCATCTTCCCTTTCCCCGGCTCCGGCACAGCCGCCGGAGCGCACCGCGATGTCCCGGGTGCTGTTCTTCCCGCCCACAATAAATGGGGAGACGGAATGGATCTCCCCCAAGGAGGACATCATGTTTCAGTCACTGAGTGAATTGCTGGGCGCCTATCAGAAGCGCGACCCGGCCGCCCGCAGCAAGCTGGAGATCTTTCTCCTCTACCCCGGCGTCCACGCCATCATCTTCCACCGCGTCTCCCACTGGCTCTACTGTCACCACCTTCCCTTCCTGGCCCGCCTGAACTCCCAGCTGGCCCGCCACATCACCGGCATTGAGATCCACCCCGGCGCCAAGATCGGCCGCCGCCTGGTCATTGACCACGGGATGGGCATCGTCATCGGCGAGACCGCCGAGATCGGCGACGACTGCCTGATCTATCATGGCGTCACCCTGGGCGGCACCGGCAAGGACCACGGCAAGCGCCATCCCACCATCGGAAACAACGTGCTCATCAGCTGCGGAGCCAAGGTGCTGGGGCCCTTCCGGGTGGGTGACAACGCCCGGATCGCGTCCAACGCCGTGGTGCTCAGCGAGGTGCCGGAGGACGCCACTGCCGTGGGCATCCCCGCCCAGATCGTCCGCATCGCCGGACGGGTCACCCACTACGCCGATGACGTAGACCAGACCAGCGTGGAGAATCCCACCCTGGAACGGCTGGAAGCCCTGTCTCAGCGGGTGGAATTCCTGGAGAAGCTGCTGGATGACCAGTTCCTGAAGGAACGGGCATAGTTCTCTCACGATCCCGGGCGGCCCAGGCCGCCCTCACCGAAGAAAATGGAGGTTTTTTATCATGCTGTTATATAATTCCGCCACCCACAAGAAGGAGGAGTTCCAGACCCACACCCCCGGCCACGTGGAGATGTACACCTGCGGACCCACGGTGTACCACTTCGCCCACATCGGCAACCTGCGCTCCTACATCATGGAGGACGTACTGGAAAAATTCCTGCGCTGGTCCGGCTATGATGTGAACCGGGTGATGAACATCACTGACGTTGGCCACCTCAGCTCCGACGCTGACACCGGCGAGGACAAGATGCTCAAGGGCGCCCGCCGGGAGCACAAGACCGTGATGGAGATCGCCCAGTATTACACCGACGCCTTCTTTGAGGACTGCCGGAAGCTGAACATCAAGCGCCCTGACACGGTGCAGCCCGCCACCGGCTGCATCGACGAGTATATCCAGATCATCACCCGCCTGCTGGAGAAGGGCTACGCCTATCAGGCCGGGGGCAATGTGTACTTCGATTCCTCCAAGCTGGAGCGCTACTACGTGTTCAACGACCACGATGAGGAGGATCTGGCGGTGGGCGTCCGGGATGGCGTGGAGGAGGACACCAACAAGCGCAATAAAAATGACTTCGTCCTCTGGTTCACCAAGTCCAAATTCGAGGATCAGGCCCTGAAGTGGGACTCCCCCTGGGGCGTGGGCTACCCCGGCTGGCACATCGAGTGTTCCGGCATCTCCATGAAGTACAACGGGGAATATCTGGACCTGCACTGCGGCGGCATCGACAACGCCTTCCCCCACCACACCAATGAGATCGCCCAGTCCGAGTCCTATCTGGGCCACCCTTGGTGCCGCCAGTGGTTCCATGTTCACCACCTGAACACCAATTCCGGCAAGATGTCCAAGTCCTCCGGCGAATTCCTCACCGTCTCCCTGCTGGAGGAGAAGGGCTATGATCCCCTGGTCTACCGGTTCTTCTGCCTCCAGAGCCACTACCGCAAGGGGCTGGTGTTCTCCTGGGAGAACCTGGACAACGCCAGGGCCGCCTTTGACAAGCTCATCGCCCGCATCGCCGCCCTGGACCCCCAGGACGGATCTGTGGACGAAGCCGTTCTGGCGGAGTATAAAGAGAAATTTCTCCAGCAGATGGGCAACGACCTGAACACCTCCATGGCCGTCACCCTGCTGTACGACGCCCTGAAAGCCAAGGCCAGCGGAGCCACCCGGCTGGCCATCCTGGCCAGCTTCGACCAGGTGCTCTCCCTGTCCCTGCTGGACAAGGCGGCCGCAGTGCGGGAGGAGCAGGCCAAGGTAAAGGCCGCCCAGGCCCAGGCGGGTTACACCGTCACCGGCGAGGGCGACCCCGAGATCGACGCTCTGGTGAAGGCCCGGGGCGAAGCCAAGAAGGCCAAGGACTTTGCCGAGGCAGACCGCATCCGTGATGAGCTGAAGGCCCGGGGCATCGAAGTCACCGACGTGCCCGGCGGAGCTGTGTGGAAGCGCGTATAACGAAAAAATGGTTCCGGTCCTGACAGACCGGAACCATTTTTATTTCCCTTCCAGAAAAGGGACCGCAATCTGCAGCCACTCCTCCGGCCGGTAAACGGACAGGTACCCATGTCCGTATCCCTTCGCCTCATAGAGCTCGCAGGTCGGGAGCATCGATTGAAACAGGCGGGCCGACTCCTTGACACAGCGCATCTCCTTCTCCCCATACCAATACATGACCTGGGTACCGCTGTCTCTCACGCTTTCCTTCAGCCGATACTGCATCATATAGGTCCGATACATGGCATACAGCGTCTCCCGGGGCAGCTTTGGCATATCCTGCAGGTAGTACGCCTTGATCTCCTCCGGATATCTCATCTCTTCCGGCAGGAATCGGTCCATCAGGGCCAGCTGGCGGCGGCAGGCCCTTTCGCTGAACAGAAGCGGCCCAAGCAGGTGAACGGAGGCGATGCAGAACCGTGCCAGAGCCGGCTGGGGAATACACAGGCTCCCGTCAATGATGGCCTTCTCAGCCACATCCCTGTTCCGGGCCAGAAGTTCCATGACGATCTGTCCACCCAGTGAAACACCGCCCAGGGCGAACAGGCGGCCTCCGCACTCACAGCGGATGTAGTCCATCAGTTGGTCTGCGGTCCGCTCTGTGGAGCGATAGGGAATCTGGTACTCCTCCCCGTGCCCGTCCAGGGTAGGCAGAATCACATGATAGTGGGAGGACAGTGCCCGCGCCTGCCTCAAATAGTTCCACCATGCGTTCCCACCCCCATGGATCAGCATGACATGGGGGGCGGTGCGCAGCCCAAATTCGTGAAAGTTCAAGGCTTTTCTCCTCCTAACCATAGCCGTTGAGAAGATATCGTTCTGCGACCGCCCGGCATCGCCGGGCGGCTCTCTGTTTTTCTTATATCCCCAGGGCCGTCCGCACCAGGAAGATGATGAACAGGTGGGCCGGGTAGAAGGCGTAGAAGAACCACTTAGGAATCTTGGGCTCCACGTGGGTAGGCAGGAAGATCAGCGGCGCGGACAGGAGGGCAAAGATCTCAAAGCCGATGGCGTGTCCCCCCACCACCAGGGCCATTGGGTCCTCCAGGGACCCGCCCCAGAGAGCCGGGAGGTAGCTCAGCACATAGAGCAGCGTCCCCAGCCAGGGCTTGTTCCGGCACAGGTAGAAGATCAGGGTCAGGATGACGCCCGTGTTGGCGTAGTCCGCGTTCAGAACGTTGATGGCCAGCACCCCAAGGAGGAACCACCACCACTTCCGCTCCTTCACGCCGTAGATGGCCAGCAGGCTGAAAAACAGAGTGACAAAGATGTTCCAGCTGGTGAGCTCTTCCCAGAAGTTGTGGGGATGGAAGGCCAGGGCGAAGAAGGGCTGGGAGACCACCGCAAAGAGCGCCAGCCGCCCCAGATACCGCCTGATGTCCCGTGTGTACATCAGGCCAACTGTCAGGCAGTAGCAGAAAATCGGGAAGGCCAGCCGTCCTACCCACCGGAATTCCGGGTGCTGGGGGAAAAAGACGGTCCCCACGTGGTCCACCACCATAGTCAGGATGGCGAACAGCTTCAAAAAGTTCGTGTCCAGGTTGGTCCTAAGCTTTGGCGTCTGTCTCTGTGTCTCTGCGTCCATGTTCGATACTCCTCCATTTGTGTTCTTCACCGCACCGGCCCCGGGGGCTCCCGCCCCCGGGCGGCGGGCGAAAAACAAAAACGCCGTGCAGGGCAAGCCTACACAGCGCGAGAAGCACGGGCTTCTCCATGCAACACGGACGCAGGAGTACAACAGCAAAACCGACCTTTACAAGAAAGACCGGAATGTCGTATAATATCCATGCGGTGCGGCCGGATGGCCGTTGTGTAGGTGGTGTCAGCACCTGCGCAGGTTTGCGGGCGTTGGCGCGCCCGCAAACTGCCGCATTTTTGTTTTTCGTGTTGATTATAGCAGGAAACCAGTTCCAATGCAAGAGGCAGGCACACACGCCCTTTTCGCGCAGAGGACAGAAAGAGAGGAGAGGCGGATGCCTCTCCTCTCTTTCCGCTCAGCCCGACTGGGGCATGGTCACGGTGGCCTTGAACAGGTCCCCGTCCACCGCCAGCTCGAAGGTCCCGCCCTGGAGCTCCGTCAGGCTGCGGGCGATGGACAGCCCCAGCCCGGAGCCCTCGGTGGTCCGGGACTCGTCCCCCCGGACGAAGCGCTCCATCAACCGCTCCGGCGGCACGTTCAGCGGGTCCCGGGAAATGTTCTTGATAGACAGGGTCACCTGCCCCTTCCCCCGGACCAGCTCCAGATAGATGCGGGTCCCCTCCATGGCATATTTGGCGCAGTTGCCCAGCAGGTTGTCAATGACCCGCCACAGATGGCGCCCGTCCGCATACACATAGGTCTCCCCCTCCGGCAGGCTGGGGACCACTGTGAGCTTCCGGGCCTCCAGCTTCTCCTCGTACTCCCCCAGAGCCTGGTCCACCAGCTGGCACATTCCGATCTTCTCCCGGTTCACCGTCAGCGCGCCTGTGGAGGCCTTGGACGCCTCCACCAGATCCTCTGTGAGCTTTTTCAGCCGCTGGGACTTCCGATCCAGCACCTCGATGTATTCCCGGGCTTTGGGGTTTTCCACCTCCTCCATTTTCAGGAGGTTGACATAATTTATAATAGAGGTGAGAGGAGTCTTCAGATCGTGGGAGACGTTAGTAATGAGCTCCGCCTTGAATCGCTCACTCTTCATCTTCTCCTCCACCGCACCGTTGAGCCCGTCAGCAATGTTGTTGAGCGCCTCGGCGTGGAGCCTAAGATCGTGGGGCATGCGGGTAGTGTCGATCTGGTGGTTCAGGTTGCCGCCCGCGATGGCCTCGCTCCCCTTCCGCAGGCGCTGGAAGCAGACACTCCAGTGGCACAGCCACAGCAGCATCCCCAGATTGATCAGAAACAGAGGGATGGGATTGTCCCACCAGATGCGGCGGGCAAAAAAGCATAGCACCAGATAGGCCAAAAACCCCGCCACGCTCCTCCATATCATGGGGAAGGAGCGGATGGCATCCAGCAGACCGCTCCATATCCAGCTGCATGCCCGGCAAACCAGGGTGGTGCGGGCCAGGACCCCCGCCTTGCAGCGCACCACCAGGGTGCGCAGGACCAGCACGGCCAGCGCCGTCATAGCCGTTACGCACAGAGAGACCACGGTGGCGCTCACCTGGTTCTCATAGCTCTCCTGAGACGCATACCCCCAGCCGTACAGGAACTCCATCAGCGGGAAAATCAGAATGAAAAACAGGACCCCCGCCCCGATCAGATACAGGTCAAAATAGATTTTTTCCTGCCAAGTGAGGACGATCCCCTCCACTCCCTCCTTATGGCCGGAGGACCACATGAGAAAGGCAAAGCAGGCAAGGGAGAGCACCAGGCACACACAGGTGGCAGCGATCCTCAGGGGGATCTCTTTCCGGCCCCCTGTGTCGCGGGCATGGAGCTCAGAAAATTCATCCTCTGCCCCGGACAGCTCCTGGGGGACGCCACACTCGATGATATAATAGGCATCTCCGCTCTCCTCCGACCCCTCCGTCACCAGCGCAGGGTCCCCCGCATCGGGGCTGCTGTTCCAGGGCTGGGTCAGGTGCTCCCCTGGACGGAACACAGCGGAGTGGATCTCGGGCACCAGCTGCTCCAGGGACTCCCCCGGCGCCAGATTGGTGGCTAGGACCTTTGTCCCGTCCTGACTGAGCACCCGGTAGCGGAAAGAGGTCTGATCCTGCGCCATTGCTGCTCCGATCCGCTCCGCATCTGTCTCATACCGCACCTGGTCCAGATAGGCCAGTCCAGGATCCTCCAGCGCGGCTCTGGCCGCGAACCACTCGGCCAGCTGGTCCTCCCGTTCCCGGATCAGCTCTTTGAACTCCCAGGTATCCTGCCAGCTGTCTGTCAGCACATAGTCGATCCCCCGCAGCACAGCCATCCCCTGCCAGCACAGGCTGAAGACGGACACCAGAATCAGCAGTGAGGCGATCACCTTGGCCGGCACGCTCTTTCGGACATCGCTCACTCACGCTCCCCCTTTCTCGATCTTATAGCCCAGCCCCCACACTACTTTCAGATAGCGGGGCTCGGCGGGGTCGATCTCGATCTTCTCCCGCAGATGCCGGATGTGGACCGCCACCGTGTTCTCTGAGCCGTAGGCGGGGTCGTTCCATACCTGTTCATAGATCTGGGCAGAGGAAAAGACCTGTCCCGGGTGGGAGAGGAGCAGCTTCAAAATGTTATACTCAATGGGCGTCAGGGACACAGGCGCACCGTCCACCATCACCTGCTTGGACCCGTCGTCCATAGAGATGGGGCCCACGGTGAGCATACCGGGCGCCTTCTCCGCTCCCCCCAGTGCCGTATAGCGGCGCAGCTGGCTCTTCACCCGGGCGATCACCTCCAGGGGATTGAAGGGCTTTGTAATGTAGTCGTCCGCCCCGATGTTAAGTCCCAGGATCTTGTCTGTATCCTCGCTCTTGGCGGTAAGCAGGATAATGGGCACATTGCTCCCCTCCCGCAGCTTGGCCGTGGCCCGGATGCCATCCAGCTCAGGCATCATCACGTCCATCAGGATCAGATGGATCTCGTTTTCCTCCGCCGCCTGGATAGCCTCCCGGCCGTTATATGCCGCGATGGTGCGGTACCCCTCGCTGGTCAGGTAGATATCCAGTGCGGAGACGATGTCCCGGTCATCGTCACAAATCAGTATCGTGTACATACTCTCTCCCCCAGAAGCTTCATTTCCGGCCGGCTCAGCAGGTCCGGCCCGACTGTACTATAAGGATAGCATAGACAGTTTAAGTTGCAAGACCGAAAATCTTAAGAACTGATAAAATTGTGGGGCCATCCCTGTGCTTTCTTCCGCTACTCCGCCGGCAAGGTCCCCTTCCAATGCGGGCTTCCTAACCGGTTTTTTAAATTTATCCTATTTCCTCCAAAAACACACCAACAAACCTCATAAGAAAAGGGCTTTTTTCCTCCGCTTTTTTGTTTTGAGCGAATAAATTCAATTATTTTCCATCATACTCTTGAAAGTGACAGAATAAAAGTGTAACATACAAGAAAGATCGATTTTTCTTCCTCAGCCTACTATCGCATCATGTTGCGTAAGAAAAAGGAGTGTCCTACTATGAAGAAGACCCCGGAGACAATTGAGAAGGCGGCTGAGCCTGTCGCTGAGAAGGCGGCCGAGACCGTAGTGGAACAGGCTTCCAAGCCTGTGACAGAAAAGGCCGCTGAGACCGCCGCCAAGCCCAAGGCCGCCAAGGCTAAAAAGCAGCCCGCTGCCAAGGCCGCACCCCAGAAGACGGAGGATATCTTTGTCCAGTTTGGCAGCGGAGAGTGGAACGTCTCTGAGTTAGCCGAACGCGCTAAGGCGGCCTATCTGGCTGAGGGCCACCGCGCCGCCTCCATCAAGAAGCTCTGCCTGTATGTCAAGCCGGAGGATGGCAAGGCCTACTATGTGGTCAATGACAAGGCCGCCGGCAACATCGAGCTGTGACCCCCTTTCCTGCCTGAAAAGCGGAAAAGCCCTCCGGTCTGGAGGGCTTTTGTCATTAGAAAACGCCGCAGCTCACGCTGCGGCGTTTTTGATGCCTTAATAGAACTTCTTGCGATTCTTGCGGGCAGCCTCGGACTTCTTGCGGCGCTTAACGCTGGGGCTCTCGTAGTGCTCACGCTTCCGGACCTCAGCCAGCACGCCAGACTTGGCACAGCTGCGCTTAAAGCGCTTCAGCGCGCTCTCCAAAGACTCGTTTTCTCTTACACGGACTTCCGACATTTATATTTCCCTCCCTCCGGCGCGGCGGGGCGTCCCCTGCCGCGAAAGGGCCATTCATATGGCTTTAACAGATTCATTATATTAGACTTTTTCCTTCTTGTCAAGCTCCAGTTTCCCGAGAAAATTTGAACATTTTATGAAAACCCGCTCCGCCCGGATGGGTCTCACGCCTTGGGCTTGAAGATCAGGTTCACCAGGCGGCCCTTGACCACGATGGACTTGACTAAGTCCATCCCCTCCGCCATGCGTGCGATCTTGGGCTCCGCCAGGGCGGAGGCCACTACAGCCGCCTCGTCGCTGTCCGTGGGGACCACGATGTTGGCCCGGACCTTGCCGCCCACCTGGACTGCCATCTGCACAGTGGCGGCCACGGTCTTGCTCTCGTCATACTCAGGCCATGCCTGGAGGCATACCTGCCCGCCGTAGCCGGCCATCTCCCACAGCTCCTCACACATGTGGGGAGCGAAGGGGGAGAGCATCAGCAGCAGGGCCTTCATGTCGCCCCGGCTGGCTCCGTTGGCATAGAAGTCGTTGACCAGGGACATCAGGGCGGCAATGGCGGTATTGAACTTCATGGCCTCGATATCCTCAGACACCTTTTTGATGGCCTTGTGGACAGCGGCCTCGTTGGCCTTGGAGTACTCCTCGCCGGTGTGCTCCTGCTCGGTGGCCAGGTTCCACACCCGGTCCAGGAAGCGCTTGCAACCACGGACGGAGTCGTCGGACCAAACCGCTGTCTTTTCAAAGTCGCCGATGAACATGATATACAGGCGCATGGTGTCCGCGCCGTAATCCCGGATCACGTCGTCGGGGTTGACCACGTTGCCCAGAGACTTGGACATCTTGACAGAGGGACGCAGGGCCTGATTGCCGTACTTTTCAATGAGTGCCTGCTTCTCCTCCTCGGTCTCCACATTGCCCACATAATGGGGGTTCTTGCCCAGGATCATGCCGTGGCTGGTGCGCTTGGCATAGGGTTCAGCACAGGGGATGACCCCGATGTCATGGAGGAAGTTGTTCCAGAACCGGGAGTAGAGCAGATGGAGGGTGGTATGCTCCATGCCGCCGTTGTACCAGTCCACCTGTCCCCAGTACTCCAGGGCCTCCTTGGACGCCAGAGCCTTGTCGTTGTGGGGATCCATATACCGCAGGAAGTACCAGCTGGAGCCGGCCCACTGGGGCATGGTGTCGGTCTCGCGCTTGGCCGGGCCGCCGCAGCAGGGGCAGGTGGTGTTTACCCATTCGGTCATCTTGGAGATGGGGGATTCGCCGTCGTCAGTGGGCTCGTAGCTCTCCACCTCGGGCAGGAGCAGGGGCAGCTGATCTTCAGGCACAGGCTGCCAGCCGCACTTGTCGCACCAGATCATGGGGATGGGCTCGCCCCAGTAGCGCTGGCGGGAGAACACCCAGTCCCGCAGCTTATAATTCACCTTGGCCTCGCCGATGCCCTTTTCCTCCAGCCACTTGGTGATAACAGGAATGGCTTCCTTCACCGTCAGGCCGTTGAGGAAGTCGGAGTTGACCATGATACCGGTGTCGTCCTTGGCGGTGAAAGCGGCCTTCTGCACGTCCTCGCCGCCGGATACCACCTCGATGATCTCACAGCCGAACTTCCTGGCAAACTCCCAGTCGCGGTCGTCGTGGGCAGGAACGGCCATGATGGCGCCGGTGCCGTAGGTGGACAGGACGTAGTCGGAGATGAAGATGGGGATCTCCTTGCCGTTGACCGGGTTGACACCCCGGACGCCGTCCAGCTCCACGCCGGTCTTTTCCTTATTCAGCTCGGTGCGCTCCAGGTCAGACTTGGAGGCCGCCGCCTTCTGATAGGAGACGACCGCATCTGCATTCTTCAGCCTGCCGCTCTCCAGCCAGCCCCGCACCAGGGCGTGCTCCGGGGAGAGGACCATGTAAGTCGCACCAAACAGGGTGTCGGGCCGGGTAGTAAAGACCTTGATGTCCTCGCCGGTAGTGGCCTTGAATACCACCTCGGCGCCGGTGGAGCGGCCGATCCAGTTGCGCTGCTGGGTCTTGACCCGGTCGATAAAGTCCACAGTGTCCAGACCGTCGATGAGCTTCTGGGCGTACTCTGTGATCTTCAGCATCCACTGGCTCTTTTCCTTGCGGATGACGGGGGCGCCGCAGCGCTCACACACGCCCTCTACCACCTCCTCATTGGCCAGCACACACTTACAGGAGGTGCACCAGTTCACAGGCATGGTGGTCTTATAGGCCAGACCGTGCTTATATAACTGAAGGAAAATCCACTGGGTCCACTTGTAGTAACCGGGGTCGGTGGTGTCCACCACCCGGTCCCAGTCGAAGGAGTAGCCCAGCATATGGAGCTGGCGGGTAAAGTTAGCGATGTTGTCCTTGGTCACCTTAGCGGGATGGACGTGATTCTTGATGGCGAAGTTCTCAGTAGGCAGGCCGAAGGCGTCGTAGCCGATGGGGAACAGCACATTATAGCCGTCCATCCGCTTCTTCCGGGCGATCACGTCCATGGCGGTGTAGGGCCTGGGATGGCCCACATGCAGGCCGGCGGCGGAGGGGTAGGGGAACTCTACCAGGCCGTAGAACTTGGGCTTGGAGGTGTCGCCGTTCTGGCAGGCGAAGGTCTTTTCCTCCTTCCACCTGCTCTGCCACTTCTTTTCGATGGCTGTGAAATCGTACTTCAAATCAATCACACTTTCCTGTATTTCTGCGCCGGAGTGAACCCTCCGGCAGGCATACGCATAAATTCCGTAATATTATATCCGAAAATTTCGATGATTGCAAGGGCCGCTCCCCCCTTTTTCCGCGTCCGTCTCCCGGAAGAGATGATAAAAAAATTCTCATCTCTCTTTCAAAAAATCTTAATCTTCTCTTTATTGCCTCTTAGAATCCATCCTGTATCCTGAATGCACACAGACAGGAAGGGAGAAAACATCATGGGAAACACCACAGAGGCGCGCACCATCTACATCCTTTTGACCCGCTCCGGGACCTGGTTTTCCCGTCTGATCCATCTGGCCACTGCGGATTCCTATACCCATGCATCCATTGGACTGGACGGCCCCATAGGTCCCTTTTACAGCTTTGCCCGGAAATACTCCCACTTTGCCCTCCCGGCCGGGCTGGTGGAGGAACAAATCGGTCCGGAGCTCCGGACCAAGAGGCAGCAGGTCCCCTGCTGCCTCTATGAGCTGTCCGTCTCCCCAGAGATATACGCCAGCCTCCGCCGGCAGATCAGTGCTATGTACGCCCAGCGGCAGCGATACCACTACAATCTGCTGGGTGCCCTCTCCTGCTTCTTCAACCTCCCGCTGGACCGGCGTGACCACTACTTCTGCTCCCAGTTCGTGGCCGGCCTCCTGCGGGACAGCGGGGCGCTGGAACTCTCCAAGCCGCCGGCCCTGGTCCGTCCTGCCGACTTCTGTCAGATCCATCAGCTCCGGACGGTCCACCAGGGGGACATGGGGGGCCTGCCCGCCCTCGCTCTGGCGTAGCGCCCCCATCTCCCATTCGATCAGAGGACCAACTTCCCGGTGGTTTTCTTTCTTACTCCGAAGAGGCCGGTGCGCAAGCGCACCGGCCTCTTTGTCTGTTTTATCGTTCTCTCTTATTCCGGCTTCAGGACCTGGCTCAGATCCTCCTCCTGGGCATCGCCCCACAGGCGCTCCAGGTCATAGAATTTCCGGGCCTCGTCCATGAAGATATGGACCACCACGGAGGAGAAATCCATCAGCACCCAGGTGCCGCCCCGGTGGCCCTCAATGTGGTGGACCCGCTCTCCGTTCCGCTCCATCGCCTCTTCGCAGACGTCAGACAGGGCCTTGATCTGGGTGGTGGAGGAGGCAGTACAGATGACGAAGTAGTCCGCCAGGGTGGTCAGCTCCTCCGTCTTCAGCACCTTGATCTCCATGCCCTTCTTACTGTCCAGGGCTTTGGCTAACACGATCGCACTCTCTCGGGATGTCATGGGCAAAATTCCTTTCCTTTTTGTATTCTGTATCAGGCATCACGCCACATCAGGCAGCAGCCACTCCGGGGGCAGATCGCTGCCGCCGCTCTCCCCCTCTGTGCCGGGCTGGGAGGGTTCGGACTGTGACGCACCCCCGTTCCCGCCGCCAGGGTCCTGCTCCGGCTGGGAGGCTCCAGTTCCCTCCCCCTGGCCGGGCCCTTCAGGCTGCACAGCCCCGGGGTCATCCGTATCGGGAGTCTCTCCCTCCGGCCCTTGCGTGCCGGGCTCCCCAGTCTCCGAGCCGGTGCTGCCGGGTTCCCCGGTTCCGGTCTCCGTGCCCTCCGGGGGCGTGGTGCCGGGGGTCTCCGTCCCGGCGTCCGTCTCCCCTGGCTGTTCCGTCTCAGGCTCCTCTGTCTCCTGGGTAGTCTGTGTCCCCGAGGAGGAGCTGGAGGACCCGGCGTAAGCCATGCTGGAGTCCAGCAGGGTGCCGGTGGTGACCCCGTATCCCCCGCCGCTCTTTTTGTACATCAGCTGGAGGTCGCTGGACTGGATCTGGTCCACATAGGGGTTCATGCCGCTGTTGAGGATCTCCAGCAGCTCCTTCTCCACCGGCAGCACCAGTGAGGCCCTGTCATACATGACCCCGGTATAGGGCATAGTGGAAAATTTCACATCGCTCTCCGGGTCCATGCCGATGGCCAGCTGTGCGAAGGCCAGGATATTGCCCACTGTCAGGTCGGTGGTCACGTTGTTCAGGAACACCTGGGCCAGTGCCGGGGCCTTCAGCAGGGTTGCTGGCTGGAGGCACTTGTCCAGTACGGCGGAGAGGAAGTCCTGCTGGATCTGGATACGTCCCACATCGCCCGGAGAGGGCTCCCCGTTGTTCTTCCGCCAGCGGATGACCTCCATGGCGTCCTCCCCGCTCAGCTTCCGGTAGCCAGCCTCCTGGTGGATATGCAGGTCCTGATAGGGATCGTCGTAGTTCATATCAAATGGGACGTCGAAGTACACTCCGCCCAAGGCGTCCACCAGCTCGCCGATGGCCTCCCACTCCACCATCACATAGAAGTCGGGGTAGATGCCGGTCAGGCGGCTCACCTCCTGCTTCAGGGCAGTCATGCCGTTCTCCACCCGCTGGGCCTCCGGCAGGTCGGAGGAGCCCCGGTTGCGGTTGTACACCACGTTGATCCGCTTCAGCGAACCGCCCTTGGCGCTGGTATTGATCATAGTGTCCCGTGGCAGGCTGATGGCGTTCAGACTCTTGTTATTGGTGTCGAACGTAAAGAGGAGGATGGTGTCCGTCAGGCCGCTGGCCACGTCCCGCCCCACCACCAGGAAGGTGTAGTAGCCCTCCTTCCGTCCGCTCTTGGCCACATTGGGCAGCTCTGCCCCCGTGAACTGGATGTCCTCTCCCTCCCCGGGCTGCTGGGTGGTGTCCGGGCCGGCCGTCGGCGGGTCAGGCACCTTGGGCACCCGTATCCAGGCGCTCATCACCGCCCAGACCGCGATGATGGCGATGGCCAGGACCACCGCCGCCTGGAGCAGGCGGTGCCGGATGCGCTGTCCCCGGGTCATCCCGGCGATCCACTCCCGGCGCTGCTGCCGCCACTGTTGAAACTTCTCTCCCAGGGAGCGCCGCTCCCGATGCTGCTCTCTGCGTCCTCTGTTCTCAGTGCTCATCTGCTCGTTCCTCTTGTCATTCCTCTGTTTTTGTCCCGTGCTCTCTCAGCCAGTCCCGGGCCCGGAGGGTATTGGTGTGGATGGGGAGCCGGCGGTCCCGCATCTCCTGGATGGTGGTCTCCACCCCCAGCAGCAGGGCCCGGTCCAGGTCCTCATATGCCAGCCGGCGCAGCTCCTCCACCCCCTCGAAGTCCCGGTTGGGCTCGATGTAATCGGCGATATAGATGATCTTTTCCAGCAGGGTCATGTCCGCCTTGGCCGTGGTATGCCAGAAGATGGCCTGGTACACCTCATCAGGTTCCCCAAAAATGTCCCGAGCGATACAGGCCCCCGTCTTGGCGTGGAGCAGCTTCACCGCCTGCTGTTCCAGCTCATCCAGCTCCACCCCGTACTGCCGGCACAGGCGGAGCTGGTCGTCCAGTTCCAGATACTTGGTGCAGTCGTGGAGGATAGCGGCCCGGCGGGCCATCCCCTCGTCTCCGCCCCACCGCTCGGCCAGGCGCACCGCCTCCTCCTCCACGCCCATAACATGTGGGACCCGCTTGGCCCGGATCATGGAGTAGGAACAGGCCCGCAGCTCCGGAAGCTCCAGCCGCTTCAGGTCCGCGTGGGTGCCGTACAGCCGGTTCATCAGGATATAGCCGTACACCTGGGGGAGCAGATACTCCTGTCCCTCCCCCCGGGCCAGCAGCTCCCGCAGCCGGGTAGAGGACACATCCACCAGTCCCGGCAGGGTGATGGTGACGATCTGGGCCTGATACTTCTGGGAGAGGAACTCCCTCTGGGGGGCGAACAGCTCCTCTCCGTCCTGCTCTGTTCTGCCAAAGGCGCAGATCCCCGCCAGCTGTGTGATGACCTCCGGGTCGTGCCACAGGTGGAGGGTGAGGAACATGTCTGTCCCCATAAGCAGCCACAGCTGGGCGTCCGGGTACTGAGCCCGGATGGCCCGGAGGGTATCGGCGGTATAGCTCTTGCCCTCCCGGTCCAGCTCCATGCGGGATACCTCCGCCACCTTCGGCATGGATAGGGCGTCCGCCATCCGCTCGGTCATGGCCAGACGGTGGGCGCCCTCCGGCGTCCCCTCCGGCAGGGCCTTGTGGGGCGGGACCGCCGCCGGGATCAGGATCAGCTTGTCCAGCTCCAGCACCTTGACCGCCGTCCGGGCCGCCTCCAGATGCCCCAGGTGGGGTGGGTTGAAGGTCCCTCCATAGATCCCAATTTTCATACAGACACCCTTCCTTTCCAAGTTCACCGCTCCCCCGGCTCTGAGCTGGACGGGAGAGCGGATGCCAGATCCCGCCACAGCTGTTCTCCGTCCAGAATGCGCCAGTTTAAGCGCTCCCCGCTGTCATAGGCGAAGGCGCCCTCCGGTCCGGCGATCAGATACCAGCTGCCCCCCCGGTAGCTGAAGCCCAGCTCTAAGGGGTACCTATCCAGTTGGTAGGCGCCCACCTTCCCGCCATAGACCCGCCGGCAGCGCGCGATCCGCTCTGTCACAGCTTCCCGGTCTGCCCGGTCCGTCAGGTCTACCCTCGCCTGTCCGTCCCACAGGGTCACACAGTACAGCTCTCCCTCCATCATGGAGCGGGGAAAGAAGCACCAGAGCAGTCCCCCCACCGCAGCCAGAAGCAGGAGGGCGGTCAGGGCCGCACGCCATTTTCTCCGTTTCAAGAGACAAGCCTCCTCTCAGCCCTTCTTCCGCTTCAGTCCTTCTTGCTGCCGCTCCTCAGAGATAATTCTGTTTTTTATGGCTCCCTCTGGGGTACGCTTTCTCTCTTCTTTCCCTCCACCAGCACGATCTTGTCCTTTTTGTCCTTCCGGTGGCTCTGGCGGTAGAGAACAAATTTGGTCCCGATCACCTGGACCACCTCGCTTCTGGTCAGGGGGGCCAGCGCCTCCGCCGCCTCCCGGGCCGACATCAGGGCGTTTTCCAGCACCCTGCCCTTGATCAGCTCCCGGGCCTCCAGGGCATCGTTGGCCTGCTTGACCAGATTGTCACCGATGCCCTCCTTGCCCACGATCAGGATGGTGTCGATCCCGTTGGCCAGACCGCGCAGCTGGGCACGCTGTTTGCTTGTCAAATCCATCGTCCTCACAAACTCCATTCCGCTCCGTCCGCCTCCCGGCGGACATCCGCTCTATTCCGTTGCTCGTCCTCTCCAAATGGGACCCGCTCCGCTGGGCTCCCATTTGGGGCCGGCCCTGCCGGCCTGTCCTCTCGATCCATTCCGCTCCGTCCGCCTCCCGGCGGACATCCGCTCTATTTCGTTGCTCGTCCTCTCCAAATGGGACCCGCTCCGCTGGGCTCCCATTTGGGGCCGGGCGTCAGCTTTTCTCCAGATACTCCCTCAGCTTCACCTGAAACGCCTCCAGAGCCTTTCCCCGGTGGGAGATGGCGTTCTTCTCCTCCGCCGTCAGCTGAGCAAAGGTTTTTTTCAGCGGCGGCACAAAAAACACCGGGTCATAGCCGAAGCCTCCCTCCCCCATGGGGGTGAAGGCCACGGTGCCCTCACATTCTCCTCTGGCAGAGAGCACGTCTCCGTTGGGGAAGCAGCAGGTGATCACCGATACAAAGCGGCAGGTCCGGGGCATCTGGCCCCGCATGTTCTCCAGCAGCAGGCGCACCCGTCCCGGGTCGTCCAGCCCAGGCCCTCCGTACCGGGCAGAGTACACCCCCGGCGCGCCGTTGAGGGCGTCCACGCACAGCCCGGAGTCGTCGGCGATGGCAGGCAGACCGCTGGTCTCCATGACCGCCCTGGCCTTCAGCAGGGAATTCTCTTCAAAGGTGGTGCCGGTCTCCTCCACCTCCACATCCACCCCCGCCTCAGCCTCAGAGCAGACCTCCACGCCCAGATGGGACAGGATATCGTTCATTTCCGCCAGCTTTTTCTTGTTTTTACTTGCTAGTACCAGCTTCATAGTTACCACTCCCACGGGTCCTTGCCCTTTCGTTTGTTCCACTTTTTATCCTCTTTTTGCTCCGCCTTCTGCTCCTGCCAGTTCTCCCGGTTTTTTTCTATATCAGACCTGATCTGATCCAGCTTCTTTTTCAGCTTCTGTCCGGTGGTCTCGATCTCCGGCACAGGGACAATAATCCGGCGGCAGTCGGGACAGTAGAAGGCCTCCGCCTCCTCAGGTTTGGAGTTACCCCTCCAGCACAGCCCGCTGGACCGTCTGAAGCCGTCGGATACCCTTCTCGCACAGCTCCACCAGCTGACGCTGCTCATCCAGCGTGAAGGGCCGCTCCTCGCCGGTGCCCTGGATCTCGATGAGGCGGCCCTGGTCGTCCATGACGCAGTTCAGGTCCACCATGGCGGCGGAGTCCTCCTCATAGCACAGATCCAGCAGGGGCACATCGTCCACGATGCCGGCGGACACGGCGGCCACATAGCCGCTGACCGGATACTCCGCCAGCTGGCCTGCTTCCATCATCTTTCGGAAGGCCAGCATCATGGCCACAAAGCCGCCGGTGATGGAGGCGGTACGGGTCCCTCCATCCCCCTGGAGCACATCACAGTCGATGGTGATGTTCCAGGGTCCCAGCTTCTTCATGTCCACCACAGAGCGCAGAGCACGGCCGATGAGCCGCTGGATCTCGGCGGAGCGGCCGTTCAGCTTCAGCTTGGAGATGTCCCGGCGGGACCGCTCCCGGTTGGCCCGGGGGAGCATGGAGTACTCGGCGGTGACCCAGCCCTCCCCCTCGGGCACGTGGCGGGGGGGCCGGTCCTCCACGCTGGCGGTGCACAGCACATGGGTGTTTCCGCACCGGATCAGGCAGGAGCCCTCGGCAAACTTGTTGATATGGGGGATGATCTCCACGGTTCGGAGCTCATCGTTTTTTCTTCCGTCAATACGCGGCATCGTCTTGTCCTCTCCTGTTCTCTGAGTGGCCCGCTGAGGGCCCCTCTGTTTTATGCGGTCTTTACTGAATGCCTCCCATGCTCATGAAAAATGATTCGGTGATGTCCTGCCCCTCTCCGTCGTACAGGGTGATCTGCTCCACGGAGGCAAGTCCGGTGGGGATACGGCTGTCCACCCCGGTGTGGATGAAAAAGACCTCTTTCCGGGGCAGCTTCAGCTCATATTTATAGCCCCTGTCCAGTGTGATTTGGACCCTGTCGATCTCTCCGAAGGTGTTCCGTCCCTGAAAAAGCAGCTGCTTTCCGCCGTTCTCCTCGATCACACCGCACCGAAAGGGGGCGTTTCCGGAAGAGGTGTGGGCGATCCGATATCTGCCGGTGATGCTCCGCTCCAGCAGAGCGTAGCCCAGCTTCTCCCCCACCTCCATGGGGACGTAGGTCCGCTCTCCCAGGGTGACCGGCTCATGCAGCCGGGGCTGATAGCCATGGACCGCGTCTATCCCCCGGTTCAGCCAGTTCGTCAAAGAGCCCTCCAGCCCGTCCATTCCAGGATCGATGGGGTAGGAGAGGCGGTCGTTGATCCAAAAGCCCCCCGCCGCCAATGCGGCGGCACAGAGCACGCCCAGAAATATCTTCCCGATACGCTTCACGGCAGGCCCTCCCTCCGTATTCCCCTCCCGTTCCGGGAGACGTCATTTTATTTTACCATATCGCTGAGGAAAAATGTTGAAATAGATATGAATATGACTCTTAATTTTTCTTAACTCTGAGGCGGCAGCTGCCCCGCCGGTGACATGGTGTTACACCGGCGAGCGCCAGGACGGCCGGCTCCCAATTCCTAATCCCTAACTCAAATGAGCGCCTGCGCAAACTCCAGCGCGTCAAAGGGTCTGAGGTCGTCGATCCCCTCGCCTACCCCGGCGTACTTCACAGGCACGCCCAGCTCCCGGGCGATGGCGATGGCGATGCCCCCCTTGGCGGTGCCGTCCAGCTTGGTGAGGACGATGCCGGTGATGCCGGCGGCCTCCCGGAACTGCTTGGCCTGGATCAGTCCGTTCTGCCCCGTGGTGGCGTCCAGCACCAGCAGGGTCTCCTTGGCGCAGCCCGGCAGCTCCCGGTCGATGACCCGGGAGATCTTGTTCAGCTCGTTCATCAGGTTCTGTTTGTTGTGCAGCCGCCCGGCGGTATCCACCAGCACCACGTCGGTGTTCCGGGCCTTGGCGGCGGAGGCAGCGTCAAAGACCACAGCCGCCGGGTCCGCGCCCTCGTGCTGCCTGATGATCTCCAGGCCGGAGCGGTCCGCCCAGATGGTCAGCTGCTCTGCGGCGGCGGCCCTGAATGTGTCGGCGGCGCACAGCAGCACCTTTTTCCGCTCCTTCTTCAGCTGTGCCCCGATCTTGCCGATGGTGGTGGTCTTGCCCACCCCGTTCACCCCGATGAACAGTACCACCGAAGGCTTGGTGGACAGGTCCAGGGCTGGGTCGCCCACCTGCATGGCGCCGGCGATACACCGGCACATGCAGGTCCGGGCCTCCTCCACCGTCTTGATGCGCTCCTCCCGCACCCGGCGGCGCAGTTCCTCCACCAGCTCCAGGGTGGTGTCCATGCCGGTGTCCGCCAGGATCAGGGACTCCTCCAGCTCATCGTAAAAGTCGTCGGTCAGCTCCGAACCGAAGCTGGCAAAAATATTGATCTTTTTCAGCTTGTCAAAAAAGCCCATACGTTTGATCCTTTCTTAAAACAATCTGGTATTCTTCTTTCCGCAGAAGGGGCACTTGGGGCTGTCCAGCTCATAGCTCCTGCCGCAGCTGGGACACTCCATCCGGGCGATGCCGCTGCCCTCCGGGTCCTCCAGCTCAGACCACTCTCCCCGGAAAAATTCCAGCTTCCCGCAGTCTGAACAGCACAGGATATCCACATCCAGCGCCCCGGCCAGCAGGTTGTCCAGATCTCCCAGGACCCACCCTGTCTTTCCCAGCTGGAGAAATTCCCGCCGCAGCAGCTCCATCGTCCCGCCGCAGCGCAGACATCTCAGGGTCCTCCGGCTCATGTCCCGCTCCCTTCCAGTCGGTCCCGGCCGATATAGGTCTCCTCCGTGGAGTACAGCCGGTCTCCAATGGAGGTCAGCTTGCGGACCTCCTGCTCCCGGCCGTCCAGGATGACTCGGACCCGGATTCCGTTCCAGCTGTCGGAGGTAGTGGCGAAGCAGTACAGCGTCTCCTCCGGCGCCACCGGCTCGCTGTTCTCCGGGGTGCGGGCCCGCAGGACCAGGCACACCTCACTGTCCTCCTCCGTCTCTTCGGAGGCGGTCAGCCCGCCCTCCAGCAGGGAACGGTCCTGGTCCGGCAGATAGAGCAGATACTCGTCGGTGTCCTGGCGGTAGAGCCAGAAGACAATCCCTTCTGTCTCCGGGGTCTGCTCCAGTTCTCCGGCCGCCTGCTCCATCCACTGGGCGATGTCCGGCGCGGACAGGTCGATCTCTCCCGGCTCCCGCAGAGTGTAGCGCACCGCCTCCCCCCGCTCGTTGTACATCTGGTACCAGGTCCCTGTCCCTTCGGGACCTTCGTCCTGGGGGATAACATATCCCAGCCCCGCGAATACCAGCTTCACCCCCGCAAAAAGGACCGCGATCAGCAGGATCAGCCCCACAATGGGCAGCCACCCGCCCTTTTCCTTCTCCTTCAAATGTGTCCTCCCCGGTTCTATGCCGTAAAATATCTGTTCTCCGCCCAGCGGGCAGTATTGGGGTCGATATAGGCCCAGTGATCCAGAAAATCGTCCTCATTCAGGGGGAGGAATGAGATCTCACCGGATCTTCAGCTCTTTCTCCACGTCGTTGAGATTGATCGTCAGCATACGGCTCACGCCCTGCTCCTTCGTCGGTGCAAAGTCCGCTTCTGCTCGGGACGCCCCTCCGGGCATCCCTCGCCCGCTCCCTTGCGCCTCCTCTCCCAGTCCGGCCCGCTTCGCTGGGCCCGGCCTGGGGTCCCGCCATGCAGGAGCAGGGAAAGGAAATTCACCGGATCTTCAGCTCTTTCTCCACGTCGTTGAGATTGATCGTCAGCATACGGCTCACGCCCTGCTCCTGCATGGTGACGCCGTAGAGGACGTCGGCCTCCTCCATAGTGCCGCGCCGGTGGGTGATGACGATAAACTGGGTCTTGTCCGCCATGGAACGCATGTAATGGGCGAACCGGGCCACATTGTTGTCATCCAGGGCGGCCTCGATCTCGTCCATCACCACGAAGGGGGTGGGCCGGACCTTCAAAATGGCGAAATACAGGGCGATGGCCACGAATGCCTTTTCCCCGCCGGAGAGCAGGGTGATGATCTTCAGCGCCTTGCCCGGGGGCTGCACTTTGATCTCGATGCCGCAGTTGAGGATGTCCTCCGGGTCCTCCAGCTCCAGCGTGGCCTTGCCGCCCCCGAAGAGCTCTGTGAAGGTCTGCCCGAATGCCTGGTCGATGGTCTGGAACTCCCGGGCGAAGATGGTCTTCATCTCCCCGGTGATGTCCGCGATGATCTCCTCCAGCTCCCCCTTGGCCCGCTGGACATCGTCTCTCTGGTCGGTGAGGTAGGTGTATCGTTCGTTGACCCGCTGATACTCCTCGATGGCCCCCAAATTTATGGAGCCCAGGCTGGAGATGGCCCGCTTCAGCTCCCCGATGCGCCGGCTGGCCTTGGGCACCGACTCGATCTCCACCCGGTGCTGCTTGGCCGCCTCGTGGGACAGCTCGTAGGTCTCCCACAGCTTGTCCAAAAGCTGCTTCTCCTCCATGGCGGCAGCCACCTTCCGCTGCTCCAGTATGGAGACCTCCCGCTCCATGGCCAGCAGCTCGTCGTTCTTGGCCCTGCTGTCCTTGTCCGCCTGGTTGCGCTGTCCCTCCAGGGCCAGCTTTTCCTCGCCCAGGGCGCGGATCTCCTCGCTGCGGACCTGATTCTCCGCCCGCAGCTCCTGGAGGCGTGCTGTCTTCTCCCCGATCTCCTGGGTGAACTGGCGGTTCTTCTCCTCATACTGGCCGATGAGGGCCTGGTTCTGCTCCCGGTCCCCCGCCATGTCGTCCCGCAGGCTCTTCAGCTCACCCAGGCTCTTGGCCGTGGTCTCCTGCTCCGCCTCCAGGGCGGCCAGGGAGGCGGTGAGCTCGGACAGCTCCCGGGTGATGCGGGCGGACCGGTCCTGGAGATCCGTCTGGCCTCTGACCTTTCCCTCCGCCTCGCTCTTCAGGGCAGCGGCGGCCCCCTCCAGCTCCTGGATGCGGCTCCTGGCCCCCCGGGTGTCCGACTCGATCTGGGCAGAGCGGCTCTTCAGCTGCTCCAGCTCCTCCCGCTGGGACGACGACTGGCGCTCCAGGTCGGCCACCACGCTGTCGCAGTGGGCCGCCTCGCCCTCAGCCTTCAGGATGGCGTCCTCCCACTCCCGCAGCTGGCTCTGGGCCGTCTCCATCTCATAGCCGGCGGCGGCGGCCTCCCGGTCCGCCTCCTCCAGCGCCTTGGCGGCCTGGACCAGCTGCTCCCGCAGACCCCGGCCCTGTTCGTTCAGCCGCTCCAGCTCGTTGGCACGGCTCAAGATGCCGGCACTGCGGCTGGCGGAGCCGCCGGTCATGGAGCCGCCGGGGTTCAGCACCTGCCCGTCCAGGGTGACGATGCGGAACTTATAGCCGTATTTCCGGGCCGCTGCGATGGCGTGGTCCAGGTCCTCCATCACCGCCACCCGGCCCAGCAGGTTGGAAAACACGTTCCGGTACTGGGGCTGGAAGGAGATCAGCTGATCTCCCACCCCCACGAAGCCGGGCTCCCGCCGGAGGGCCTGTCCCTCCCTCAGCTCCCCCGGCCGGATGGAGCTGAGGGGCAGAATGGTGGCCCGGCCTGCGTCTCGGCGCTTCAGATACTGGATGACGGCCTTGCCGTCCTCCTCCCGGTCCACCACCAGGTTCTGCATGGCGCCCCCCAGCGCGGTCTCAATGGCCACGGTGTACTCCTCCGGCACCTTCAGCAGGTCGGCCACCGGACCGTGGATATGCTGGAGGCTTCCCCGCTGGGCCTCCCCCATCACCAGTTTGACCGCCTTGGAGTAGCCCTCGTGGAGCTTCTCCATCTCGGTGAGCATCTTCACCCGGGATGACAGGGCATTCTCGTCCATCTGGAGCTTCATATGGCGCTCCCGGGCCTGCTCCGCCTTCTTCCGGCGTGACTCCAGGCGCAGGGCGTAGCCGCTGATGACGTTCTGCACCGCGTCCCGCTCCTCCACCGCCTTGGCCAGGGCCTTCCGGGCCTGACGCTGGGCGGCGCGCCCCTCCTCCAGCCGGCTGTCCAGCTCCCGCAGCTCCTGGCGCACCGTCTCGTCCCGGTCCAGCACCTCCTGAGCGGCAGCCGCCAGGGCGGAGAGCAGGGCCTTGGCCTCGGCGGCGGTGGCCGTCTCCATGGCCTCCTTCTGCCGCAGTTCCTCCAGCTCCCGTGCCAGGGTCCCGGCAGACTGGGCCGCCTCCTGGGCCTGCTCGCTCTTGCCCCGCAGCTCCTCCCGCATCCGAGTCAGCTTGTCCTCGATCTCGGCCAGCCGCTCCTGCCGCTGGCCGATCTGGCCCGCCAGGCTGTCCGCCCGGCCTTCCTGCTGGTCCAGGTCCGCCCGGATGCGCTGAGCGTTGTCCAGGTTGTTCTGCACATTGTTCTTCAGCACCGCGATAGCGCTCTCCAGCTCCGCCGCAGCGGCCTCCCGGCTCTGGCTCTCAAAGCGCAGCCGGTCCGCCTCCACGTCCTTCTCCCGCATCTGGGCGGAGAGGGCCTCGGCGGCGGCATACAGCCGCTCCAGGGCCACCCGGGCCTCCTCCTTCTGCCGGGCAGCCTCCTGATAATCGGCGTCCAGCTTGATGTGGCTGGCCCGCAGCCGCTCCAGGGTGTCCAGCCACACGGAGACCTCCAGCCCCTTCAGCTCGTCCCGCAGCACCAGGAACTTTCTGGCCCGCTTACTCTGCTCCCGCAGGGGCTCCACCTGGAGCTCCAGCTCGGCGATCTTGTCGTTGACCCGGACCAGGTTCTCGTCCGTATGGGCCAGCTTCCGCTCTGCCTCCTCCTTCCGGTGGCGGTAGCGGGAGATGCCGGCGGCCTCCTCAAAGACCTCCCGGCGGTCGGCGCTCTTGACGGAGAGGATCTCGTCGATCTTGCCCTGGCCGATGATGGAGTAGCCCTCCCGGCCCAAGCCGGTGTCCATGAACAGCTCGTTGACGTCCTTGAGGCGGACGGAGCGGCGGTTGATATAGTACTCACTCTCCCCGGAGCGGTAATACCGCCGGGTCACCATGACCTCGCTCTCATCCATGGGAAAGATGTGGCTGGTGTTGTCCAGGATGAGGGACACCTCGGCATACCCCGTCTGGCGGCGCTGAGCAGTGCCGCCGAAGATCACATCCTCCATCTTCCCACCCCGCAGGGCCCGGGTGGACTGCTCCCCCATGACCCAGCGGATGGCGTCGGAGATATTGGATTTTCCACTGCCGTTTGGCCCTACGATGGCGGTGATGTCCTCCCCAAAGGTGAGCACCGTCTTGTCCGGAAAGGACTTGAAGCCCTGGATCTCCAATGCTTTTAAGTACACAACGTCGCCCCCTTCTTCTTAAATCCTTTCAAATTCTTGCGCCGCAATGGTTTCCAAGCTTTCTGCTTTTTCATAAATTCTCAAAACTCACCATAATTTCTTTTTGAGTTGGTGTAAGATCGGTGCAACATGGGATTTCATGGAATTCTGCACCACAAAAACCGCGTAACCGTTGGGGCAGTATGGTCACGAGATTTTGAACGCCCCATTTAGGGCTTGAATTGTTTCCAATTTCTTTTCTCTTAACGCTTTTGTGTAAGTTTCCATAGTTGTACAGATGTTCCGGTACCCCATCACATCTTGCAACAGCCTGAGGTTAGTGATAATTTTTTATTGTATCACACCATCTATCCCTTTTCAATATGCTAGATAATGCGTCCCTGTTTAAGAAAGGTGTTGATGATTCCAACTCCGGCGATTTCACCAGTGTGCCTTGCAGAAAGCATTCACGGATGATAAAATAATAAAAAGTAAAACATCAAAGACATGTTTACGTCTATATAGATGAATTTATAGTTTTGGTCTTATCTTTTCGTGTGTGGGAATTGTAGTCAATATTGCATTTCTACTGATGAACTAAATGAAACCACAGAGTAAAAGGTATTAAGCTAATAAGAATTTGACAAAGGAGTGCAAAAATTATGATACCAAACTTTGGATTGATTATGATTTGTGTAATTCTTTCAATAGGTATAGGAGTGGCGGTTGCTATCTATAACGAGAAGAAAAAGAATGACAAAGATAAAGATTGACAAATTCTAATTTGAATACCACTATTTTATGAGCGATTATCGTTCGCCATAGGTATTTAATGCAATCCGCTGAAAGCCTTGAAAATAAAGGATTTTTCGCAGTGTGTTCGCCTTATCCCTTTATTCGGTTTCACACGAGTTTACTCTTGCCCTGACTGTCCATAAGGGCAGAAACAAGGGCAGGAAAATCCCACAACAAGATATAAGAAATTGTGGCAATCGGGGAACTGTGATGTATGTGCGAATATATGACAGCGGAGGATCTCAATATGGATAAGTATATTTTTAACGAGGATAACGGCTTGTGGTATGAACTGACCGGCGATTATTATCTCCCATGCGTGACTGCACCTACTGAAGAAAAACAGGCTGTCGGCGTATGGGGGCAGCGACACAAACGGTATCTCAAAGAGTACCGTCCCGCATTATATAATGCTTTGCTGCTGAGCGGGAAACTGAATGCCTATCTCACCGGCATTGACCAGCAAGCGCAAGAGCTGATGGACACTATCATCCAACAGATGGCCGAGGCGCAGGAGATCACTGAAACAATGAAAGCCACCGACCAAATGGCATGGATCGGTAAGATGAACAATATTCGAGTCAGTGCGATGGAAGCTGTAGATAAGGAGCTCATATACGTATAAAGCAAAGTGGCAGTAGGGCAATGCTTTGAAGTTAAGACTTGAGCGATTTGCACCCCCGCCTTGTTTTAGCCAAGGCTGGATCAGGAAAGAAGAAAAAATCGGATTGACTGCCATATGGGCGAGAGTTTCAGCAAAATGGGCGAAAAGGGACACTGCGGTAAGGCGGTGTCCCTTTTTAATACGTTTTTCTGAGTGTCCCCCTGGAAAACAAAAGGGGTATGAGGAGAGGGTGATAAAAGTGGGCATTGCGGCAACAAGGCGCAAGAGGTGCGGGTCGCCGGTGGCAGCCTCAAAGTGTGAACTGCTTTGAGGCGCCGACCGAGCCGCTAGGCGAGATCAGCTCCTGGACGGAACGAAGTGACGAAGAAACGGCAGATTGCTCCATCTGGCAATCTGCCGTTTTGCCTCGCACAGCCGCCCGCAAGCGGGCGTTTCGGAGCGCAACCGCTGCGAAACGCGGCGGATCTTAGCGCGGAGATGAGCGCGCCGGTAGGATATGTATAGAAGTGCACCCTTTAATATAATTACATTAAGGGAATTGAGTGAGTTTCTAAAAGGGAAATGTCAGCCCCAATTTCCGTTTGACCTATCAGGCTCCCAATCGTGATGCCTATGGATATGAAGCTGTATCATACTGAATCTGAGCAGGAACATAGACGGGTGCGCCCTTGGGACGGAGCAGATGGATGCTCCGCATACCTGGTGTCTAGTCTGTCTTTCCTTTCAGCTGCGCTTCATGATTTGGCTGGTTGGGAGCCTGTTGGCAATTCCCGCATTACGCGCTAGGCTGTGCCGCACTGAGTAGGAGGGAAAGCCTGAGATCAACAGAAAGAAGGGTCATGATGGGAAAAGAGTACAAGCAATTCCTCTCTGTGGGGATTGACATCGGGGCGGATTTCAGTCTGATGGCGGTCGCGCTGCCATCACAGGAGCTGCTGGGGAAACCATACCGCATTTTGCACAGTAGCCAGCATTCTTTGGACGGCGCTATCGAACGGATCAAGAATTGGTCAAAGCAGTATAAACTGCCTGTCCGCATATTCATGGAATCCACCGGGATTTATCACTTCCCCATGTATTACAAGCTGAAAGAACCGGCTTTGACACCTACATTTTGAATCCTCTGGTCACCCACGCGACTAAGGACATCAATGTGCGCAATGTCCATAACGATAAGTTTGACGTCCAGAAGATCGCCCCGCTGGGTCTGCGGCCCGACCTGAAAACCTCCGTTGTGCCCAGCGATGATGTGGCTGCGGTCAAAGTAATCCTGCGGGAGTACCATGCCATGAAAAAAGAGACTTCCATGTATATCTGCCGCCTGAAAGACCAGCTCCGGCAGGTATTTCCGCAGTTTCTAACCGTTTTCTCCAAGGTGAACGGCGTGACGGCCATGGCCGTCACGCATGAGTACCTGACGCCGGAGGCTATGCTCGCCGCCGGTGTGGACGAGCTTTCGGCTTTCATGAAGGAAACCGTTGTAACAGGCCCCCTTTCCATACGGAAGAAGGCAGAACTGCTGGTGGAGGCCGCCCAGGCCGCACAGCACTTTGGGCATGGGAACAGCGGGATCTTCTACCTCATCCGGCATTATATCGAGATGATCCGAATCCTGGACGCACAGACCAAACAGCTTTTAGGGCAGGTTATGATGGATGACATCTTGAAAGCGGGACACCTAAGTGAAGCCCATCTGCGCCTACTGGTGGACAAAATCCATGTGCACGAGGAAGATGGGAAGCGATCTCTGGATATCTGTCTGAAAGCTCCCTTTCGGGACCATCTGGACATCTATAAAAAGGGAGAGCAAACAGAATGCTGGGTTCCTCACAGCTACGGATTTGAACTTCTGGATGATGTCATTCCAAACAATTTACATAAAAATGAGTGAGTAATATGAGGGGGTGGATTTATTCCAGATTATCCAATGATGACGATTGCGAAATGAATTCCCTGCTGAATCAGCAGGAGATCTGCCGAACCTTTGCAGAGCGGCAGGGGTATCAGATGATAGGCCAGTCCTCGGATGATAAGTATGAACTTCAGCCGCCGTGGGCTGGATGAGCTCACAGCGGTTGTGGATGCCGGCAGGCTAGACGCTGTTCTTGTCAAGGATCTCTCCCGCCTGGGGCGGCACAGGACGCAGACGGCCCTGTTTATCGATTACCTGCGGGAACGCGGGGTTCGAGTGATCTCTGTCACAGAAGGGCTGGACACCGTCTCGGATAAGGACGATCTGGTCATCAGTGTCCGTGGCCTGATGAACGATTACTACGCCAGGGATATCGGGAAAAAGATTCGCACTGGTTACCGACAGAAGCAACGGGACGGCATTGTATCACTCCTCCCTTTGGCTATTGGAAAGATCGCAACATCAACACGGTCAAGCTCCATCCAGAGGCAGCGGAAACCGTTCGGATGATTTATTCTCTGTACTTACAAGGCTTTGGACAAAGAGGGATTGCCCGCAGACTCAACGAGTTGGAACGAAAGACACCGGCGCAGCTTCGGGCGGAGCAATGTTGGCGAGAGGTGCAGGCTACGCATAAAACCAGAGATAATCGCTATCTCTGGACATATGTTAGTGTAAAAAATGTGCTGACCGAAGAGGCTCATACTGGAGTGCTGATCAACCATCGGTCGGAGATCCAGGGTGGCAAAGCGAAGCGATTGGAGCAGACGGAAAGGTATCGCCACCAAAACTCCTTTCCGGTCATCGTGGACCCGGCTGTATGGAAGCAGGCTCAGCAACGGCTGAAAGAGCAGGCCCGGCCAGCCAACGGAAACCGTTCCAAGCACCGCTATGCCGGGCTGCTCCGGTGCCAGGAGTGCGGTAATATATTTGTCCCTATGATCCGGTACTGGAACGGCAAGCGGCGCGTGGAGTATGTCTGCAAGGGCTACAACCGGAGTGGAAAAGCTATTGCAGCTCCCACCGGATCCACAAGGAGACCTTGGATGCCATGGTGTGGAAGTACCTCACGGCGGCTCAGGACAGCCGCATCAAAGAGCGGGAGAAAATTGTGAAACTGCAAAAAATGTGGGCGTTAAGGAAACCGGTCCTCGACGCCCACATTTCTATATTGAAGAAAAAAGTTGCAGATCTAGAATATGAGCTGGATTCATTCGTTATAGAGCAAAATTTGTTCAGGGCGGCAGCTGAGGAAATCCGGCCACCGCCTTTTCAACAACATAACGCCAGTGGGGGCGGATGTCAAGGGCGGCGGAGCCGGTATCTTGTCCTTGGTATCCGGCCCTGGCGGTGTTACTCGGGCATACGCTCGGCAAAGTAGATGGCCACCTGAGCGTGGATTAGGCTCCAGTCCTGCCGGCGTCCAGTCCACTTTTTCGTAATATCCATCATGGCCAGATACAGCATCTTCAGCAGGCTGTCATCGGTGGGAAAGACGGACTTGGTGCGCAGCTGGCGGCTGAAACCCTCAATGGCATTATGCCCATTTAGCTCTATCTCATTCAGGTGCAAACATAGAGAGTCACAGTTTGAAAATACGCTTGGCGTTCCCGCCCATAAAGGCATCCCGCTCGGCGTCGCTGAAATCTCTACTGGCATCCAGGGCCATCTGCACGTGCTCGCTGAGCGCACCCTCGGAGGAGGGGAAGTTGGAACCCCACAACAGCCGCTCCGCACCGAAGCCCTCTCGCAGGGCCTTCATGAAATCCTGAGGAGTGGAATTCCCCTTCGCCGCCTTCCGAAAGTTGACGGTGGTGACCTTCAACACTAAGCCGGGATAGTCGGACAGAGCCATCAGTGGTTTAAGCTCCTCGTAGGGATAACCGTCCTCCAGTGTGGGAGACGAGGCATGGTCCAGCAACAGGTTCAGGCCGGGGAATTTATCCATCAGCTCCCGCAGCATCCCCAGGCTGGGGCCGCGCAGTTGCATGATAATGGGGGTCTTGGTCTCCTGCGCCCACTCCCACGCTGGGAAGGTCTTGGGGTCAATGATCCAGGAGGCCTGGGCACTGGAGGTACCGCCGCCGGAGAACAGGCGAATGCCAATCAAGCCCCGCTTTTTAGTCCAGTAGTTGAGTCTCTCAACTGCGTCCTCGGCCAGGAAGTCCACGCAGCCCACGCCCCGGAGGAACTCGGGGTACTTGGCGGCTGAATCAGCTACATAATCGCAGTTATAGCCATAGGTGGTGGTGGAGTGGACCACCACCGCCTTGTCCACACCCGCGCTCTTCATGGCGTCAATCAGCTTTTCAGCCGTGAGGGAGCCCCGCTCCTCGGACCACTTGGAACGCTTGTTGCCCAGGGGGGTGATGGGATATTTTACCGTATCATCGGAAATAATATGGGGGTGAATATCAATGATCATGTCAGGATCTCATCCTTTCTTTTCAAAATATAGGGTGTCTCTTCCGGTCCCAATCGGTCAGACAGAGTAGCAGTTGTCAATGATCTCGTACTGCATGCGGGCCAGCTCACCGGCCCACTTTCCCTTGCCATAGTTGCTCCCCGCCTTGGCACGGGCGAGTCCCGCCTGGTCAAGTTCAAACTTCTTTTTGGCCAATTCCAAAATTTCAGCGGCGTCCTGGTGGGGGACCACACAGATGCCGTCCGGGTCGCCGATGATGATATCACCGGGGTTGACGGTGATGTTACCGCAGGCCACAGGGACATTAACCTCACCAGGGCCATCCTTAAAGGGGCCGCCGGGACACACGCCAGTGGCGTAGACGGGGAACCCCATCTCCTGAATGGCATCGATATCCCGGATGGGGCCATCAATGACAATGCCGGAGAGTTTCAGGGACTCCATGGAACAGGCCATATTCTGGCCGATGACCGAGCGGGTGGGACACCCCTCATTGGAGACAATCAGGAAGTCCCCCTCCTTGGCCAGATTTTCCAGCACGTAGTGGATGAGCAGATTGTCCCCGCCTCGGGTCTTGATCGTCAAAGCGTTTCCCACCCAAGATACACCTTTGGGACGGGACATCAGCTTGATACGGGGATCCATACAGCCAATTCTTTCAAATGTGTCACCCACATTGGAGGTGGGCAGGCCAATAAAGCCCTTCACCAATTCAGGGTCAGCCAGCTTACGCTGGGTAAACACTCTTTTTCCAACAGCCATAATCGTTTGTACCTCCTAGCATGTCCCGGCACTGGCAGCGCGCCGGGGCAAATTCAAGCAGGACAGGCGGCACAGCACTCTGACCGCCCGTCCCACGGTCCAGTATGACACAGATTTACACAGGGAAGCGGTCAGAGACCATCGGCCAATAGGCGCTGAACGACTCACAGTACTTGATGTTCTTACGCAGACCATTGTTCTTGCCCTGCCAGCCGCGGTGGGTGTTGACGCGGATATGGGTATCTGGAGTTCCCTTCATCGTGATGACACACTTCATGGCGGCGGTCTTCTCTTCCCACACGTCGGTGATGTCGATGTAAATATTGGGCTTATAGTCGCTGGACTCCGTCTGGCCCGGCTCAAAGCCGAAGATCAGCATGCGGCCGGCACAGGGCTTGAGCCCGTTCAAATCAATGCCCCGCTGGGTGGCAATGAGGGAGGCGCGCCACACGATCTCCGCGGCAGTCTCGTGGTCACAGTTGCGGCTGTCCAGCCGGTCGTGGGTGATAACGATCTCCGGGCGGACTTCCCGCATCCGGGCGGCCAGCTGGTTGACAATCTCCTTGGAGCACTCCAGCATGCAGTCATCATAGTCCCACACCTGGACGCTGTCGCAGCCCAAGGCGGCTCCAGCGTCAACGGCCTCCTTTACCCGCAATGCTTTGATGGCTTTGGGAGTGAGGGTGGGATCCTCTTTCAGCAGCTTGTTGCTCTCACCGCGGACCCCAGCGGACAGGCAGACTACATGGACAGCCGCCCCCAGCTTCTTATAGCGGGCCACAGTCCCGCTACAGCGCCAAATCCAATCGGTGTTGTGAGCAGAAACCACTAGAATACTCTTTACCTCTGGAGCTGTAGAGTTCATTTTTACTTCTTCAGACATAGCAGCATTTCCTTTCTGATGGGAGAGACCATCCATATTCGCTTTGGACAGCTTCTCCGAATGTCAAAATTTGTTCTCAGTACAGAAAACCAAACTTATTTCTGGTCTTCCTCCATAGTCGAAGTATGAGCTACATCTACCTCTGCCCGGTTTTTCCGGAGTATGAAGTTTGCGCCGATGACCACAATTGCACCTACAAGTCCGATGGTATTGGGAAGTAGAGAGGCAGGGCCGCTGACCAACATAGCAATGGAGCAGGGAACTAGGAGCAGTCGGGTAATCATATGCAAATCGCGGATAAACCATCCGGAAATGGCCATTCCCATAATCACAACACCAATCAGGGCGGTAATGGCTCCCATAGCAATATCAAAGGTGGAACCCATCAGCAGCAGGGACTGGTCAAAGCAGAAGATGAAGGGGACCAAGAATCCAGCTGCGGCGAAGGTGACGGCCCGGCCGCCGCACTCCCACATACCGCATTTTGCAATTCCACAGGCGGTATAGACCGACATAGCCACCGGAGGAGTGATGGAGGACATGACGCCAAACATCAGCACGAACAGGTGCGCCGCAATGGGGGGCACGCCCATATCGGTGATAGCGGGGCACAGCAGAACGGCCAGCACCACATAGGCGGCGGAGGCAGGCATACCCATACCCAACAGCAGGGAGATGGCCGCAGTCAGGATCAGGATGATTAACAGATTGCCGCCGGAGATATTGCTAATGATGGTGCTAATTTTCAGGCCCAGTCCGGTCAGGTTAATCATGGACATGATAACGCCGGACATCATGCAGCAGGCGGCCATGGGACCGCAGGAGATGGCGGCTTTGCGGACAGCGCCGTAGAAGATGCTCCAGCTCAGTCTGTGCCGCTCAAACAGCAGACATACCAGCAAAGCGGCAATGATGGCATAGAACACGGCGCGCTGGGGACTGTAGTTGTTGAAAATGAAGAAAACAATGGTGGCCAGGGGAGCACAGTAGTACCAGCGCTCCTTCAGCGTCTTTCCCAGTTTAGGCAGCTTAGTCTTATCAGGTTTGGGGAAACGCTGCCGCCGTGCAATAAAGTACAGCACCGCAGATAGGCAGAGATAGTACAAACTGGCGGGAAGTGCAGCGGAAGCGGCAATGATACCGTACTCGATACCAGTCATCTGAGACATCAGGAAGGCCGCCTGTCCCATGACAGGGGGCATAAACATGCCACCCGCAGAGGCTACGGCCTCCACCGCGCCGGCGTCGGCTGCCTTATATCCGGTTTTTTTCATCAGGGGAATGGTGAAGGTGCCGGTCGTAGCCACATTGGCCGGGCCGGAGCCGCTGACCATACCCATCAGCATGCTGGAGTAAACAGCCGCCTGAGCGGGGCCGCCGCGGACGCGGCCCACGATAGAGTTAGCTACATCTACGAAGAACTGACCGGCGCCTGTGATATTCATAATTGCGCCGAACAGCAGGAACAGAAACAGAAAACGGGCGGGAATCATCAGGTTGCTGCCGAACATACCGTCGCCGCCAGCAAACAGGGTGGTGAGAATGCGGGTGGCAGAGAAACTGGTGGTAGCAAAATATCCGCTGAAGTGATTTCCAAATACTGCGTATAGGATAAATACAATGCAGATGATGGGGAGCACCTTTCCGGTGGCCTTATATGTGATCAAAAACTCCACCGGAACCATGATGACGGCCACCAGGATATCCAGATTGATGTACACGCCGGGCATGTCCACCAGACGGTCGCTCATCCACATCATATAGACGCAGATAAATGCATTTAGAACAATCAATATCCAGTCCAGGATTCTCCCCGCGGGGATCTTGCCAAACTTAAACTTATAGGGGCGGGTCAGAACCAGAATAGTGCCGATTCCAAGCCAGTGAATACCAACCTGAAAGTGCCGGTCCAGAACTCCGAAGTAAGCGGTGTACAAGTGAAAGATAGCCAGCGGAACGACGATGCAGAACACCAAGATGTTAATAAAGCTGAATTTCTTTTTGGATTCCAGAACCGCTTCGGCCGCATCGTCCTCATCCGGGGCAACTTCAATGACCTCTTCCTCCTCCGGCTGTTCCGAAGGAGGACTGGGGTTGGTTTTATTCATCTCTTCTTCCTTTTCCATATTTTCGTTGCTGCTCATTTCTATCCCACCTTTTAAGAAATTAGACGTGAGTGGATAGGCACTGATCTCGGAAGCCAGCAGGACACCATTACTCGATTACCCCCGCCTCACGGAAGAAGGCGGCGGCGCCGGGGTGGAGAGGAATGGGCGATTCGGACAAATCAGCGGGCTCAGTTTCCAGGAGCGCGGCGTGGGTATCCTGAATTTCAGCCCAATTCTCATAAGTGTACTTGGCAAGTTCGTAAGTGACGGCGGCAGGAGTATCCGCTGGCGTAACCACAGAAATCGCGGTGCGCAGGGCAAGGACGTCAAAGTCGATACCAGAGTAGGTTCCGGCAGGGATGGTGGTAATAGTCAGGGAGGGGAAGTCCTCCACCACAGTCTCCAAATGCTCCTGATTGGGGGTAACAATGGTATATCCGCCGGGATCGGCCACAATGACGTTGGTGAATGCGGCAATGGGGGCACCGGCGGTGAGATAGACGGCATCCAGATCGCCGTCCTGCAGGCGGGCCATAGCCTCGTCCTGCGTCATCCAATAGGTCTTCAAATCGTTTTCTATGTCGTATCCATAGCTGGCAATCAAAGCCTCACACACGGTGTGGCCCTCAGCGGAGGTGGTGCCGGTGCAGACCCGTTTGCCCGCCAGATCCTCGTAAGTCTTGATGCCGCTGTCCGCACGGGCAATCATATGTCCCACAGAGCCGTGAGTAGTCAGAACTACATTGTACAAGTAGGGAGCGGGAACACGGTCAGCCATATAGTCGATCTTATGGTAACCATTGTAGATACTGGTGGCACTCATATAACCAAAATCCATCTCACCACTAAGCATCAGGGACAGATTCTCGGTAGCACCTGCAGTGGACTGCACCACAAAATTAGCGCTCTCTGCATAGTCGTTGACAACATCTGCGATGCCAGCGGCCACAATGTAGTTAGTACCAGAGGTACCAGAGGTTCCCCATGTATAGTTTTCCTTCGCAATAGGCTCATAGATGTAGTTCTCCTGGACTGGGGGCTCTGCAACAGAGGTGGAACCGCTTGCGGGCGGAGTGGTGGTTCCAACAGTCTGGGTGAGGCTGCCACAACCAGACAGTAGAGATAGGCCCATAGCAAGAACTGTCAATGTACCGATCATTTTGTGCTTCATGTCTTATTCTCCCTTTCTATGTTTGATCAAATTGGTACAACGCCGTACAGCATGAGGATCCCGGAAGTCCGGGTTGGGAGAGGCCTTGGTGTCTTTTAGTGAGGCTAACCTCCATTTCCTGGCTTATCGGCCAACTTGACCTTCCAATATGGAAGCAGTCCCCCTGCGCCTACTAACTTCAAGGCCAACTCACTAAGGGGCTGCCCCTGCAAAACGGCTCCGGTGGTCTTGTTTGTGACCACACCTGTGGCGATGTCCCCCTCCAGAATGTCACCCTCGTGGGCCATTTCCAGAATACCGGGACAGGTGATAACGGGCATGCCCAAATTGATTGCATTGCGGAAGAAAATCCGGTTGAATTTCTCCGCAATCAGCAGCTTGATGCCGGCGCCCTTCAGGGTCAGCACCGGGTGGTCGTTGCTCTTAAAGCCTCCGCCGAAGTCCACACCGGAAACAACTACCTCATAGCCCATGGACTTGAAGCCATTAGGGACACCCTCTACTGTGGAAATGATAGGCTCAAACAGCCACTGGCCCAGGGCCTCTGCGTTCGTACCGCACTCCTTCCAGCGGGTGTTGTAGGAGATCTTATAGGCGGTGGTGTTGTCACCGGTTACATAGGTTTTGCCTGAAAATACAGTATTCATGCTCTTGCTCCCCCTCTCTCACAGATACCGCAGAGGCGAGACAATCTCGCCCGCCACAGCGGCGGCGGCCACAGAGTAAGCAGAGCCCAAGTATACAGACGAGGACTTCGGGCCCATGCGCCCCTGCCAGTTACGGTTGGTGGTGGAGATGCACACCTCATCGTTGCCGATGGTACCCGGGCCAAAGCCTCCGCAGGAGGCACAGCCGGGACTCAGTACCGCGGCTCCGCATTCCGTAAACATTTCCAACAGACCCATGCGGGCCATCTCCAGGTAGATGGTCTGGCTGCCGGGAACTACGATCATCCGCACATTAGGGTGGATTTTCTGTCCCCGGAGAATCTCAGCGGCCTGCAGGAAGTCCTCAATTCGTCCATTCGTGCAGGAACCCAAAAAGGCCTGCTGAATTTTGACACCCTCCACCTCGGTGACGTTTTTCACATTCTGAACCGCGTGGGGACAGGCCAGCACCGGCTCCAGGGCATCCAAATCCACTTCATACCGGTCTGCGTAACCCGCGTCCGGGTCGGAAGCCAGACTGCAGAGTTTCTCCTCCAGGTAGTCCGCAACCACCTGATCCGGAGGCAGGATGCCGCACTTGGCGCCCGTCTCGCACATCATGTTGGCAATGACCAGACGGCTGGCCACGCTCATCTCGTGGGCATAGTCGCCTCCAATTTCGATTGCTTTATAAATCAGGTGGTCTGGGGGGGCAATGGTTTGGATCTTCAGAGCGATGTCCTTTGCGGTGACACCCTTCTTCGGCCGGCCCTTCAAGGTCACGAGACAGCTCTCCGGGACCATCATCCACATGGTACCAGTAGCCATGATGACCGCGGCATCAGCTGAGTTGATGCCGCAACCCAGAGCCCCCATTCCACCATACATGGTAGAGTGGGAATCCGTCCCCACGGCAATCTCTCCTGGGCGGACAAACTGCTCGCACATCATCTGGTGTCCAATCCCGTGGCGGCCAATCTCCCGGAAGCCGTCCATCTGGTGCTCCCGGCAGAACTTACGGCAGAAATCAATGTTGTTGGCCTGCAGCGCCTCCCATGGGGGAACACGGTGGTCCACGGCAACAAGGATTCCTTCCTTATTTTGCACTTCCTTTACCCCAAGCTTCTGAAAGTTCTTAAATACCGTTGGGCCATTAGAGTCGTTGATCATCAGCCGATCCACTTTGACATCTACAATATCACCGGGATTCACGTCATCTAAGCCGGCGTGCTTCGCGATGATTTTTTCCACAATAGTCTTTTTCACGTTTACCCTCCTCAATTTGAAATTTTAACTTGGAGAATTTGTATAAACAAACTATAACTTATAGAAAAACAATTGTAAAATTGTATTAATTTATGGTATATAAAATCAATTTATGTATAACGTATAAAAATCATTAAATTGGGGTTGAAAAGGATAAACACGTACTATGTATGCATATCGAACCATTAAAACGCAATTTTCTCTTTATTTGACGCGGCATAAATTTATTTTATTTATGACAGGATTGAAATTCGTTATTTTACATCCCCCTCCCCCCATGATACACTTTCTTTATCCAATCATTCCTAGGATGCATCTCAAACTCCGCCTGGTTGTCTGAATTAAAATTTAGGGGGTTTTAGTATGAAAATAACCATCATCGGTGCTGGGGCCATGGGAGGCACCATTGGAGGATACTTTAGTCTGGGCGGCGCAGATGTCCGCTTCGTAGATCCGTACCGGGAACACATCGATAAAATCAACGCTGACGGTCTGGAGATGAATGTCAACGGAGAGAAAAAAATCATCCGTGCAAAGAGCTATTACGCCGCCAGCGAGATCGGAGAGACAATGGATTTTGTGGTCATTGTAACCAAGGGCCACTATATTGAAAGCGCTATCCAGGGGGCTCTGTGCCTGTTTGACGAACATACCGCCTGTATGGCCATTCAAAACGGAATGGGCAACGTGGACATCCTATCCAAATATGTGGATAAGAGCCAGATTTACGCCTCTATTGTCCAGTTGGGCGCAAGTATGCCCGGTCCCGGAAAGGTGGAGGTACTCAAGCGTGACGGGGCAATGCTCTCCTGCGGCCCGGTGGTTCAGGAGGAGCCCACCGAAGGTATCCGTGCTGTAACGGAGCTGCTGACGCGGGGCGGCCTGGATGCCTTCGCCATGACCCGCGCGGAAATCAACCAGAAGATCTGGTATAAAATGACCGCCAACTGCACCGGAAACCCCTGCTGCGCGGTCACCCGCCTGCCCCTGGGGCGCTTCACCAACTGCCCCGAGGGCATTGAGATCAAATTCGCCCTGCTGGAGGAGATCCTGGCGGTGGCGGAGTGCGAGGGCGTGACCGGCCTTCGTGAGATTACTACCGCCACAAAGTATTGGCCGGAGGACAACCCCATGTATCACCACGTACCCTCTACCGCCCAAGACGTGCGGAATAAGAGGAAAACGGAAATTGACTTCCTCAACGGCACCATCGTGCGCTTGGGTAAGAAGTACGGGATTCCTACCCCCTACAACTCCATGATCACCAATTTGGTACACATTATCGAGAACAACTACGATGCGATGTTTTAATCGCTCCTTTCAGCCAAAATAGTCGGAAATAGATTAGAACGGTCCCGCTTTTGAACGAAAAGCGAGACCGTTCTAATCTATTTTATATCTGGTTGGCAGGCCAGCGGAGAGCCTCCCCTCGAAAGAAGGAGACAATATCCATCGCCGCATGGAGAGCCGAACGCTCCAGTGCCTCCCTGGTGTTGGAGCCAATATGGGGCGTCACCAGCACCTGGGGCATATGTAGCAAGGGGTGATCCGCTGAGAAGGGCTCCTCCCTCAGAACATCCAAAAACGCACCGGCAATCTGATGAGTATTCAGGGCCGCTACCATCTCCTCCTCACAGACCACCTTTCCGCGGGCCGTATTCAAAAAAATGGCTGACGGCTTCATCATTGCGAACTCTCGACTGCCCACCAGATCCCGGTTCTCTGCTCGCAGGGGAATATGGAGGGATACAAAATCCGCAGACCGGAACAGATCCTCCCAGGAGACCAGACGCACATAGTCGGGCATAGGCTTCCCCGCCATGTGTCCCTCGTAGACCAGCACCTGCATCTGAAAGCCCTGGGCAGCAATACGGGCCACCTGGCGGCCAATATCTCCAAAACCCACCAGTCCCAGAGTTTTCCCTGTGAGCTCCATCCCTTGGCAGTGGGTCTTGTAGAAAAAGTCCCCCCGTCGGGCAGAGTTACTTAGTTCCTGTATGCACCGCGCCGCAGCAATCATACCTCCGATGGTCAGCTCCGCCACAGAGGGCCCATTGGACTCCGGCGTATTCGTCACCTGGATCCCCAGCTCTGTTGCGGCGGGCACATCAATAATATCCAGACCAGTCCCGTGGCGCGCAATGATCCGAAGGCCGCGCTCCGCCTCCATCACCCGCCGGGTGATCTGCGCCGTCCGGACCAGGATCCCCTGGCATCCTCGGACCTCCTGACACATGACGTCCTCCTCTATTGAGGTACCCACCTTCACGGATATTCCATGCTCCGCCAGGTAGTCGATCCCCTCCTGGGCAATGATGCGGGGGATATAAATTGTAGGATCCATTTTCGCTTCCTCCTCTTCTGTGATCATGCCGGCTCTGCTTCCGCCTCCCAGTTTGGTCGGTGCCGCACGATGCGGTAGTACACATAGATCAGCAGCATGGTGCTCCCCCACGCCACCGGATAGCACCAATAAATATTGGTGATGACCGGTTCTATGGCCATGGAGATGGCCAAAAACAGCTGACGAATCCCCACCATCCCCACGATCGAGAGAACGGTAGTCACCTTTGTATAGCCATGGCCCCGCAGGATCCCATATAAAATTTCCCGCAGGGCAAACAGGATGTACAGGGGAAGAATGGTGCGTACCATGGCCATGCCAATCTCAATGACCTCCGGATTATCATTGAACAGCGACACGCACTGCCGGTTGAACGTAAGCACCAAGACCTCCAGTACGGCAATCATGGAAACTGATAGGATGAGACAGCTCCGGACACCGACCCTGGCCCGCTCGTAATTTTTCGCACCGATATTTTGACTGACACAGGTGGTCACCGTGGTGCCAAAGGCCTTGCAGGGCATGGAAATAAATTTATCCAGCCGCTGGGCAATGCCGATGCCTGCCGTAGCTACATAGTCAAACTGATTGATATACCTCCAGATAAACAGGTTAGAAAAGGTAATCAGGGAATTCTGCAGGCCCGATGGGATCCCCAGGTTCAGTAGCTCCAAAATAGGCTCCTTTCCATATTGGACCACCTCCCGGACAGAAAAACACCCCACGCCGTTCTTCCTACTGATTATACGGTACATTATACTCACTGAAATAAACTGAGCAATTACTGTAGCTATACTGACCCCAGCCACCCCTAACTGAAATACTACTACCAAGAAGATATCCAAAACAATATTGATACAGCAGGTAAACAGAAGGGTCAGCACCGGCGTAGTAGAATCCCCTGTCGCCCGCAGGATCCCCGCGCTGATATTGTAGACGACGGTAAACATCAATCCCGCCAGATAGATGCGAAGGTAAGTAACCGCCTCTGCATATGTATTCTCCGGCACTTCGGAGAGCTGAATCAAAAACTCGGTGCAAAAGATTCCCAAAATGGACAGCACGACCCCCAGAATGGCCGAAAAGGTGAAGGTCACCCGGATGCCCCGCCGCAGCTGCTCCTCCTGCTTCCGGCCAAAGGCCCGGGATACCATGATAATCACGCCTACAGACATCCCATTAAAAAATCCGACCAACAGGTTGGAGAGCGTTTCGCAAACACTGACCGCCGCCAAAGCTGTGTCACCGACAAAGTTGCCCACAACCATGGCATCTACACTATTGTACAAATTTTGAAGTAGCTCACCCATCACCAGTGGAAGAGAAAATAAAATCAGCTGTTTGGTCAGCTTGCCGCGCGTAAAATCAATCTGTCTTGCCAAAGGATACCGCCTTCTTCCTATCCGGTTGATTCTCTTTAAAGAACTGCTAAAATTTATAATTTTATCCGTGTTTCAAATTGGTAACTTTACTTTTTTGCGGAAATGTAGTAATCTTATTTTATAAATTCGACGAATTGTATAATTCTCCTATTTGTCGTGCGGGATTCATTGGGGTGTGGAATATGACCTTAACACAATTACGTTACTATCAAGCAGTTTGCCAGTTCAACAGCATTTCTAAGGCCAGTGAGCATCTCCATGTCTCCCAGCCGGCTGTCTCCATCGCCATCAGTAACCTAGAGATGGAGTTCCACGTCATTCTTTTAAAGCGGGACAACCGGACCTTTGAGATTACAGAAGCTGGGCAGGTATTTCTCTCCCTAACCAACGATCTGCTGGCCAATGTTGATTCCATGTACAACCAGATGAAATCTCTGCAGTATGGCAGAAAACAGATGCGCCTGAGTGTTGTTCCCTTCTCCTTCTCCCAGGTCCTGCAGTCTGCCCTTCAAAAATACCGCGATGTCTCCCCGGAGATAAAGGTCAAGGTGTTTGAGTGCAATTCCCGGGAGGCCGTACAAAAGCTCAAAGCGGGGGAAATTGACGCTGCGCTGACAGTGGACCTGCTGGACCATCCCTCTTTTTTAAGCGGCATGCGCCTGTACACAACCTCCTGTGTGTTTGTGGTGGGCAAAAACCACCCTATGGCAAGCCACTCCAGCTGCACCTTTCTGGATCTTGCCCATGAGTCCCTGATTTTTACCAAAGAGGACTCCCATCTGACCACCCAGGTGAAGAAGCGTTTTCAGGCGATGGACATTACCCCCAACGTCTTTCTCTATTCGGCCCAGAGCAAAATTATCGAGTCCGCCCTGCAAAGCGGACATGACGGCGCCATTATTTCCGACAGCATTGTGTCCCAGTTGCAAAATGTCTCAGTCATCCCCATCGAGGATGCCGTTGAAATTTCCCATCTTCTTATTTGGAAACAGACAGCTCATCTCTCGCCGGTCATCTCCCGATTCATCAAGGTTATTCGCTCCTTTTATCCGGAGGCGACTCCCTATTAAAGAATCAAAACGCGGAAAATGCTGCGGTCTAACGGCTGGCATTTTCCGCGCTTTTCTTGCGCGCTTCGACCGGGTAATCCTGTCCACCCTGTCCGCGCACTTACTGTTTCTTCAGCATGTCCTCATAGTTGGCCGTCCGACTGGCCTCCACGGCGCTCATGCCCCGCTTCATCTCCTCAATGACTGCACTCTCGTTTGCCTCTATGGTCTCGGCAATTTCAATGACCTCCAGCAGCCGGTCCGGCGGGATGATGCAGATTCCGTTGCGGTCAGCATAGACTATGTCCCCCGGGCGCACCTGGGCCTCTCCAAAACGGATGGGCTGATTGACACTCAGCTGGACCATACGTCCTCGGGCAGTTCGGCAGACCAGTCCTTTGGCATAGACCGGAAATCCCATGGACTCATACTCGTCCACATCCCGGGCCGCGCCGTCCACCAGTGCGCCCACCGCCCCCTTCAGCTTTGCGCCCCAGGATACCAGGCCGCCCCAGCCGTTGTTGGCAATATCACCCTCATTGCCCACCATCACCACATCGCCGGGCTGCACATACTCCGACACCTTAAAACCGCCATGGATATTCTGGGTGTGGCCGCTGGCGGGAATATTGCAGCAGGTGACCGCCCGCCCGAACACCGGGCCGCAATTCCAAGTAGGAAACAGTCCGCACACGGTATTGTTCATCAGACCGATGGAGTCCAGCGCGTCAGAGACCGCTGTAGTGGGCACCTTTGTAATGCGCTGGCGGAGTTCTTCATAATTCCATTTGTCCATATTCAAATCCCTTTCCGGACACCTTTTTCAAAGCTGTCCCATTTTCTATCCCGGCCTTCTCTGCCAGTTCACACTTCTCTAGGGCCGGAGCCTTTCTCCAGAAAAAGGCGGTGGGAGAGGGAGAGACGGCTCCCTCTCCCACCTTTGCCTGCTGCAAAGATCGAGACAATTGGGGAATAAATAAATCATTTTCTGCACCCTGCGGCGGGTAAGGCCGACAGCCTGGTGCTCTTCTCAAAATTGTTGCCGATTAGAGCAGCTTATCCTTCAAAATAATGGGGTACCGTACCGTATAAGACTCGGCGTACTGAATTCCCTTTCCGCCGGGCATCCGGCCGGCCTGCCAGCCCCGGTGGGTATTGACGCGGCTATGGATAGCCGGTGTCTTCGGCTGGGCTTTGATGAGGGCCATCGCCTCCTGCTTGGTCTCCCAAATGTCGGTGATGTCGATGTACACCTGGGGCACATAGCCGCTCCGCTCAGTCTGGGAGGGCTCGAAGCCGTAAATCTGGACAATTCCGGTGGTATCCGAACATTGGGAGGGAACGCCCTTGTGCCGCGCCATCCCAAAAGCAGTGAAGGTAATGTCGCTGGCGACACAGTGATCGGCGTTGGTGTCGTCGTGCCAGTCGTGAGTGATGATCACTGTGGGCTTAAACTGGCGCATTTTATCGTTGAGCCGGTTTAAAATCTCCTCCGATGCCACAAGGGGGTGGTCGGGATAGTCCCACATCTCAAACTCATCTACACCCAAAAATTCCGCCACAGCCACGGACTCCCGCATGCGGGTCGCTTTTACCGTCTCGGCGGTCTGATTGGGCTGCTTCCACACTTCACCGGACTCGCCCCGCTCGCCGTGGGTCAGGCATACGACACTTACCACTGCGCCCATCTTCTTATATTTGGCGATGGTACCAGAGCAGCGCCACACCCAGTCCGCAGCGTGGGCGGACACAACCATTAAACGTTCATTCATCGTTTCAAAACCTCCTTAACATATCATGACTTCCTGTTTATTCGCCCAGCAGCGCTCTGGGGTTATCCACAATGGCCTTACGCACATCGGTTTCGGAGAAACCCGCTTTTTCCACCAACTCTGTGCAGAAATCGTACAGGCCCTCATCCGGATATTTGTTCTTGGGCTGGCCCAAGTCTGTGCCAAAAATACAGTGCTCAATTCCCACCTCTTTGATTTGGCTGACCATTTTTTCAAAGGGCACCTTGCCGGAACTCCAGCTCTGGGTGGTGTGCTCCATATATGCCCCGTACTGGAGCATTTCTTTCTGGTACTCCACCGCATAACCGGCGCCGGCTGCGGATACATGAGTACAGATGATACGCTCCACCTTGCGCTCTTTGGCTGCCTTGGTCAGCAGAATACACTCCTCCGGAGGCAGATGCCCCGTAGCCAGAATCATGTCGTGTTTGGCGATAATATCCAGCACCTCATAGACCTCAGGTACCAGCTTGCCATCCCTGCTTACCACAACGGGACGAAGCTCAATGCCGTCGTTCTGCATTTCCACAATAATACGGGCCCAGAAGGCGCGTTTTTCTGGCGGTTGCTTAAGAGTCTTGGTGATGGAACTCTCCGTGTCCACCGTAGGGAAACCCACAATTTTGGCCCCCGCCCGGCCGGCCATATCCACCGCAAAGGGATTGATTCCTCCCACTGCGTTGTTCAGCCACAGCATGCCGATGGCATAGCAATCGGGGAAATTTTTGTTTACCAGTTTGGCTCGGTCAGCCGTACAGAAGTAGTGGGACTTGATGGCAAAGCCCGCCATGCCGGAGTCCACCACTCGCTCAGCCAATTCAAAATCATCAAATTTTCTAGGCATCACGTCAGGGCCAGGGTGTACATGGAGGTCATACGCACCGGTGATGATACTGTCTTTCATAATCAAGCCTTCTTTCCATTTATGATTGTACAACATCCAAGTTATTAATTGGAATTTACAGTTTTATTTTAATATTAGAGTGTTTTCTTGTAAAATACACATAATCAATATGGCATAAAAGTTTTTTATATATTGAACATACAGGGGCAGAACCGATTTGTTCTGTCCCTCAAGCTGTCGAAAAAGTCCTTGGACTTTTTCGACAGCTTGAACAAATGCCGTTGCTTTCCGGCCGCGCAGCGGCGGAAAGTCCTCGCTGCGCTCCCGAACACCTTGCCGCGCAAGGCATTCAGTGCATTCGATTCCACTCGAGGCGTGCTGCCGCCCCTCGAGCTTCCTCGCCAGAACTTGGGCCGATTTGTCTTAACAGAGGTCTTTTGACAGTATGAGGAAACGATACTGTGAAAGAAAACCGTCAGGTTTGTCTTTCACGTTCAATCAAACCACTTTTCAGAATGTTTTGACGTTCTGAAAAGTGCTGTCAGCTAGTTACTGCCTAATAAAAGAATTCGTTCAGAAAAAGTTATCTTGGGCATACTGCAGTAACTCATCCCGGAAATCTGGATGGGAAATGGCGACCATAGCCTCAGCCCGCTCCCGGAGTGTCTTGCCGGAGAGTTTTGCTATACCGTACTCAGTGGCCACATACTGGATCATTGTACGTGGAGCGGAGACAGTACTGCCGCCTGCAATATATGGCACAATATTGGATTTCAGCGTCCCATCTTTCTTTTTATGTGTGGCATTCAGGCATACAAAGCCCTTTCCGCCTTTGGAGCGATAGGCCCCCTCCAGAAAGTCCAGTTGTCCCCCAATGCCGGACAACTGCCGGATTCCGGCAGACTCCCCGTTTTCCTGGCCCATCAAGTCTACCTCTACCCCGCCATTGATACTGATGACATTGCTCATCTGACTGATACGCTCCACCGAATGTACATAGTCCAAATCTCCGGGGTGAAATAGTTGGGGCTCCGCATTCAGCCAGTCGTACAGCTCCTGGGAACCCATAGCCAGGTTCCAAGTGGAGTAGCCGGAATCCACTTCTTTCCTCCTGTTAGTCAGTTTCCCGGCTTTCCACAGCTCTAGGAAGGCATCGCTGATGGTGCCAGTGTGACACCCCAGCTCCTTCCGATCTGACTCTGCAAGCATTTTGGCTACCGTGTAAGGCACTCCGCCCACCCCCAGGGACAGGACAGCTCCGTCCGGGATCTCGTCCAGGACTAGTCGGGCGATCTGTGTGTCTGTTTCGCTGGGTTCCCGGTAGCTGCGCTGGGGCAGTGGCTCGTGTTCCCCCTCCACAATGTAATCCGCCTCGCTTAAATGGACGCGGTGGGAGCCGTCCACCCCTTGGAGCTGAGGTAAATGCTCATTGATTTCAAAGACTACTGTACGGGCGCTCTCAAAGATGGTCCGCCAGGCGTAATTTGAGATGCCCAAGCCGCAGTATCCCTGACCGTCCGGTACGGAGACGGGCACGAAGGCCACATCACAGTGAATATGTTTCTCACGATAGAGATAGGGCAGGGAACGCAGCATAACCGGCAGGAACTTTACCAGGCCTCGGGTCTGCAGCTTGCGCTCATAATCCCCGATATGCCAGCTGTAGTAGGTGAAGGAAATTTGCTCCGGATCCTGCTCCACCACCTCGATTTTGGGACGGATGACCAGACCGCCTCGAATTTTCACATCCCGTACTTTTCCCTTTCGAGCCGCTAGAGCTTTGTCCATCAGCTCAGGAAAACCGGCCCCGAATCCATAGTCCACCCAGTCTCCATCCCGCACTGCCAGCAATGCCGCAGCTTCTGGTGTGACAAACTTATTTTGAAAGTTGCGTTTCATCATTACACCTCTTCTTGTGAAATTTCCGCTGAATCGGCCAAGAACCGTGAGAAATTGCCTTCTTTCTACAATCCATAAACTGCCTGGAATGGGGCAATTCCCATCTCCAGGCAGCTTATTCCAGGGCTTAGTATGGAAATAGGTTGCGCTTACTCCAGGGTCAGCCCTGCATCCAGGGCCTGGATATTAATGCCTATTACTTTAGGTTTCGCAGAGAAGTACTCCGCAATGGCCGCAGTTACACTTTCCCTCTTCAAAATTCCGGTATGCTTCAGGATGGCCCCAAGGGCGATGGTGTTGGCCACCGCCATATTTCCAAGCTCAATGCTCATCTCCTTGAAGGGGTGGCCGATGTGTTTTCCCCTGGTCCCAGGAGTGGGCGTAACTAGTTCTGTGTCATAGAAAATCAAAGTGTGGTCGCTGAATTTAGAAAGGTACCGGTCATAGGCCACCTGGGCCAAACAGAGAATGACATCCGGTGTTTCAATGTTGGGGTAGCTGACTGGGTCATCGCTGACAATTACATCGGACTTGGTAAAGGTGCCCCGGGTTTCAGAGCCATAGGACGCCGCCAGGGTTGCGTATACATTTTCATGGATAGAGGCCGCCTCACCGATGATCTCTCCGGTGGAGATCAGGCCCTGTCCTCCTACACCGCTTAATACAATCTGCGTTTTCATGGTACTCCCGTCCTTTCCTTTAGCTCTGCTGCCCAGTGGCAAGCCGGTCGATAATCTGCTGGTAACGGGTATAGTAGTCCTCCCGCTGGCGGTTGACCAGCACGCCGGTGACAAACTTCCCCTCCAGTTCCTCCTCGGTCATCTTGGCGGCTTTCTCGACTGGAACTGTCATGTTATGAACTCTTTCCAGCATATGACCGGCATCCCCAAATTTGTTGAGACGGCCATAGTGAGTGGGACAAGTGTCCAGGATCTCGATGAGGGCAAAGCCCTTCGTCTGCATGCCCTGCTTGATCAAGTTCCGGATCTGCACAGGATTGTAGGGGGTAGACCGGGCCACAAAGGGAGCACCTGCCGCTTCTGCCAGCTTGCAGATATCAAACCCCGGCTCCACATGCCCATAAATCGAGGTGGAGGTGATGCTGCCCTCGGGGGTGGTACCGGAGTACTGTCCTCCCGTCTGTCCATAGTTGTAGTTGTTGGCGATAATTACCGTCAGGTTGATGTTCCGCCGGGCACAGTGAATCAGGTGGTTGCCGCCGATGGTGGTCCCGTCTCCGTCCCCCATGGTAACAAGCACATGCAGGTCTGGGTTGGCCAGAGCTACACCGGTAGCCGCCGCTAAAGCGCGCCCGTGGGTCACATGCATACAGTTAATGTCCAGGTAGTCGTCCACTCGGCCGAAACAGCCGATGCCGCTTACCAGGGCGATATCATGCTTGTCCAGTTCCTGTATGGCCAGGGCATCCGCAATGGCCTGGAGGATAATTCCGTGGCCGCAACCTGCGCACCAGGTATGGGGGAGCTTGTCGAAGAGCATATAATTCTTATAGTTTGCCATGATCAAAGGGCCTCCTTCCATGCGGTAAGAATCTCCTCTGGGGAGATGAGAATACCATCTACCCGGTTGGCCTGCACCACCTTGCAACCGTAGTCGTTGAACTTTCGAATCTCACCTGCAATCTGTCCCAGGTTTAGTTCTGGAACTACCACAGTGCCTGCCGAGGAGAGCACCTGGCGGATCTCCTTCTCCGGAAGGGGCCAGACGGTCTGCAGCTGGAGCATCCCGGCCCTTACTCCCTGCTCCCGCAGACGGGCCATAGCCTCCATGGTGCTGCGAGTGGAGCAACCGTAGGTAATAAACACCGTCTCTGCATCCTCCAGATGCCAGCTCTTTGTCATGCAGATATCATCGGCATTTTTCTCAATCTTGTCTATCAAATAGTGAGTAACCCGGTGGATATTCTCCGGCGTGGGTTCAAATTCTCCCTTCTCGTCGTGGGTGGATCCGGTTGTCCGAGACAGGTACTTCCGGGAGCCAAAGGGCGGCATGGGAGACGGCATTGTGCCGCTGTACCCATAGGGGCGGAATTTCTCCGGCGACACGTCCTCAGCTGGCTGCTGACGGTTTACGATCTCCCCGAGCTCCAGCTCCCGGATGGTAACCGTCTCCCGCAGGTGGCCAATGGTCTCGTCCGCCATGAGGTAGACAGGGGTGCGGTACTTCTCCGCCAGGTTGAAGGCCTGAACAGTCAAGTCAAAACACTCCTGCACCGAGGCGGGGGAGAGGGCAATGATGCTGTGGTCCCCGTGGGTGCCCCAGCGGGCCTGCATCATATCCCCCTGGGCAGGCTTGGTAGCTGCGCCAGTGGAGGGGCCACTGCGCTGTACATCGATGATGACTGCAGGAATTTCTGACATGATGCCCAGACCGATGTTCTCCTGCATCAGGGAGATCCCCGGTCCGCTGGTGGCCGTGTACACCTTTTTCCCTGTCACCGAAGCGCCCAGCAGAGCTGCCATAGAGCTGATCTCGTCCTCCATTTGGATATAGATGCCCCCCACCTTGGGCAGCATCTGGGAGGAGTACTCCGCAATCTCGGAGCTGGGGGAGATGGGGTAGCCCGCATAGAACCGGGCTCCAGCCGCCAGCGCCCCTTCTACGATGGCAATATTCCCTTCGATAAATTTCTTTGTGCTCTTCATTTCCCAGCCTCCTCCACTTCGATGGCAAAGTCCGGACAGCGCATCTCGCACAGCCGGCATCCGATACAGTTCTCCATGTGCGTAGCCACTGGACAGTGGCCCATCTCCTGAGTCAACACCTTCCGCGGACATAAGTATGAACAAATTCCGCACTGCTTGCAGTGGGTTTCCCTGATGGTAAGCTGATATTTTTTTGCCATTGTTTCACACACTCCCTTGTCTGCATCCGCCCGCTGCCCACTTTTTTCCCTGAAGCACCGGTCGAACACCTGTATTCGTATAAATAGCTCCCAGCAACTCAAAGGATGAACTGCTGGAAGCTACTTTTCTTCTTATTGCTGTGTGGCGCGGACTGCCGCCCAAATCGTCTGTTGCTCCAGCCTCTCAGACGACGGGGGCAAACACCTCTTCCTTGGTAAACTTACGGGAGGTCAGACCTTGGGCCACACAGTAGTCCATGCAGACCTCAAGGGTATGCCAGACGGCGTCCTGGCCGATGCGCACTGCGGGAGACAGTTCCCCAGCCGCCTTGGCGATCTCATACCCCTTCTTATACATGTCGTACACTTCCTGTACAGCCTCGGGATAATTCTGAATCATATCCTCCGTCACTGTGACCATGTGGTTAATGGGGATGGCATTATGCTTAGCACGCCACGCCTCTACAACCTCGTCCACATTGGGGACCACATGCTCCAGGTTGGTCCCCTTGGCGTTCCGGGGCCCCAGAATGATGGCCTTGCAGTCACCGGAGGCAATCAAATCCATCGGCTTGGTCCCCTCGGGAGCACGGACGACATTAGACGGACTTTCATAACCAGCTACATGGGGTGCCTCGGTGGTCACCCAGGTTACGTCCTGGGGCGAAATTCCAAAGTGCTCCTGCAATGCGCCGCGACACCACAGACCAGTGGTCTGGGTATAGGCCCGGACAGCCACCCGTGCCCCCTTCAAATCCTCCGGTCTCACAACGCCCTGGGCAGGATCATACCAGATGCTACCGTGGTGGAAAGAGCCCAAGCAGACCACTGGGAGCAGTCTCAGGGGCTTTTTAAAATCAAGCGCCTGGAAAAAGGTTCCCACAGCCAACTCGCACACGTCATAGGGCTGGTTCTCCACCTGGTCGTCAAAAGCCTCATGAGCAAATTTAAACTCTGTAAAATTGAGATGGACCTTATCGCTGGTCACCCGGCCGTCCTTCAGGGGCAGTGTGTGGGGATAGCTTTCCGTCACGGCTTTCAGTTCAAGCATGTTGTATTTCCTCCTTGTCATGTCGCATTTTTTCATAAACTGTACGGATATTTCTTGATGAGACAAGCTTTCTAGGCATCCTCCTGCGCTCATCATCTTTCATAAAAAGATTTTAATGCCAATCCACTTCCTTGTAAAATACACATAATAAATGAGGTATAAAAAATTTTTATATATAATATTGGATATAATATTATGGAGATTTTTATTAAAAGGAAACTGTGCGCAGTGATCTAAGCACACCTATTGCATCCTAACTAAACCCAACTGTGCTTTCACATAGAAGTAGTTTCTTTGCATATCCAATAAAATCCAATAAGAATGATGTTCATCTTTGGCTTACTCAAAAGTGAGTTACTATATCTGCAAGAATTCAAGTCCATGAAACACTTCAATCTGGAACTGTATGCCTATCTGGACTACTACAATAACCAACGCATCAAAGAAAAGCTAAAGGGCTTGCCGCCTGCAATTCACAGACAACACCCCCTTTCACCTGCTTAAACAATTTTCGTCTTCAGATATTGTCTAACTTTTGGGGGGCACTTCAGTAAGGCAGTCTGGGCTGTATTTGTGAAAAGAAATCATAAAAAACACTTGACAAAACGGCAAAAATCGGTGGCTTCGCCTTGAGAGCAATTTCGAGAAGGTTACGCCGATGAGAAACTACCCTCAAACATTGAAAAGAAAACTTCTGGATACCATATGCCAAATACGGGAAGATTTGTCCAAATACACGATTGACCCCAAACGGGATTTCACACGCAACCGCAAGCTGCCCTTTGTGGGAGTGGACATAGGAAGTGAGCAGCACTATGCCCGAGCCTTTGACTGGCGGGGCTTGGAAGTGACCCGGAAGGTGTTTCATTTCTCCAACAGTTTGGAGGGCTACCAACGCTTTGAGAAGTGGGTGGCAAAGTTACAGGAGTCCAGGCAGAAGGATGTGGTTTTCGTCGGTTGCGAGCCAACGGGACATTATTGGTTCACGTTCGGAGATTATGTCCGGACCAGGGGGATGAAGCTAGTGTTTGTAAATCCCTATCATGTGAAGCAGAGCAAGGAAATGGACGACAACAGCCCGAAAAAGACAGACCAGAAAGACCCTAGTAGGACTCGAACCCACACGCCTTGCGGCACAGGAACCTAAATCCTGGGTGTCAACCAATTCCACTATACCCGCATATTTATTTTTCTCTCTGTTTTTACTCGGGGGGATTCCCGAGGCGGAACATTCTGCTTGTCCCCCATTTATAAAAACAGGACATACCTGCTTTTACCTGGTTAATGGGAAATTCTTCACCGTGGTGACACCACCTAAATCCGGTTCGGTGCTCCGACCTCCTGACGTACCCGCAGGATCAACCCGGCGGCCTCCAGCTCCCGCAAGGCCCGCTTGCAGGCCTGTATGCTGCACCCCAGCGCCACGGCCAGCTCTGCGAGGGGAAATCGGTGGGGTTCAGTTTTGGGCATGGGAAAGGCGCGGCCTGCTGGCCGCGCCTTTGTGGGCGGTGTTCAGTTGCCCCTATGTCAGTCTTTTTCCCGCTGTTTTTTTGTGCGTTCCTTTTCCCGCTGCTGATCTTGTTTTCGAAAAGATGTGATAGATTGAACCGATTCATAGATTAGAAACGCAACTACGCCGACAAAATACATCCTAAATCTGTTGGCTTCCTCTGGCGTATCTTGAGCTGAAATCAAAGCTATAAAGATTGCAGAAAAAATGAGTGACACAACAATATAGAGTACATAAAATAATATGCGCGTCGTTTTAGTATGCGTTCTTCAATAGGTTACGGTCGTTTTATGTCCTTTGAAGCGTCCCCGCTCAAACATTCCTACATCACGACCAGGATATTCCCAATCTGCCCGATGTTTCTTATTGGAAACAAAGCCGTCCTCTAGCGTTTAGGTAATCTTTTCAATTCGAGTATATGAACCGTCTTTGTTAGTCTGGCCTTTCAAGGTTTCTCGTTTCATTATCCCACCTCCTACTCATCATGTTCATGGGCAATTTCATCGCCGCCCGCCGGCTGTGTAAAGTATCCCGACAGAGAACGATTACTGATGATGGGCTTTTCGCCTTGCTTTTTTCTGGGTGTGCTTGCTTCTGGTGTCTGGTTCAGGCGTGGAAATACTCACAATATCTACAATACATTTCGTCCGATTTAGATAGAAAAACGAAACCAGCCCGCGGCACATATCCGGGATCAAAGCATTGTTCTGATATTGCTCCTTCATCTGCCGTAAGCAAATGAAAAAGTGCTGCGGCACATCCTTTCCCTTTTCGGCCAGCCTCCAATTTTCCCATGCGCTTTCCATTTGTGAGCCCGCAATCGCCCCTTCGGAGCAAACTTCTCCTTCAAAAATAACAAGGTCTTTTTTGAAAATATCAAGCCAATGTTTCCAATAGCGCAAAATCCAAAGCAGTGCAACAGCGCCACACAATACAAAAATACATAACGTATCACTGTCCAATATAAGTTGAGGATTTTTTAGGCCAAGAGCGATCACTCCCAAAATCACTACGGCGAAAAACATTTTGGCATTTACTACTCCGAAAATAGAATAACCTTTTGTCCTTCGGTATATTTCTCTCCTGCTCATCGCTTTACCTCCATCCGCTCCCTGTTGGGACAAAATGTCCCAGCGGGCGCGGCCCATCAAATCAATTTCATTTTACCATCCGTGGCAGGAAATGGGAAGTCCCTCGCCGCTCCATGTCCCTGTCCTGCCGCTGGGTGTGGATCTACTCCTGCTGGCGGCGGGCGGTGTCCACAGTGGATTTCACTTGGTACAGCTTATATGGGAAAGAAACTCTTGAGCCCGTTGGGGCAGTCAGGCGAGCGGAACAAAAAGAATATTTTTTAGACACTATGTAAGCACCGCAAGGCCTTATAGCTGTGCGGTGCGTTTTGCTGTCAGTCCCTCGTGTAAGCGTCCACGATACGTACTTCCACTTCCCGGTTCCGCTCTAATGCCTTGCGGAGTTCCGGCACTTCCAGCAGACCTCTGGTGTTGGCGGCGATGAGGATGCGGTTGAGGCTGGCCCCCACCCTGCGGACTTCGTAGATCAGCTTCGGTACATCAACGGACGGGGCTTCCCGGATGACAGCGCCGCTGATACACTGCCGGATGAACCGCTCGCGGGAGCCCCGTACCCTGCGGACCTTTTCGTTGAGGTCGGCAAGCTCCTCATCGGACAACCAGACGTTAATTCGGTTTGTTCTGCTTCGCATGGCTTCTCCTTTCTCCGGGGTCATAGGGGTGGAACCCCTGTCAAGCGGAATTGTGGCCCCACAATTCGTTGCTTGCTGGTAAAATAACAACACGGGTAATTGATGTGATGCCATAGATCAACTGATATAATTGAGATTAGCCATAGGTGACAAATGAACGGGTTGCTTGGTGGGTATTCGAGAGAAATTACCCGTGTTTTAGACTGTTCTGCCATCTGCTGGATTGTTCAATGTGTCAGTTGGTTGGGTTTGGCTCGTGTCAATTACCCGTTTCACATGCCAGCAAATTGCTGTCCGGCTATGGGTGGCAGTCACCAAATCAAGGGGGGATACCATGGCTCATACAACAATCATCGGTATTGATGTCAGCAAAAACTTTGCTGACGCATGTGCGATTTCTGCACAGGGCGAGGTTATGCTGGAGACCAAAATTTTTTATGATACCGTAGGCTTACAGCACTTTTTGAAGCAGCTTGACCAGCTTGCTGGTGAGCAGCGTCACTGCGCTGTTGCCGTAATGGAGTCAACAGCACACTATCACAGAATCCTGGAAACGTACCTACGCCGCTCAGGTATTGATGTTGTGGTCATTAATCCGCTCCAGTCTGGGAGCATGAAAAACTTGGAGATCAGAAAAATCAAGAATGACCGCACTGATGCCAAACGGATCGCCCAACTCTATCTGTTCAAGATGCTTCGAGGTAATGCCGTAGATTCCATCCTTGTCGGAGCCTTGAAAGACCTCACCCGCCAACGGTCGGATATTATCTCTGAGCGGGTAAAATTCTCCAATAAGCTGACTGCGCTGCTGGATCAGGGTTTTCCTGGGTTCCGCAAGGTCTTTTCCAGCTTGCGTACAAAGTCTGCCTTGGCTGTTCTTGCCCGCTTCCCTGGGCCGGAGGAGATATGCGGCGCAAACCGCATTGATATTGCAAAAACCATTGCATTTGCGGCTGGAAGAAATACAGAATCCGCCTATGCAGTGAAGAAAGCGAACCATTTGCTTGATATAGCAGAACAAGCCATGCAGCTTCAAGTCGAGCGCGGCTCTTTCAAAACGCTTATTACTCTGTTTGCTGAGATGCTGATACAGATACAGCGTGCAGCAGATCAGATAGAGCGCCAGATTTTTGAAACAGCACAATGCGACCGAACCTTTTGGAGCCAGGTGGAGTTGCTCACAAGCATCCCCGGAATCGGCCAATATGCTGCCGTTGTCATTTTGGCTGAGATTGGTGATTTTTCTCGTTTCAAGAAGGCGAAGCAGTTGGTCGCCTTTGCCGGTATAGACCCCGCCGTGAAGCAATCTGGCACGAGCGCATACAAGCACAACAAAATCAGCAAGCGCGGTTCCCCTTACCTGAGAAAGATACTGGATACCTGCACACACGTTGCGGCCCATAAGGGCAGAAATCAACAACCGGCCAACCCAATTTTAGCTGCATATTATGAAGAAAAACGCTCTGTAAAACCCGCTAACGTGGCTCAGTGTGCCTGTATCCATAAAATGCTGGGATATATTTTCTCTGTCCTCCGAAACCAGAAACCATTTGAGCTGCGTTCACCCGAGGAACATCTGGCTTTGATGCGTTCCAAAACTGCTGATATCGCCGCATAAATCATCGTGTTCATAAACGGTGAGGGGCGACGAAGTCCTCTATCTATGAGGGCTTGCTTTGCTATGCCCGCATGGAAAAATCTTTCTCATCTTTTCTTTTCTTGACAAATTCGTAGTTGGTCTAAGACAATACCACTTCCCCCACGGCGTATTTTGCGGGTGCGTTTCCGCTGCCCCGGTCGCTTTTTTCAGCTGGTAAAATTGGGGAAGAATACGCTCCAGGTGCGTCACTCGACCCTGCGGACATCCCCCTCCCGGAGCAGATTCCGCCCCTGGTTGACGGCCATGAACCGCTCCAGCGTGTCCCGGCGGATGATGGCCTTGCGGCCCACCTTCAGCACCGGCAGCTTGCCCCAGTCCACCAGCTTCCGCATGGTGTTCCGCCCAATGCCCGTACATTCAGCGGCTTCCTCAATGGTCAGCCCCATTTTGCCAGTGTTCATTTTTCGCACCTCTCTCTTTTGGACTTATTTTGCAACTCTAACGCCGCTATTATACTTAATATGCCGCTACTTGTCAACTCATTTTAAGGCGTATTAAAAAGTATTTTTGAATGTAAGCGCAAAATAGAGTTGCAAATCAGCTTTATCTGTGGTATACTAACACTCGTTAGGAGGTGAACCTATTGGATAACGCAGAAATGCTTACTCCAAAAGAGGTCGGCAAACGCATCAAGGAGCGCAGACACGAGATCGGTATCTCCATGCCGGAGCTTGGACGGCGGGTGGGGGTCAACAAGTCCACCATCCAGCGGTATGAAACGGATGGGGTCAATCCCAACCGCAGCATGATCATCAACGGCCTGGCGGATGCCCTGCAAACTACCCCGGAATGGCTGACAGGTCTGTCCGAGGAAAAGGAAATCAAAGATGAGGATGGCCGAACCATCTGCGAGGGCGAGGTCTTGGGGCATCTGAACGACTTCCTTGACGCTGTAACTAAAACGGTACAGCCGGAAGTCCAGCAGAGATTCCTTACCTCCACGCTGTGCCTGCTGATCGACCTGTTTTCAATCACCGCCCAGCACTATGGCAGGACACTGGACGAGATCGAGCGGCTGGCGGGGGATGAAGCCCTCAAGAGATCCATCCAGCAGTACACCATCCATGTGGATGACATCATCGTGCCGGTCTATCGCCGGGAGATGGAAGCTCCTATCGAGGATATGAAGCGGTTTCTGGACGGGCTGTTACATATCTTCGACAAGGGGCGCAGCAGGATAGATACGGCTGATCTGTATAGCATCCTGCATGACGCTCAAGTGCGGCTGAACGCCGCTGACGATTCCGTGGCACCTTGACAACATAACAGCGCACATCATACGTCACAGTTCCGATTGCCACGGATAGAGAGGAGCGTTTTATCTATGGCAAAAGGTTCTGTACGCAAAAAGGGAAAAAAGTGGTACTTCCGTTTCTATGTGGAGGATGAGAGCGGGCGGCAGGTACAGCTGGAGTTCGCCGGGACGGAGAGCAAGTCCGAAACGGAGGCCCTGCTCCGCAGGGTGATGGAGGACTACAAGGCAAAGAAGTTCGTGGCGAAGTCCGAAAACACAACAGTAGGCCAGCTGCTGGATCTATGGGTGGAGGAGGAACTGAAGCCCGGAAATCTCAGCAACGGCACCGTAATGGCCTACCAGGGGACGGTCAGCCGCATCAAGCAGCACCCCATCGGCAGCCGCAAGCTGAAAAGCGTCACCACCGACCACCTGCAAGCCTACATCGATTTTCTCAGCTTCGGCGGGACAAAGCCGGATGGGACAGCGGCAAAGGCGCTCAGCAAGGGGTACTTACGGCAGTATTCGGCAGTCCTGCAAGGGGCGTTCCGCTTCGCGGTGTTCCCCAAGCGGCTTATCAGCTTCAACCCCATGCAGTATGTGATCTGGCGAGGGAAGAAAGAAGAATACGGGCTGTTCGACCAGGGGGACGGGGACGCTCCGGCAGTGCCCACCCTCACCTATGAGCAATTCCGGGCGTTGGAGGGCTTTCTGAAAAAGAAAGACAACCCAGCCTTACTACCCATCCAGATCGCCTACTACACCGGGCTCCGCATTGGGGAGGTCTGTGCCCTCACCTGGCAGGACGTCAACCTGGACGAACAGTATCTCACAGTACGGCGGAGCATCCGCTACAACGGGGCGAGGCACAAGACCGAGATCGGGGCCACCAAACGGAAGAAAGTCCGCACCGTGGACTTCTGCGACACGCTGGCAGATCCTCAAAGCGGCCAAGAGGGAGCAGATCAGGAACCGCCTGCGCTATGGGGAGCTTTACAGCCTGAACTACTATACGGAGGTCAGGGAGAAAGACCGGGCCTATTACGAGGTCTACACCCTGCCTAGGACGGTGGAGGTGCCGGAGGGGTATCGGGAACTGTCCTTTGTCTGTCTCCGGCCTGACGGAGCCATTGAAACGCCGGGGGCGGTGGGTATCATGTGCCGTCAGGCGAAGAAGGAAGTTCCGGGGCTGGAGAACTTTCACTTCCATATGCTTAGACACACGTTCACCAGCAATCTGCTCTCCAACGGTGCGGCACCCAAGGACGTGCAGGAGCTGCTGGGCCATGCCGACGTCAGTACCACGATGAACATTTACGCCCACGCCACAAGGGAGGCCAAGCGTACCTCCGCACGGCTGCTGGATAAGGTAGTCTGCGGGGAGTAAAAAAGTTTCCCTTGTTTCAGCCCATAAGGGCAAAAACAAGGGAAAGTACATAAGGTTTGGACATTTAATCCGCGGAAAGCCTTGATATATCAGGGGTCCAAGAGGATTTGATAGATAAATTTTAATTTGTTATCTGAAATGCTGACCCATAGGCGCAAGGTTGAAATACACCTTTTATATTTTCGCCTAATTTTCTACATACTGGAGTAACCTCTTCCCTCCACTTTCCAAAGGTCTTCCGGCATCATCGTCGCCTATAACAAGGGCTCTGCACATTTTTTCGTGCAGAGCCCTATTTTTATTAGATGTAAGGCGCCTCTTGGGCAAAGCCGCATTTCCGGGCGGCAGCTTCCAAGCGGGTGAGCGCTCCGGTCAGCTCAGAGCGGGGCATTCCAATTTGCAGGCGCAAAAAGCCGGTCCCGGCAGCGCCGTACTTGCTGCCCAGGTCAGGCTCCACGCCGGCGGACAAGAAGAACCGCTCCAGCTCCAGCTCCGACAGCCCCAAGCCGCGGAAGTCCGCCCAGATTAGCGTACCAGCTCTGTGGCGCAGAAGCTTCACCGCCGGCATACAGCGGGCAAAGCAGTCCCGCACCAAGGACTCGTTCTCATGCACAAAGTCCATCAGTTCGTCGATCCACGCCTTGCCCTCATCTGTGTAGGCCGCCAACACCGCGGCCCGCATGAAGGGAGAGAGGCTGCCATAGTGATCGGCATCCCGCTGGGTGCGGTAGGCCTTCCGGATGGCCGCATCGGGGATGATCACATTGGAGTGGCTGGTACCGGTAAAATTGAACGCCTTGCCAAGACTGGTACAGATGATACAGTGGTCCAACGCGTTCGGAACGGCGGCATAGGGAACCATCAGACCGGGCTGCCACACATGCTCGGCAAAGATCTCGTCCGCCACCACCAGCACATGGTGCTTTTGGGCCAAAGCCGCCACTCGCTCCAAATCCTCCCGCTCCCATACATCCATAGTGGGGTTATGAGGGTTACAGAGGAGCATCAGTTTGTTTTCCGGTGCGGCCATTTTCTCCTCCAGGTCGGCAAAGTCCATCTCATACCGGTCACCCCGCAGTTGCAGGGGACTGTCCACTAATTTCCGACCGCAGTTGGCGATGGCGCGGGCATAGAGCAGATAGACCGGCTGCTGCACAATGATGCCGTCGCCGGGCTGAGTAAAGGCGCGGATGGAGGCACACATGGCCTGAAGGATCCCGTAGGACGGCACGATCCAGGAAGGTTCTATCTCCCAGCCGCGGACCTTTGCCATCCAGTTGACAACAGCCCGGATGTACAGGGGGTCATCGGAGTCGGTCCAACCATACAGACCACTCTGAGAAAACCTGGTCAGCGCGTCGATAATGCAGGGGGCGGTTTTTACATGCAGCTGTGCTCCGGCCATCACGGTATAGTCCGGTCGGAACCCGGTGCCGAAGCCGTAGTCAATGGCGTCGGCCAGAGTTTGAAAGTCAAAAGACATAGCTCAGTTCTCTCCCTTTCGATGTTCAGGCCCCAGAACCGTGCCGCTGCGCACATGGGTATGGACGCCGTGGTCCACGGCGATCTGCCCGGCCACCAGCACATAGTCCAGTCCCTGCGGGCCATGTCGGGGATCAGCAAGATTTTCCCTGGCAGAGAAATGCTCCCAGTCCAGTACCAACAGATCGGCAGCCAGACCTTGGGAGACAAAGCCCCGGTCGGTCAGTCCCAGGGTGCGGGCCGCATTGCCGGTAAGCTTGCGTATCGTCTCTTCTATGGCAGCGCCCTTGTCCCGCTCCGTCTCCAGAAACACGGTCATCCCCTCGTATGTGGCGGGCGAGCCGCACTCCAGCGGCAGGTCGCCCTCGGACAGGGCCGCGTCGTAGTCCAAGGTCCAGGTATCCAGACCAATGGTGGCCTCCGTTCGGGCCACAAAGGCGTCCCGGTCGGGGGTATGTTCCGGACGGCGCCCCAGGGAAATCATAGCGGCGTAGGGGTCTTCGGTCAGCACATCCAGCAGCAGCTCCAGGCTGTCTGCCCCCTGCGCTGCCTCTCGAATCGTTTTGCCTACACAGCCTGCCCGCTGCACACGGGTAAACCGGTAGCGGGTGTCCCAGGCTGGGTCGGCCTGCGGATCAAAGCGGGTAAAGACCCCCTGAGACGGATGGCGTCCGGTCCGGATCTCCTCAACAACCTGCCGCCGAAAGTCAGGCAGGGTCAACGCCCGGGAAAAAGCGGCACAGCCCCCACACCGCTCCACGTAGGGTTGGAACAGAGAGGCGGCCATAGGGTAGTGGAAGGGACCATAGGCGTACTTGGGGATCACATCCCAGGTGACGTTTACACCCGCCTGCCGGGCTCGGTCCAGCTCCTCCAGCGTCTTGGCCACGGCGGCACGGATCAAACCGTCGTGGGCCGGGGTGACGTTGTAGCCGTTTTGTATGTGGCTGACATGGATGCGGACGCCGCTCTCCCGTCCCAGGTCCAAAAATTCCCGCAGACCGTCCAGGAAGCTCTGAGCATGGCCATAATAGGGGTGGCTGCGGCTGCGGGTGTGAGCAGTGACGATGCCGCCCCGGGCAGCCACCAGCTTCATCAGGCGCAGCAGTTCCTCCCGCCCGGCAAAGAGGCCCGGCTCATAGTCCAGGCCCAGACTCAGTCCCAGCGCGCCGCCATCCATGGCCTCGCTGAGGGCGCCCTCCATGGCGGCGATCTCCGTCTCAGTGGCGTCCCGATGGTAGTCGGTGCCCATGGCCTGTAGGCGGATCTGGGCCTGCCCGGCCACCACAGCCAGGTTGGCGCCCAGCCCCACTCGGCGCAGATGCTCCAGGAACTGGCCATAAGTAGTCCAGTCCAGCTCCTGACCGTAGGTCTGGGCAAAGGGCTCCCGCAGCCGCTGAGTGGGAACGAGATAGGCGTTGTATGGGTTAATACCCCCAGGCGGCTCAGGCATGACCTTGGTGAATGCCTTTTTCTCTGGGAACATGTAGAGCCAACTATGCTGTACTGGGGCGACCCCCAGGCCACAATGTCCGGCAAATTCCGTGGTAATGCCCTGGCCCAGCGTGCTCTCCATATTGGGGTACATGGCGGCGGAGCAATCGGAATGGGAGTGCATGTTGATAAATCCCGGGGTAATCAGTTTCCCTGCGGCATCCATCACCTGGGCTCCCTCCGGGGCGGAGAGGTCAGGGCCCACGGCGTCTATTACGCCGTCCCGGATGCACACATCGGCCTGGAAGGGCGGGGAGCCGGTCCCGTCTACCACAGTCCCGCCCCGAATCAAAGTCCATGCCATGGCGGGCCTCCTGTCAGACCAGCCCGCCGATGCGGGTGACCTCTACGCCCCGAGCCTCCCAGGCGTCCAGGATCTGGTTAAAGCCAATGGAGTCGCTGGCCATGTGACCCATGCACAGCACGTTGCAGCGGTTGTCCTCCTGCAGGGCTTTGACGATGTCAGCGTCCATGTGCATGCAGACAAAGGTACCCACACCGGCGGTGATCAGCGCCTTCAGCTCGTCCAGCTCCGCCCCCAGGCCGCCGGCAAAATCCACCACAGTCTTTCCTGCGTAGCTGTCCTTTTCGCCCACCCAGATGACAGGGCGCTGGCCCTCGGGGGCTTGGGCATACTCTCGGATGGTCATTAAATTGTCCAGGATCTCCTGGACGGTGGGGTTGTCATTGGCTTTATAGACCTCGTCCACCTTCGCCTCCACCATCCGCTCGCCCAGCAGGTCGGCGGGGGTGTGCAGGCCCAGATATGGCATCCCCAGCAGCCGGGCCACAGACGGCCCCCCGTCCAGGTTGGAGCCGTGAAACATGATCTCCGTAGCCCGCTTGCGGTGCTCCAGCAGCTTTTGGGCTACGTTGACGGGCACACCATAGTGTACCAGCTTCTCATAGTGGCTTTGGGCAACCAGCTCTCCCAGCTTACCCAGGCGGGGCACCATGTTATGGTGCCTGGCCACACAGTCATAGCCCAGCTGGCGGGCCAGAGTCAGCTCGGCAGCACCCATATCAATGCCCGCCAGCACGCGGGTGATATTCTCCCCTGGAACCGAGACGGAGGAATCCAGAGGCAGTTCCTGCAGTTGGGCCAGATCCAGGGCAATTTGAACCATTTCTGTTGTATTCATTGGTAGTGTTCCTCCTAATCCAGATGATGACAAGCGGCAAAATGTCCGCCGCTCAGGTCCTTGGGCGCGGGCGTCTGCGTGCGGCACTGCTCGGTAGCCCGGGGACAACGGCCGCAGAAACGGCAGCCCGGTTTGGGGTCGATGGGGCTGGGCACCTCGCCCTCCATAGGGATGCGGTGGTGGGTCTTTTCGTAGTCTGGGTCGGCCACCGGCACTGCCGAGAGCAGACCCTGGGTATATGGATGGGCCGGATGGCCGTAAACCTCCTCCGTAGGGCCGTATTCCACCATGGTGCCCAGATACATGACAGCCGTCTCATCGGCGATGTGGCGGACCATGGACAGATCGTGGGCAATAAACAGGTAAGTAAGTCCCAGCTCCCGCTGAAACTTCATCAGCATATTGACCACCTGGGCCTGGATGGACACATCCAGGGCGGAGATGGGCTCATCACAGACGATAAATTCCGGGTTCAATGCCAGCGCCCGGGCGATACCCACCCGCTGGCGCTGGCCTCCGGAGAACTCATGGGGGAATCGGTTGGCGTGCTCCTTGCTGAGGCCTACCATGTTCAGCAGCTCATACACCCGCTCCCGCCGCTCCTTGGCATTGGCGCAAAGCTTATGCAGCTCCAGGCCCTCCGCGATGATCTCGCCTACGGTGAAAAAGGGATTCAGAGAGGCGTAGGGGTCCTGAAAGATCATCTGCATCTTTCGAGTCAGGGCCTTGGCCTGGGCCCGGGTCACCTTACTGATGTCCTGGCCGTCAAACACGATGGTGCCCCCGTCCGGCTCATAGATACGCAGCAGGGTGCGGCCCACGGTGGTCTTGCCGCAGCCGGACTCGCCCACCAGTCCCAGGGTCTTGCCCCGCTGGATGGCAAAGGATACATTGTCCACCGCCCGCAGGATCTTGCCCCGGCCTACACGGAAGTGTTTTTCCAAGTTGGAAACCTGGAGAATTGCATCAGACATGATCACTGCCTCCTTTCGGCAGGGGCGGAATGCCCTCCGGCGGCGTTACATCGGGTGCCCTTGGGTCCAGCAGCCAGCAGCGGGAGCCGTGGCCCTGACCGCAGGCAAATTCCGGGGGATCTTCCTTCAAGCACGCCTCCATGGCGTAGGGACACCGGGCCGCAAAGGCGCACCCCTTGGGCGGGGCATACAGATCGGGCGGCGTGCCGGGAATGGCGTACAGCTCACTCTTCACGTCCTGGATCAGGTTGGGCATGGCCCCCAGAAGCCCCCAGGTATAGGGGTGGCTGGGGCGGTAAAATACCTGCCGCGCGTCGCCGTACTCCACGATCTTGCCCGCATACATCACGGCGATCCGGTCGGCCATCTTGGCCACTACGCCCAAATCATGGGTAATGAGCAGTATGGAGGTCCCTCGCTTCTCCTTCAGGTGGTTCATCAGATCCAAGATCTGCGCCTGCATCGTCACGTCCAGGGCGGTGGTGGGCTCGTCGGCAAAGAGAATCTTGGGATTGCAGGCCATAGCCATGGCAATCATGACCCGTTGACGCTGACCACCGGACATGGTATGGGGGTAGCGCTTTGCCACCAGCTCCGGGTTGGGCAGGCCCACCTGCCCCAGCAGCTCTGCCGAAATCTGCTGGGCCTCCTGGCGGGACACCCTCTGATGGCGCAAAATACCCTCGCACATCTGCCGTCCCACCCGCATGGTTGGGTTCAGGCTGGTCATAGAATCCTGAAAAATCATGGAAAATTCCTTGCCCCGGTAGGACTCCATAGCTTTGTCGCTCAAATGGGTGATGTCGGTGCCCTGGTAGGTGATGGCGCCCGACTTGATTTGGGATGGAGGGGAGGGCAGCAGCTTCATAATGGTTTGGATGGTCACCGACTTGCCGCAGCCGGACTCGCCCACAATGCTCAGCGTCTCACCCGCATCCAGCCAGAAGCTGACGCCCCGTACCGCCTGGACTTCGCCGGCGTGGGTGTCAAAGGAGACATGCAGGTCCTGCACGTCCAAAAGATGGTTCGTCATAAGGTGCCTCCTTTAGTCCCTCAGATGGGGGTCCAGCGCATCGCGCAGACAGTTGCCGAACAGATAAAATGCCAAAATGGTCACGCTGATAAACACGCCGGGAATAAACAGCTGGTAGGGGTAGAGGCGGTAAAACTCCGAGCCCACCTGGCACAGCTGACCCCAGGACGTCATGGGGGATTTGATGCCCAGGCCGATAAAGCTCAGGTATGCCTCCAGGAAAATGGCCGCCGGGATGGCAGAGGAGATGTTGACCACCTGCTGGCCCAGGATATTGGGCAGGATGTGCCGGAAAATAATGCGGATGGGGGAGGCCCCCAGAGTGCTGGCAGCCAAGACAAACTCCCGGTTTTTAAACTGGAGCATCCGGCCCCGGACGACGCGGGCCGAGTCCATCCAACCCGTAATGGCAATGGCGATGATGATGGCCACGGGGCCCGCGTCCAGCCAGAGCATAATCAGGGTCACATACACCAGCGATGGGATGCACACGCCCACGTCAATGATGCGCATGATGAGCATATCCACCCAGCCGCCGAAAAAGCCGGACAGGCCGCCCAAAAAGATGCCGATGATCTGGGGCACAATGGCGCCGCCCAGACCGATAATCAGGGAGATCCGTGCCCCCACCCAGACCCGGGTCCACAGATCCCGGCCTCCGGCGTCGGTGCCGAACCAGTGCTCGGCACTGGGAGGCTGGTTGGTGTGGAGCAGATCGGTGGTCTCATAGCCGTAAGGAGAAAGTATGGGGGCAAAAATGGCCATCAGGATGATGATGACAAGGAAGGTCAGACTGACTATGGCGACTTTGTCGGACCGAATACGGCGCAACACGTCCCGCCAGTAGCTGACACTGGGGCGCACTATGGCGTCGGCCATGCTTCGGTCAGCGGGCAGACGGACAAAATCCTGCTCGGTCAGAGAGGAAGCGGGTTTGTTCATTGAATGCACCTCATTTCGCAACCCGGATCCGCGGGTCCACAAGGCCGTAAATCAAATCGATCACAAAGTTGGCGCTGACCACAAACACACCGAAGAATACCGTTAAGCCCAGGGTCATGGTGTAGTCCAGGCTCTGGATCGATTGGACAAAATACGCGCCGATACCCGGGATGGCAAAAATCTGCTCCACCACAAAGGATCCCATCAGGATGGTCACGATCTCCATGCCCAGGGAGGGGATCATGGGGATGATGGCGTTGCGGATCTGGTGGCTCCAGACGATCCGGGCAGAGGAGAGGCCCTTGGCCTTGGCAGTCTTGACGTAGTCCTCCGAAATGACCTCCAGCATCAGCGTGCGCATATTGCGGGTTTTTCCGGCGATGGAGCCGATGGCCAGGGTCAGTGTGGGCAGGATGGTGTAGGCAAAGCCCTTCCACTGGGCCACCGGGAACCACCCCAGTTCGGTGGCAAATACATATTGCAGTAGGGATGCCAGAATAAATACCGGCACCGACACGCCCAGCACGGAGAAGCCCACCAGAGCATAGTCCAGGGGACGGCCCCGCCGCCGGGCGGCAATAATGCCGAAAAAGATCCCGATGGGGAAGCTGAGCAGATATGCCTGCAGCCCCAGCTGCGCCGACACCGGGAAGGTCTGGGCAATGATGCCGTTGACCGACTGCCCTACATATTTCAGCGAGTAGCCGAAATCACCCCGAATCAGGTTGGACAGAAAGGTCAGGTACTGCTCCAGGGGCGGGCGGTCCAGCCCATAGTAGGCCATCATCTTGTCCCGCATCTCCTGGCTCATCAGCTGCGTGGTGCCGAAGGGGGTCCCCGGCAGGGCATGGAGCAGAAAGAAGCTGCATGTGGCAATGAGCCAGATGGTGATGATCGAGATCACCAGCCGCTTTAGAATATATCGTTTCAAGGCGGGTCTCCTTTCGAAGAACGATACGCGGGGAGACGGGGCCTGAAAAGCCGCCGCGCTCCCCGCTGCGCAAAACTACTTGTTTACTTGTGTACCACCAGGTGATTGAACTGATAACCGGAGCTGGTGGCGGACATCTGGAAGCCCTCCACATAGGATTGCACTGCGCCGGTCACGCCGTTTTCATACAGGGGCAGGATGGCCGCATTGTCCAGGAAGATCTGCTCGGCCTGGGCGGTGAGCTCCGCCTGCTTGTCCGGCTCCAGCTCGTTGATGGCCTGCTCCACCAGGGAGTCAAACTGGGCATCGCTCCAGATGCCGTAATTGACCTCGCCGCCAGTGACCATGGCCTCCATAATGTCGGTGGGCAGCACGTCAGTTTCCCAGGTAATGGCAAACAAATCATAACTCAGGTCGTAGAAGCTGCCAATGGCAGTGCCAATCACATACTGGGTCAGCTGGATATTCTCCAGGCCCAAATTCTGCTTCCACTGGTCGATGATGGTCTCCAGCAGCAGCTTCTGCTCCGAGGTATCCCAGGTGATCAGCTCCAGCTGGGGCAGCTGAGAGACATCAGAGTAGCCCAACTCTTCCATGGCCGCGGCCAGATACTCCTTGGCCTTATCCACGTCGCCGGACAGAGGCACCGTTTCCACCGGGTACTCATCCACAAACTTGCCGCCGTCGGGACCGGCAAAGTTGGAGTCCACCAGTCGGTTATAGGCTTTGTAACCGGGGTTTACCGCATTGACGGTGGCGGAACGGTCGAAGCCATAGTTCAGGGCCTGACGAAAGTTCTGATTGCTCAACAGTGCGGCGGTCTCCGGACTAGTACCCTGTTGATTGATCCACAGGAACATAATGCCGCCGCCCACAAAGGAGTTCAGGTACTCATTCAGGTGTCCAAAATACTGGCTGGAGATCTGCTCAATGGCGTCCACCTCGCCATTTTCGAACATGGCCACCTTGGTGTTGTCATCCTCCACCTCGATGAAGTGCAGGTTCTGGGTGGGGAAGGAATTGGCACTGTCCCAGTAGAGATCATTCTTTTTCAGCTCCATGGAGCTCTCCAGCACCCAGTCAGTGATGATGTACGGGCCGGAGAACAGCATGGTCTCCGGCGATGAGCCCAGCTGCTGACTGCCTACCTGCTCCACAAAATCCTGGCGCAGGGGGTACAGGCCGCGCACAGCAATGGTGCGGTCAAAGGAGTTGAGCGGCCGCTCCAGGGTGATCTCCAGGGTCAGGTCGTCCAGGGCTTTCACGCCCACCTCGGCCCAATCGGTGATCTCGCGGGAATTATAGGCCGAGGCGTTCTTGATGGCAAACCAGCTGTATGCCGCCGGGCTGCCCATGTCGGGATTCAGCAGGCAGTAGGCGCCGTACTCAAAATCGTGGGCGGTAAGCGCCTGGCCGTCCGACCACTTCAGGCCGTCCCGCAGGTGGAAGGTGTAGACGGTATAGTCGTCGCTGACCTCATAGCTCTCGGCGGCGTCGTACTGCAGCTCATCGCCGTAGAAACGCACCAACTGGATCTGGGTCAGATAGAAAAGATTAAAATCGTTGGAGCTCTGGCTCATAATGGGGTTCAGAGTCACCACACCATTGTAGGCCATGGTGAAGTCGGCGCTGACTCCATCTGCCGTGTTTGAGGTGCTTCCGGCGCTGGAGGCGCTGTCATCATTTTGGTAGGTGTTGCAGCCGGACAGGAGGCCCAGCAGCATCACACCGGTCAGAAGCAGGGCAATGCATTTTTTCATGGCGGTTTCCTTCTTCCTCAGATAAATTTATTGTTGTCGGGTCATGGGGCCAGCCGTTCAGCTGCGGCTTCCGCCGCACAGATACTTGACACAGGCCACATCCTCCACGGCCAGGCCCAGTGCGTCAAACAGAGTGATCTCTTCCCCGCTGCTCCGGCCCGGGACACGCCCCAGCAGCACGTCGCCCAGAGAGCCCACAATGTGGTCCGGACCGATCAGTCCTTCCTGCAGGGGGACCAGATATTCACCGCACTCCTTGCGCATGGCCTCCACCTGATCGGCGTACAGTCTGGCTTTGGCCACCAGAGTACTGGTGACCTCTCGGGTGGTGGGCGTGAAAGCGCCCACGGCGTTGATATGGGTGCCGGGGGCGATCCAGTCGCTCTCCAAATATGGCTCCCGACTGGGCGTTACGGTGCAGACGATGTCAGCGTCGCATACCGCCTCCCGGACACTGTCTGCAGCGGTGACCGGAATACCAAATTTTTCCTCCATCTCCTGACAGTAGCGGCGGGCCGTCTGAGTGTTTTGATCATAGACGGTCACGGAATGGATATCCCGCACAACGGTCATGGCGGCCAAGTGAGACCGTCCTTGTGCTCCCGCCCCGATAATGGCTAGGCGGTGGGCATCGGGCCGGGCCAGCAGGTCGGTGGCAACGCCGGAGACCGCGCCGGTACGGATCTCAGTAATGACCGCCGCGTCGGCCATTCCCAGGAAGCTGCCGTGTTTTCCCTCAAATAGAAGCACATAGCCGATGTGGGATGGGTATTTGGTTCCCGCATTCTGGGGAAACGCTGAAAGCACTTTGGCTCCAAAGCAGTCCCCCAAACAGGCCGGCATAAACCCAAACTTCTCTCCGCCTGGCAGCAGGGCAATGGAGCGCAGCGGCTGGGTGTAATTCCCGGCCTCCAGCTCCCGCAGGCTGGTGCGCATCAGGTCGATACACACAGGCATGGTCAGCCGCTGGCGGACTTCTGCGGCCTCTACAATTGTCATGGGCGTCTCCCCTTCTCCAGCATTATGGTCTGCTTCATTAAATGTGCTCCAACTCATTGAGGTAGTTGTAAATCGTATATTTGGATACACCCATACGCTTGGCTACATAGGGGACGCTGCGCTGCAGGTGGAAAATCCCCTTCTCTTTCAGCAGGGCCACCAGCGCCATTCGGTCGCCCTTGCGCATCTGAGACATGGGCTTGTCCAGTTTGGCCTGGCAGGCATCGAAGATGGCATCCAAATCAGAGCGGTCCTCTGAGATAGAGTCCAATAGGCTGCCAGAGGACTCGGTAAAGTTCTCCAGCAGGCGGCGCATCGCCCCCATCACCGAGACATCATAGTTGATGCCAAGGGCATAATGGTACCCCTCGCCCCGCAGGTGGAAAGTAGAGGATTTGATATTCTTCCCGCTGGGGGTCACTACCATCTGGTTCAGGAAATCCTGATCCAGACTGGTCCCTTCCGGGTCATCCTGGATGGTATCCCTTCCATAAATACTCAACGTGGAGCCGGCGCTGCGTCCAGAGACGTGACCATTGAAAATCACCAGATTCTTCATCCGCTCACCCTCCATCTCATGGACTACCGTTTCACAGCTGTCGCCAAACATACTGGCAATCCCCTGGGCCAGACGGCAGAGAAACTCGAACGCCTCCTCTTGACGCATGGTCAGTCCCCTTTTCTGTGTCTCATTGGTAATGGGGTAATTATAATGATATCTCAACAAATTGTCAATATAATTTCAACAAAAAATAAATATTGGTCGAGCAGTGCGAAAATTTGCGAGCAGTTTACGCCGATATCGTACGGGTCTGTGGCCCGACAAAGTTGCCTTCGCAGAAAAAACGGCTGTTCCGGCTGCGTAGTTTGCTGGATTTTCGGCCGTTGGTTCTGACACTTTACTCCGAACAGAACAGCCAGCAGGTCAGTCGATGTAACTAGTGCTGGAAATATTTCATTCCGAAAATGAAAAAGGCCCCCCGGTACTGTGACCGGGTGGCTGATGGCAAGAGCTGCAAGCAGCGCGGGGGGAATCTGGTAAGGCTAGATAAGACTTCGGAGGGCGAAGCACCCTTTACTTTATAAAAAGCTGCAGGACAGGAAATACACCCATCTGCTTCTCTGGCATGAAATTTTCTATTTAGTAACAGTATCCATCGCTTTCTTGGCATAGACCGCCAGATTGTCCACCTCCACCGTCACCCTCTGCTCCCAGTGGTCGGCGCCGTTTTCAAAGGGGGCGTTTTCCAGGTCGTAGACCTGTACCATAAAGGTCCCGTTGCCCTTCGTCAGTAAGGAGCTGCGGTCAGCAGTTACTTCCAGCGCGAAAGTACCATCCAGGGTCTCGTTTTTTGCCCCGCCCTCCACCTGGACACTGCCGCTTATGGCCCGCCAGGAGAAGGTGACGGAGTGTTCAGGCGCTGGTTGGCTCCAAGGGAAATATAGAAGGTATAGGTGTCGCTGCCAGAAGGAACTATGAGGACTTGCCCAGCATCTTGGTACAATCATACCAAACAAAAGAGGATAGGAGGACTGCGCCGTGAAGCGAATACGATCATGAATGCTTCTTTTTTCCTGCTGTGCGCGGCAGTGGCGGCGGCACTGCTGTGCTTCCGCAGCTGGCCGTTGGGAAAGGCGGCCACCGTGCCGTGGCTCTGGCTTTTGGCATAGAGCAGGGTATCCAGCGGCAGCACCGATGTCTTGCTGCCCAGCCGCAGGGTCACCCGGTCCGGTCGGTGGTGCAGACGGAAATCTGTCTCCATGGCCTGAGCCAGCTCCGCCCGGTCCACCGGTTTCTAGAGGTACTGGATAGGGCGGACGGAGTAGCCGTCCTTGAGGCATTCCTGGCTGCTGGCGATGAAGAGGATGCTGGTCTGTTCATTCTCTGCCCGCGGATCTCAGGCCAGTTCCATTCCCGTCCGGCCTCCATCAGGATATCCATATATAAGAAGTTCAAACCGCTCCCCGCCGTCCGGCGCGGCGGCCAGCTCCCCGGCGCTGGACAAGGCAGAGATGGTGTGCTCCGACTTAAACCCGGTGAGAATCTCGCGGCACAGGTCGCAGATCTGCTCCTAGGCATCACGCTCATCCTCACAGGCCGCCACTCAGTATATATCTCCCGCCCTCTAGCTGCCTCATGGCTCCATTATAGATGGGGGATACCTGTTTGTAGAGGGCAGGCAGAGAGCGCCAGCCTTTTTGATGGGCCTTTTCTTGTCTATGCGGTGCAATTTTTGAGCTTCCATTGTCTATATTTATGTAGTGTTAGGCCAAATACAAAATTTTATATTTATATTTTACAAGTTCTTACTAATATCAAAAATCTGCATAAAAAGTAAAAGCCCCAAGGCTTTTCACAACGAAGATCCCTTCTTTTCGCCAAAAACATTCGGAAAGCAGGGTTCATTTAAGTTTCCAAAACGGCATTTACTTGGCCAAGGACCGTACCAATACAGTGGAATTCATCCGCTTCTTTCACCAAAATATCCTCATCAATTACATTTAGAGATCGAAGACGGCACTCTCCCTTCTCCTGGAAAAGGGTACGGATATAGTAAATGCCATTGAGACAGAACAGCCCCATCTCATTGTGCCGTGCCTGTCTTCTCTGGAGTGCCAGAATATCAAATTTTCGAAAGACAGGCAGATATTGATCTACTTGAATTTGAAAGCAAAAATCGGTTCCGTCAGGCAGATCTTTTTGCATGATGTGCGCGCTGCCCAATTTCGTTTGCATGAGAAATCCGGTGTGGAGCTTACGCACACCAGGCAGATAGCAGGGGAGGGTAAGCTGACTCTTGGTAATAGTTCGGGCATATTCCTCATTGATAATCAGCCGAACGAGCCGCTTTCCCTCTTCCGAAAGCTTTTTATATTTTTGAATAGAATCAATTTCTTCCGCATTCAGGTCCTGGTCATAAAGATTTCTTACTTGGCTATGTCCAAGATAATCGGAGTAAATATAATTGGCATCGACCTCCAACACATTGATTAGGGAAATCAGGATATCAGGTTTCGGGGTGCTGATACCATTTTCGTAATTGGCAATCGCTGAGGGAGTCACGCATATTTTAGCCGCCAGCTGGGGCCTGGTGAGGCCCATTTCCTGTCTCCTCTGCCGTAATCTATCTCCCAGGCTCATGTGAGGTCCTCCTTATCAGACGCTACAATCCCCATTTTCTGCCTCACAAATCTCTTGCCCGCAAAAAGAGGATAACAAGAAATTTGTAAAAATTGGTTTACTTTCAAAGATATTTGTTGTAAGCTAAGGGTGCTGAACGTGTTACATGGACATATGTACCACGAACGGCGTATTTAAGTATATCGATAATACTAAAGCAAAAGACAGCGCTTGTCAACCAGGAAATGTACGTGGCCCCCATAGGAACGGCTGGGCAATCTATCATTGAAAGGATATTTATTATGATATACGATGAAATCGCGGATACTCTGCTGCGCGCAGGGATTCCGGTCAATACAAAAGGGTTTATATATATTCACGATGCTTTAGAACTCATGGATAAAGATCCCTACTATTTTTCCGGAAAGATCTGTGCGTTATACGCAAAGATAGCCAAGCAGAACGGAGCCAGTTTCGCACAGGTAGAGCGCGGGATACGCTACGCTTTTGAGGGTGCCCTGACACGCGGGGATTCGAAATTGGCGGGGCATTATCTGGACCCCGTCAATACCCAAAGCTCCAATCAACTCAAAGTCTTGTTTCTGCGGTGGAAACAGGACTCACATCAGAGAGAGACAGCTTTATGCAATAATATGTCCGTATGCCGTGCGGAGATATACAACGAGATCCTTGCTGAGATGAAAGTTTTGACCTCTACGATCCGGCAGGCTGCATTAAGTGCCGTCTCTCAAAAAACAGCAGTGTAAGGAGAGCCCTATTCAATATGTATATGGGAGAGTTATGTGGGAATGAAGAGTGATCTGAAAATGCCAGCCCCTTCGCAGTGCTTCGTTCATAAACCTGACGAGAAGAGACAGCTTGAGCATTGTATAGAAAAAGCAATGCTGGATTTGCTGAGCAAATGTATGTTCGGCGGTATTATGATTACTTATAATGCTCCGGGCTTCCCCCTCTATTACATTGATGAACAGATGCTGTCTCTTTTGAATTATCCAAGCCAGACGGATCTCATCGCCGCTGTCGGGAAAGCCATGATCAATTGCCTTCGGCCAGAGGACCGCGAAAATGTAAAGGCAGAGATCGCACAGGCCCTTCTCGTTGGAAATAACTATACAACGGCATATAGAATGCTGTGCAGAGGCAAAGGCTATATCTGGGTAAAAGAGACAGGAGTACAGACGGTCTTACCCAATGGCGCATCAGTACTGGTCAGCCTATGCTTGGACATCACCGGTCAAATGGAGGCGCAGGCTGAATTGGAGTCCATCGTTCAATGTCCGATGGGCGGAATTTTCCGTGCCAGAACGGATCGGGATCTTACCTTGATCTATGCGAACGATCACTACTATGCTCTGCATGGCTTTACAAGGGAGACATTCCGCAACAAATTAAATAACCAAGCGATCCACTTGGTACATCCCTCGGATATTCCCTGGATTGAGCAGCGGCTGCGTAACGCCATAAAACAGAGGGAGTCAACGATCAGCTTAGAATATCGTGTAGTTCGTCCCGATGGGGAGGTCGTATGGCTGTTGATGAATGGCTCCTTTTCCGAGCAGCAAGGGGACATGCTTCTCACTGGCATGGTCATTGACATTTCGCATCAAAAGTTCATGGAGGAACGTCTCTGTTGTAAAAGTCGGCGCCAGCGCGCACTTTGCGTCCAAAATTGCGAGCCTATCAATTAGAATCTCAGCCCCAGGACCGGACCGAATATTTGTTTGTTATCGTCTGAGCCAGGCAGAGTCAGTTTTAAATCCCCATAGTGAGCGATAATCGCTTATAATATCAATGTTTGAGTCTTATATAGTTTCCCTTGTTTTTGACCTTACAGGCTGAAACAGGGGAACACTTTTACTCCCCGCAGGCTGCCTTGTCCAGCAGCTCCTGCATATCCTTGGGTGCCATATCTTTTGAGGCGAGCAACCAGATCGTCATCTGTCCGTCTAACAAGGAGCTCTCCCGTCTCAATGACCAGTACAGAAGCAGGCGAGGCTCCCATAAGCGGTTCATCCGGCAGTGCATCAACCGCGATGCCATCTAGGAAGCCCCTCCTGTTGATATGCCAACGCTGGTCTATGAAGTTCGCAGCAGCAGGAACATCCTGAACCAACTCCTCCGTACCGTCAGCTCCATCGGCCCGCTGGATGAGGCCAAGCTCCGCAGGGTGCTGGGACACAACCGGGAGATGGAGGGATGTATCGTGGAGGCTTACCCGAAAGGCTGACAGCAAAACACACCGCACAGCCTCACGGTCATTCGGTGCTTACATCAATTATAACATTCTCCGGTAAACACGAGGGAAGTGATGTGGTTTACTGTACTTCACCTTAATGCAAAGTCCGCTGTTATTTTGCTGTTTTCATGACCTTCCAGATATTGTACTGTCTTAAGATCATCAGAAGCGCAAATGAGCTCGGTGATAGGTGATATATGTGCAACATAATTTTATCTGAAAATCAATACTCCTTTTGCCTTTGGCCGGTATATCTTGTTCAATTATCAATGCCATACTCTTAAGTTAGATCTGTGGAGTGCGCTTCCGTACAGGGCCGGATCATTTTTATGCAGAACAATCTCGTCTCCTCCCTTGTAGACATACTGTAACTTTTTGTAGAATTTGAGATTTCCTATCTATACAGATCGTAAAAATACTGTTACAATTAGATAAAGACAAACTGTGAGCAGACATCGGGTTCAAATGCTCTGCGAAGAGAGCGCAGCTCGATTGTTAGAAAGCGAGTGACACTGTATGGAATTTCATGAACTGCTGGAGCGAATCGGGGTAGATGCACCGGCAACTGTGGCCAGATTGGGAGGAATGGAGTCGATTTTGAGGCGCTTTATCCTGAAATTTCCACAGGACCCGACCTTCAGCGCCCTGGCCCATGCCTATGATATTCGTGACATGAAGGCGTTGGAGCGCCATGTTCACACGTTGAAGGGCCTGACTGCTAATCTGGGTATCGAGCCGCTGCGCCAGCTGTCTGCCGAATATCTGGAGCAGATCAGAACCGCTGTGCCCCCTAGTGAGCTGACAACTTATCAACGCCAACTTACCCAGGAGTACCGCAGGGTCACCCAGAGCATCACCCAGTTCCTAGCGGAACAAACCGGTTGAAAGAAGGAACGCGGATGAAAAAAATCATGATCGTAGACGACGATGTGACCAGTGTGGCCATCGTCAAGGCTCTGCTGGAGCCAGAATTTGAGGTGGTCAGCGCCAATACTGGAGTAGAGGCCCTGGGCGAGCTTCAGCGTTCGCCAGATTTGAATCTGATCCTGCTGGATATGGTGATGCCGGGCGTCAGCGGCATGGACCTGCTCAAGGTGCTGAAAAAATCTGAAAACTGGTCCAATATATCCGTGATCTTCCTGACCAGCCTGGAGGGCGTGGATATTGAACTGGAGGGCTTTACCAACGGAGCGTCAGACTTTCTTCAGAAGCCTGTGAATGCAGAGCTGCTGCGGCTGAAGATCAAGCGCCAGCTGTTTATCCAGGATCTGAAAGCGGAGAACCAGCACTTACAAAAGACCTTGCAGACGCTGCACAGCCGGATCGACCAGGTATTCAACGAGGTCCTGCCGTGAGCCTCCCTTTGACGCTTTCCTGTGGGTTCAGCGGCCGGTAAGCAGGTCGACAAAAAGACGATGCGCGTGGCTCTGTGTCCAGAGGTATGCGCGTTGAAAAACTCCACATCCGACGTGAAAACTGAGAGGCAGGAAGGATCGTTTATGAATCAGAATCAAAACAGAGGGATCGATGCGCTCCACGGAGGCCTTGCTGTCTATGACGGGTCCACGGACAAATTTGTGTTTCAGTATTGCTCTGATACGCTTGTAAAGCTGATCTGCGGCGATCGGTCGGAATTTGAAGCGCTTACCCGTGGAAACGCCCTGCAGATCGTTTGCGAGTGCGACCGGGAGCAGGTGGAACAAGCCTTGCGCATGGCGCGGGAAGAGCATACAGAGCTCAGCACGCATTTCTGGCTGAAAAGCAAGGGCGGGCGTCAGATCTGGTGTCATCTGGTGGGATGGATGGTGGGAGAGGAGTTCCAGGTGCTGTTCTCCGGACTATCTCCGGAGGTCCAGCTGTTTCAGCACATTGTCAGTGAATCGGCGGACGATATTTATGTGATCGATTCGGAAAACTACGACCTCCTGTATGCCAACAGCCTGAAATCCAGGGGCGGAGCACAGAGCGCCTTCCCAGCCGGGAAATGCTACGAGGTGCTGCACGGCAGAACAGAACCATGTGAGTTCTGCTCCCTGTATTCAGGCGCGTCTGCACAATCGGAAGGTGTGGAAGTCCACGAACTGAACGGAAGGACCTATACGACGAGGACCCGGGTAACAGACTGGAATGGGACCCCGGCGTACATCAAATATGTACGCGATACGACTGAGGAACTGAAAGAACGCAGGGCAAAGGAGCGGCTGGAGCAGTATTTTCAGACTGCGGTGAAATATCTTCCCGGCGGCATGGCCGTGATCCGACATGATGTAGACGGAAGCATCAAACCGGAGTATCTCTCAGAAGGCTTTTCAGAAATGCTGGGTATGCGCCATGAGGACGCCTGGGCCATGTATCAGGAGAGCGCCCTTGCCGGCGTGTATCCGGACGATCAGGCGTTCGTTCGTGAGAATCTGGATCGCTGTATCAGCGAAAAACGCGAGAAATATGAGCTTGAGTATCGCCTGCAAAAGGGAAACGGGGAGTACATCTGGGTCAAGACCAAGGTGTCTGTCATTCAGTGCGACGGCGACTGTGTAAGGGTCTATGCCGATTATCACGATGTGACCGAAGAAAAAGGGTCAGGGAGCAGCTGCGCCAGCAGTATCAGGAGCAGATCTACCAGCACTACCAACTGGCCGGACCGGATGCTTTGATTCTTGGACACTGTAATATTACAAAAAATCAGATCCTTGAGATCGTGGACCACACAGACTCCGACCTTCTTTCCCTGTTTGGTTCGGAGCGGGAAAATTTTTTCACAGGGCTGGGGACCCTGATCGTCGATCAGGAGGAGCGAAAGACCTTTTACTCCAAATATTTGAACGAACCGTCTCAAAGAGCCTATGCCGCCGGCGACAGAGAAATCGTCATGCCCTGCTTTATCGACCTCCCGAAGCAGCGTGCCGGAAGATATGTCCAATTTAAGGTGCGTTTAGTAGAGATGCCGGATACAGGAGATATTACTGGTATCCTGACTGTGACGGACATCACGAAGGAGACGATACGAGATAAGATATTTTTAACGCTGTCCTCTGCGAAATATGACTTGGTGGCGGATGTGGATCTTCTTACCGACCAATATGAGATCGTGAGCGGTGGAGATGACAATATCCCTGAGATGACAGGCTGTAATTCTGAGCGCATCCGGAAAGTCGTGGAAGGAACACTGGCGAAGGGTTGGGGCGAAGAGGGATATGTAGAAAAGATGCTGGATCCTGCCACGATGTTGGAACGGTTAAAGGGGCAGGGAAGCTACTCCTTCATCTATTCTGTGTACAATGCCGCCGGTGAGATCCGAACGAAAAAAATGCACATTTCGGCCATCGATCTGCGGCTTGGACGGGTCTGCTTCATTCGGGCGGATGTAACGGACGTCTTGAACGCGGAGCGAAAGGCAAAGGAAGAGCTTGAAAGAGCACTGCGCGAAGCGGAAAACGCGAGTAAGGTGAAAAGTGATTTCCTCTCCTCGATGAGCCACGACATCCGTACGCCCATGAATGCGATCGTTGGTATGACGACCTTGGCCCTTGCGAACCTGGATAACACCGACAAACTGAAGGATTATCTGTACAAGATCTCTGTGTCATCCCAGCATTTACTCAGCCTGATCAATGACATTCTGGATATGAGCCAGATCGAACAGTCTAAAATACATCTGAACCTTCAAACGATCCATATTGAGGAGCTGATCGGAAATATATCCTCTATTATGACCTCTCAGGCGGAAAACATAGGCCTGTGCTTCAAAATTGAGACGAGTGTGTTCCAGCATATCAAATTTACCGGCGATGCGCTGAGAATCAAGCAGATCTTGATCAATCTTCTGAGCAATGCCTTCAAGTTCACATTGGAGGGCGGTATGGTCATCTTCCGTGTTGAGGAGATCAATGTAGAGAGGCACGGATGCGTACGCTACCGCTTCACAGTTCAGGATACCGGAATCGGCATCAGTGATGAATTCCTCAACCGACTGTTCGAACCATTTAACCGGAGCAAAAAGGTCTCCAAGGTGGAAGGGACCGGCCTGGGATTGAGCATCACCAAGGGACTGGTCGATTTGATGGGCGGCACGATCCAAGTAGAAAGCAAGCTGGGTCAAGGGACAAAGTTTGAGGTGGAACTGGAATTTGATCTTCCCTCTGATCAGGAACAATACTGCCGGGATGTGCCCGTTGAGGTGGAGCCTGGTGACTTGTCCGGCTATCATTTCCTGCTGGTAGAGGATAATGAGATCAATTCTGAGATACTGGGAGAGCTGCTTCAGATGTGGGGAGCCACATTTACACTTAGGTGTGACGGCCTTCAGGCGGTCAACGAGTTCGATCAGTCTGAGCCGGGAACATACGATGCAATTTTCATGGACATACAGATGCCGGTGATGAATGGCTATGAGGCAGCGAGAGAAATTCGGAAGCTCGCTCATCCAGACGCAGCATCCATCCCCATCTTTGCGATGACGGCAAATGCGTTTGCTCAGGATGTGCGTGACGCTTTGGAGGCCGGAATGAACGCTCACATCTCGAAGCCTGTTGAGATGGATCTGCTGTATAGTACAGTGTCGAAATATTTGAAGAAAAATGATCCAGCCCGTCGTTAAGAGCGAAACAATGCGTTTGTCTCACTGCCATGGAGCAGCAAATCGCAAACTTCAGCACTGTATCACTGTCAGAATAAGCACAGCAAAAGGTGAGGGATGTTCGGCTCCTTTTACTCACTCTGCAGAAAAGAGCCAGATGGTTTTCTTTCATGCCCTTCTCCTCCGGAGCCTTTCGCCAGCAGGTCGATTGACAGCTTCAAAAGAAAAGGCTCTGTCGCAGAATAGTTTTCAAAAATGAAGGCAAATAAAAAGTTACCGAGAACCCCGGAGCTGCGGTTCTCGGTAACTTTTTATTTATTCCATTTTTCTGTCTCAGACTGAAATCTGTATTTTGTGACTGGCTCTCTCAAAGCCGTCAGCACTGACGAATTTGATGAGAGAAGACTGTATCAATTCCATCAGATCATAGTTTTGCTCAGTCCCTCCGCACCGCCCGCAACGTCTTCTGGTAATTGGGGCAGCCATTGCGGCGGTCAAAGCGCCCTCCAGCCTCTTCTGCTCGACTCCAGAACCACTGGGTCAGGGCGGCACACTCATATAATCCGTCTACAGAACAGTCTGTGAAGTCGGGGAACTGCGGGTTTAGGTACTGTGCGCTTTGGGCCTGACAGAAGCCACCGCAAGGGCTGGGCAACCACATCCCAAGATACCCCGCTGGGGTGTTTCTATAAATCACTACTGGAACCAGTTTTATACGGCGCAGGAATGCACCTGGCATGACAAAACACACACGCAGCGCTCTCAGTATGAGCGGTATGTGGATAGCTGGCATCAGTTTTTGAATACAGTCTCTTCCAAGAACTGTTATCTCAGCCCTTCCAGTAAAGACGCACCTTCTTATGGGCTGCATACCACACTCAACAAACAGGGATAATCAGGCATGGCCCCATGCGGTCTGGCGTCAGAGCATATAGGATTTCTGCATCTGCTGTCAGCCACCAGAAATCGGGTCGGGTGAGCCAACACCTCAGAAATACGATAAAAGGGGCATTGTTCCGCTGTCACTTCACTTTATGTGTATATGATCTCCTTGTCTACAACTTCCATTGCACCGGCTCGGATATTGTTCATCTTACCGCTCCATGTCATTTGATCGGCGGCTTTCATCGTTTCGGTGATTTCCTGCGCCTCGCCATCTGTTGGATGATAATGTCCGCCCCTCCTGAAGAACGCTGAGCGCCAGACGGGCGGCCTGGGTAAAATGGACACAGCGCGCAGGTGCTGGTCTCCAATGCTTTTAAGTACAAACACACACCTCGCCTCCGCGGGAGAGCGGTCCCTCCCCCGTGGATGTCGGAAGATTTTCGATCTGTCCATACCGATAGATAGTATATTATAGCAAAATACCCCCGCATTGCAAAGAAAATCCCCCGGAAAGCCCACGGAAAATGCCGCGCCCCGCTCCGCATTTTTTACTTTCCCAGCAAGTGGGCCCTGACAGCCACTCTCCGGCCCCGGAACCCCCTTTTCTCCCCCGTCATAGACTGAACCAGCAAAGAATGGAGGCTGACGCCATGAAACGTGAACTGAATTTCTGGGTGCTGGGCGGGGACCTGCGCCAAGCCTGTCTGGCCCGCCTGCTGGCGGAGGACGGCCACCGCGTCCATACTTACGCCCTGAGCGGCAGCGTGGTCACGCCCACGGAAAACCTGACCCTGGCCGACTCGCTGGACGGGATCGGCCGGGCAGACTGCGTGGTCCTCCCTCTCCCGGTGGCCGGGGCCGAGGGGATGGTCAACACCCCCCTTACCCGCTCTGCCCTTCCCCTGGCCTCTCTGCTGGATGCCCTCTCACCCCCCCAGATCCTGTGCGGCGGCCGGGTAGACCCGGTCTCCGCCGCTATGGCTGACGCCCGGGGGCTGATCCTTCGGGACTACTTCGCCCGGGAGGAGCTGGCGGTGGCCAACGCAGTCCCCACGGCGGAGGGGGCGGTCCAGCTGGCTATGGAGCAGATGCCTGTCACCATCCACGGGGCTCGGGTGCTCATCACCGGCTTCGGCCGGGTTGGGCAGGCCGCGGCCCGGCGCTTCGCCGCCCTGGGAGCCCGGGTCAGCGTGGCCGCCCGGCGGTATGAGCAGCTGGCTCTGGCGGAGAGCGAGGGCTACGGCGCAGAGCAGATCGGCGGTCTGGACGGCTGGCTGTGCGGCTACGATCTGGTGGTCAACACCGTCCCCGCCCCGGTACTGGGGGAGACGGAACTGAAAGATCTGCGGCCCGACTGCCTCATCATCGACCTGGCCTCCAAGCCCGGCGGGGTGGACCGCAAGGCCGCCGACCGCCTGGGACGTCAGGTGATCTGGGCCCTGTCCCTCCCCGGCAAGGTGGCCCCTGTCACCGCTGGCGGCGCCATTCGGAGCACCATCTACAACATGCTCCACGAGCTGGACGTGTGATATCTGGAAAGGAAGGCTGCAATATGGAACATAAAACTGTGGGATTCGCGGTGTGCGGCTCCTTCTGCACCCACCACAGGGCCATGGAGGCCCTGGAGGCGGTGAAGGCCCGGTATGACCATGTCATCCCCATCGTCTCTGAGGTGGTGGCAGACACCGACACCCGGTTTGGCACCGCCCACGACCTGATGCGGGAGATGGAGCGCATCTGCGACCACCGGGTGATCGCCACCCAGAAGGAGGCGGAGCCCATCGGCCCCAAGGGCCTGCTGGACCTGCTGATCATCGCCCCCTGCACCGGCAGCACCCTGGGCAAGCTGGCCTGCGGCATCGCCGACACCACCGTCACCCTGGCCGCCAAGGCCCACCTGCGCAACTGCCGCCCCATCCTGCTGGCTCCCTCTACCAACGACGGGCTGGCCGCCTCGGCCCGGAACCTGGGGCAGCTGATGTCCCGGAAGTACATCTATCTGGTCCCCTTCCGGCAGGACGACCCGGAGGAGAAGCCCGCCTCCCTGGTGGCCGACTTCTCCCTGGTGGCTGATGCCGCCCAGGCCGCCCTGGAGGGCCGCCAGCTCCAGCCGGTGCTGCTGGGCCCCGCTGCCCCCTGAGCGCTCCGCTCCCCCATCCCTCCGCCGGCGGGCCTGAGCCCGCCGGCGCTTCTCTTCTCGCGGGCCCCGCCCCGCCATTTCGGCAAGAAAAAGCATGGAACACGGGACGTCCCTGTGCTATACTGTTGGCAAAGCCCGGATGAGCTGTCTGCCATCCGGCACCGGGCGGACAAGGAGGTCTCTCACATGGATCGCGGCATGAAAAAATGGATCTACTGGGGTGTCTATGTCTTCCTCACTCTGGCTGGTTTTCTCGCGTGCATCTTCTGTCTCCTGCCTGTGGTCACCCCCTCTGTCTTTCTGCTGGGCCTGTATAATCTCTGGCAGGGCGTTGCCTGGGCTCTCCATCTGTACCCCTATGTCCCCCAGCACCACTCTCGGAGGCGGCAGCTCCTATTTTCCGCCGCCTGCATCTGCCTGGGCATCGTTTGGGTCCCCCTCTCCCTCACCTCCTGGTCCACCCAATGGGGCCCCTTGATCGCCTCTATCCTTCCCTCTTTGATCCTCGCCTTCGCCTCGTCCCGCTGCCGCGGCTGACCGCACCGCCGCGCCTTTCCGCCGTCTTCCCCCTCTGCTCCGATCCGAATTAAGGAGGTGCTTTCCTTTGCCCTATTTTTTCTATCAGGGGAAGCGCTGCTTCTACACCTGCTCCGGTGTGGGTCCTCCCCTCCTGTTCCTCCACGGGAACACCGCCTCTTCCCAGATGTTTCAGTTTCTGCTCCCCTTCTATACCCCCTGCTTTCGCTGTATCCTGCTTGATTTTTTGGGCAGCGGGCGCTCTCAGCGGATGCCGGAGCTTCCACCCCAGCTCTGGATCGACCAGGGCAGGCAGGCCGCCGCTCTGATCAGGCACCTGGGCCTTGGTCCCGTCTTTCTGGTGGGGACCAGCGGCGGTGCCTGGGCCGCCCTGAACGCGGGGCTGGAGCACCCTGATCTGGTGCGGGGGATCGTGGCCGACAGCTTTGATGGCCGCACCCTTCACCGCGGCTTTGACCGGGAGCTGCTGGAGGAGCGGGCCGCAGCCAAAGCGTCCCACCAGGCGCGTCAGTTTTACCAATGGTGCCAGGGAGCGGACTGGGAGGAAGTGGTGGACCGTGACACCCGATCTCTGGTCCGGTGCGCCCGGGAGGGCCTCCCCCTTTTCTCCAGGCCCCTGGACGAACTGCAGGCCCCCCTACTGCTGATGGGCAGCCGGGAGGACGTCATGTGCCGGAAAGATCTGGAGGCGGAATACCAGCATATTCTGGAGATCCTGCCCCAGGCCAGGATGTGCCTATTCGACCATGGGGCGCATCCGGCGCTGGCCTCCAACGGCCTGGCAGCAGCTGATGCGGTGCGGGACTTTTTCAGCTGAGTGCCTCGAACAAATTTTCTATCTCCGTTGACAATCCTCCCTATTCAGATTACAATAGAAAAAAACTGCCGGGAGGGATGCCCGTGGACCGCGCCACCACCTGCTGCTTCACCGGGCACCGCCCGGACAAGCTGCCCTGGGGCAGCCGGGAGTCGGACCCCCGCTGTCTGACGCTGAAGCGCCGTCTGACCCAGGCGGTGGAGGGAGCCTACACCCAGGGGATGCGCCACTTCATCTGCGGCATGGCCCGGGGGACGGACCTGTACTTTGCGGAGGCGGTGCTGGCCCTGCGCCTGTGCCGCTCCGGCGTCACCCTGGAGGCCGCCCGCCCCTGCGAGAGCCAGGCTGACGCCTGGCCTGAGGCAGAACGGCACCGGTATCAGGCCATTCTGGACCAGTGCGACTTCGAGACTCTGGTCCAGCACCGCTATGACCGCTTCTGTATGCAGCGGCGGAACCGCTATATGGTGGACCGCTCTGCCCTGGTGCTGTCGGTCTATGACGGCGTGCCCAAGGGCGGAACCGCCCAGACCCTGGCCTACGCCATGCGTCAGGGCGTCCCCGTCCAGATCCTCGACCCAGAACAAGGAGACTGACATGAAGACGCTGATGCATATCTGCTGCGCCCCCTGCGCCAACCGCCCCATCGCCGCCCTGCGGGAGGAGGGCATCGAGCTGGCCGGCTTCTGGTACAATCCCAATATCCACCCCTATACCGAGTACCGCAGCCGAAAAACCTGCCTGGAGGACTACGCCAGGGAGATCTCCCTCCCTCTGGTGGTAGTCAATGACTACGGTCTGCGCCAGTTCGTCCAGCATGTAGCCGACAACATCGACGGCCGCTGCGCCTACTGCTATCGGGTGCGGATGGAGGAGACCGCCCGCTATGCCGCCGAGCACGGCTTTGACAGCTTCACCACCTCCCTGCTCATCAGCCCCTACCAGAACCACGAGGCCATCTGCGCCGTGGCCCGGGCCATGGGCGGGGAGTACGGCGTGGAATTCCTGTACCGGGATTTCCGCCCCCTCTTCCGGGAGGGGCAGCAGTTTGCCCGGGACCACGGCTTCTATATGCAGAAATACTGCGGCTGTGTGTTCAGCGAGGAGGACCGATATCTGGCCAAGAAGCGAAAAAAAGAGGCGGAGCGCCTGGCCGCCGCCCGGCAGAACGGGCCGGACTGACCCCCGCCCAGATCATAGCCGTCGGCCTCCCACGGAAAAAGCCTCGCAGAGTTCGCTCCCGCAGGCGTGAATTCAGTTCTGATCCGTTTTCCCCGGCGACATGCGTGTCGGGAAAAACACTGCTCAGGCTGCCAGTGTGAGGTTTGTCCGCGGCAGACTGCATCTTTCTCGAAAAAGCGGCAAAGCTCCCACCGCCCGCAGGCGGTGGGAGCTTTTGGTCTGCCCTCATTTGGGCAGGAAATTCAGGAACATGGAGAGGACGGCGGTATTGGTGAAGTCCACAAACATGCCTCCCACAATGGGCACCACGAAGAACGCCTTGGGCGCGGGGCCATACTGGCCGGTAACGCTGAGCATGTTGGCCATGGCGTTGGGGGTCGCGCCCATGCCGAAGCCGCAGAAAGCGGTGGTCATGCAGGCCGCCTCATAGTCCCGTCCCATGACCCGGAATACTATGAAGGAGGCGAACAGGAACATGATGAGGGTCTGCACCAGCAGGGTGACGATCATGGGCACCGCCAAGGCCGCCAGCTCCCACAGCTTCAGGGTCATCAGGGCGATGGCCAGGAAGATATTCAGGCAGACATTTCCGCTGATGTCGATGGCGTGCATGGGCAGCTCGATCTTCCGCCAGTCGCTGACATTGCGAATGATCAACGCCACGATCATGGCGCCCATATAGGTGGGCAGGGTGATCTTGCCGTCAAAGTAGGCATTGATATAGGTGCCGATGCCGGCGGCAATGATCAGCAGGATGAATGCCTTCAGGATGCTGTCCGCACCCTGGTCCTTGGCCGGGCTGGGCTCCTGCACCGTCTCCACGGTCTCCACGGCCTCCGCCTTCACGGAGGAGTGCAGACCATACTTTTTGATCTTCGCCCGGGCGATGGGGCCGCCCATCAGGCTACCGGACACCAGGCCGTAGGTAGCGCAGGCGATGGCCACCACCTCGGCTCCCGCCACACCGGCCGCCTCGAACTGGGGCCCGAAGGAGCCGGAAGTGCCGTGGCCGCCCACCAGGGGAATGGAGCCCATGCACAGGCCCAGCCGGGGGTCATCCAAGCCGAACAGCTGGGCGAAGCCTACGCCCACAAAGTTCTGCATCGTGATCATGACGGTGGCCAGCAGCAGGAACACCAGCACCGGTCCCGCGCCCCTGCGCAGCACCTTGAAGCTGGCCCCGTACCCTACACTGGTGAAGAACCAGATCATGAACACATTTTTCAGCGTCTCGTCAAAGGTCAGGGTGAGCAGTCCCGTCTGATGGACCACCAGGTGGAAAATGGCGAAGATCAGCCCTCCCACCACGGGGGCCGGGATGCAGCAGCGCCGCAGGAATCCCACGTGGTTCACGATAAAGCGGCCCAGCACGAACAGCAGCATGGCCAGCCCTGTCGTCTGGAGGACATTCAGTTCAATGGTCATCTCTCTGTCTCCTTTTCTCTCCTAGAATGGCCGGAGCGCGTCTTCTTTCTGCTCCGGATAGGCACAGGATACCAGCCCCGCTTCAAATCCCTACAAAAACTCTCAAGGGAGAAAAAATCTTCTCCATATCTGACAAAGATTTTCCCGTCACTCCTGTCTATTTTGCACATGTATTATTGACGCGAATGGGTCTATTGAAACTTCTCATATGTCATTTCACCTATTTTCATGCCGGAGGGCCGCGGGAGATCTCCCGCGGCCCTCCGGTCCCGGGGCGTCACCGCCCCCTCTTTTTTTCGCGCTTTTTCTGCTGGCGCAGACGGAACCGCTCCTCCTCCGACTGGAGGCGGCGCTGCCGCCGCTCCTGGCGGAGCCGTTCTCCCGCCTGCTCCCGCTCTCTGGCCAGGGCCTGCTGGGCTCTGGTGCCAGCTCCGGAGCTCTCCAGGGTCTTTCTGGCCTCCCGCCGGACACGCTTTGGGTTTTCCGGCCGGACTCTGGCCCGCTCCCCCGGAGCGGCAGGACTGAACCGCAGCTTGTGCCACTCCACCCCCAGCCACTGGTAGATCTGGGCGTCGGAGGGCTCTGGTCCAAAGACTACCCGGGCGGCCTCATAGCCGTCCGCCGTCCACCGCTCCGCGATCCCCACCCAGAAGGGGGGCTGAAAGCACACCGTAAAGCTGCTCACGTTCCAGTCCATATTCGATTCCTCCCAAACACTTGTGTCGGGAAACGGACGACCCGGGAGGGAGGGCTACTGACGGGAGCGCGGCCCGCTCATGGACTACCAACCATGATGTGTTTTTATTCCCGCACCGCCATTGTAAGGCCCAGGCAGCGGTTCGTCAATGGCTTTTCATTCCGGCCGGAACGCTCAGGAGTGGCCGCCGGTGTCTCTCTCCAGCAGCTTCTTCAGGTCCCCCATGGAGACATCCATCCTGTTGGACACTTCTTCCATGGTCATCCCGCTGCGGAGGAAACGACGGACCACCATGCCCATGTCCTCCCCCACCTCCACCAGGTGCCCGTCCAAATCATAAAAGCGGACCACCCGCTGTCCCCAGCCGTGCTCCACCACGTCCCCCAGGCGCTCTGCCCCGGGGTATCGTCTCAGCTGCTCCAGAAAATGGTCCAGGTCCTCCGTCTCAAAGCAAAGCTCCATGTTGTTGCTCTTTTTCCCGATCCGCTCCTTCTGCAGCCCCACCAGCCAGTCAAACTCCTGCTGGAGGGAGAGCCCGCAGGTAAAGGATACGTTGATCCCATAGTCCTGGCAGACCTCCAATCCGAACAGATCCTCATAAAATCCTCTGGCGGCCTTGACATCCGCCACAGAAAGCACCACTGCCGTATATTTCATCTGTCCCGCTCCTTTTCTGTATTTTCCGTCAAAAAAAGTTCAGCTGCCGGTCCCCATAGTCCCGGGTGGCTGCGGAGACGATCTGCTCCATACGGTACCGCATGCCCAACTGACCGCACCTGTGAGAGAACACCTCCCACAGCCGTCTGGCCCTGGGGCTGGCGCACCAATACCGGTCCCCGTACCGCCGGAGGTAGCGGGCCCGCAGCCCCTGCCCGGGGAAGGCGTCCTCCAGCCCCTGTAGGAAATACTCCCGCTGGCCCTCCCGCATGGTCACGCCGAGGGCTGGGTAGACAAAAGATGCCCCTGCCTCCGCCGCCCGCTCCACCACCTCCAGCACATTCTCTTCCGTGTCCTCCAGGAAGGGCAGTACCGGCATCAGGAGCACCCCGGCAAACAGTCCCCGGTCCGCCAGCTCCCGGAGAGCGGCCAGCCGCCGGGAGGGGGAGGGCGCCCCGGGCTCCAGCCGGGCCGCCAGGGCGTCATCCGTGGTGGTGATGGTGAGCTTGCAGATCACCGGCGAGTGCCGGGCGATGGAGTCCAAAATGTCCCCGTCCCGGACGATCAAGTCGCTCTTGGTCGCAATGGCCGCCCCGCACCGGTAGGCGTCGATCAGCTCCAGGGCGTGTCGGGTCAGCTGGAGGGACGCCTCAAAGGGGTTGTAGGGGTCGCTCATGGCCCCGGTAGCGATGAAGGCGGGCCGGACCTTCCGTGCCAAGTCGTCCCGCAGGATGCGCAGGGCGTCTGCCTTGGCCTTTACCGTATCAAAGTCCGGGGTTTGATAGCAGGCACTGCGGCTGTCGCAGTACAGGCACCCGTGGCAGCACCCCCGATAGATATTCATGGTGTGATCCGTCCCGAACCACCGGGTGTCCCGGCTGCGGTGGAGCAGATGTTTAGCCGGAAGATACTCCATCTCCCCACCTCCTTTCCTATTTTCACCATAGCATATCCAGATCGCTCCGTCAAGAGGAATCGAACAAAGGTTTGACTTCCATGGCCCAAAGGGATATAATAAGGACATCCTAATAAGGGGGGAGCGCCCGGTGGACCGTGTCATCTTTCACTGTGATCTGAACAGCTTTTACGCCTCGGTGGAGCTGTTGGACCACCCGGAACTGCGCCACCTCCCAGTGGCGGTGTGCGGCGACCCGGCCAGCCGCCACGGCATCATCCTTGCAAAAAACGAGCCTGCCAAGGCCTTCGGTATCAAGACCGCGGAGACCATCTGGCAGGCCCGGAAAAAGTGTCCCAGGCTGGTTCTCCTTCCCGCCCACCACGACAAGTACCGGGAGTTCTCCCGCCAGGTAAACCAGCTCTATCAGGAGTACACCGATCTGGTGGAACCCTTCGGCATCGACGAGAGCTGGCTGGACGTCACTGGCTCTCTCCACCTCTTCGGCGGGGACCCCCTGGCCCTGGCCCACCAGCTCCGCCGTCGGGTGCGGGGGGAGCTGGGCCTGACCATCTCGGTGGGAGTCTCCTTCAACAAGGTGTTTGCCAAGCTGGGCAGCGACTACAAAAAACCGGACGCCGTCACCCTGATCTCGCCGGATAACTTTCGTGCCCTGGTCTGGCCTCTGCCGGTGACCGACCTGCTCTATGTGGGCCGGGCTGCGGCAGACACCCTGAAGCGGTTCGGGGTGCGGACCATCGGCGATCTGGCCCGGTTTGACCGGGAAGCCCTGTTCTCCCTGCTGGGGCGCCACGGCAGGCAGCTCCATGCCTACGCCAACGGGCTGGACCGCAGTCCCGTCTCTTCCGCCTGTCAGGAGAACGCACCCAAGTCCATTGGCAACGGCCTTACCTTCCCCCGCAGCTTGTCCGGCCGGGAGGAGATCTGCTCCGGCATCGCCATGCTGTCCGACCGGGTGGCCGTCCGCCTGCGCCGGGCAGGGATGAAGGCTGCCGGCGTCTCTCTGGCCATCCGGGACCCGGATTTCCGGGATATCAGCCGCCAGCGCCGGCTGGAGCCCCCCACCTGCCTGGCCCGGGAGCTGTCCCAGGCCGCCGTCTCCCTGGCGGAGGGCTGCTGGAACATGGACAGTCCCGTCCGTGCCCTGACGGTGACCGCCCTCTATCTGATCTCCGAGGACCAGGCTGGCGTCCAGTTGGACCTGCTGGGCCAGGCAGACGCCCCCAGGCGGGACCGCCTGGAACGCCTGGACCGGACGCTGGACCAGATTCGGGCCAAGTACGGCCGGAACGCCATCTCCCCAGCCTCCTCCGCCGGCGTGTGCCAGGGCGGTGTGCAGGAGGAAGACGAGGAAGGCGCAACCTCCTGACCGGCCCGGAACCGCTGTCCGGCATCCGCGAAAGAGGCCGCCGCTATGCGGTTTCCCAAGGAGTCATTGGATCAGCTCCAGCAGCTCACTCACATTCAGGCAGAGGTCCGGCCTTTCGCTGCCATACAGGGGTGCTCCGCAAGGAATTCCAAGTTTTGTTTCATGGAAGGCCCCTTTTATAAAAAGGGGCCTTGTCTTTCATACTCATAATACGATCACTTTTTCCTCCGGCGGTACAGGACCAGGCAGGCGGCTATGATCCCCGCTGTCAGTCCGGCCCATACGAAGTTCAGACCGTTTTGGTCCAGCCAACCATACAGGACAGAGCCTGGGTAGATCCCACTGAAGAGCGTCATCAGCACAGCGATCAATATAGCAATCAGAAGCATTTTAACAGCCATAGACACGTTCTCTCCTCTCTACCGGCGTCCCCCTCCGCGGGGAAAATGCGCCTCCACTCTCTGACTCTCCCATCTCCGGGGCTTTCCGTTCTCTCTGCTTCGATCATATCAGAAAGGGCCCGGCATGTCAAAGAGACATGCCGGGCCCTCTGTCTGTGCTCCAGTCTCAGGAGACGGTGTACTCTCCCCGCACCAGCAGCTTGACGGTGGCGGCGGTGGCCTGGACTGTCCGGTCCGCGATGGTGGCCATGTAAAGGTGGTTGGCGGTCAGCGCGCCGCCGTTGTTCAGCGTCCCCCCGGTGCTTACGTCGATCAGCCCCGGGTCCGTGTTGGCCGCCAGGGTGGCGGTGCCCACCCGCAGCATCACCTCGCATCCCACCCCCAGGGCCAGCGTCTGCCCGGAGGTGAGAGTAACCACGGAGTAGGAGGCACTGGTCCCCCCGGAGGCCCCGCCGCCCTCCACTGCCATCTTATAGTCCGCGATGGCGGTATTGAGCTGAGCCAGCAGCTCACTCTGCCGCTTGGCCGCCTGCTCGTCCACCTGCTTGAGGATATTGGGGGTGACTGTCTGGGTGAGATAGCTGAGGGTGACCAGGGGGTCGGACTCATCTCCCCCCGCCGCCAGGACCGCGCCGCCGCAGAGGCAGGCACCGGCCAGGCAGAAGGAGGCGATCCGCATGCTCCATTTCTTGTTCTGCTTCATCCTATGTACTCCTTTTCTGCTCCCCCGCAGCCCGGCCGGGGCCGGGCCATGGGGGAACGCCTTCGTGTTCCGCGCCGCCCCAGAGTTCCGGGACGGGCGCACTTTTATACCATCGTGTCTGGATGAAGGCCAAAGCTCACCGCGATGGCCGTGTCTACCTGCTTCATCATCGTTTCGTCCACCCGGCCCATGTGCTCCCGCAGGCGGCGCTTATCCAGGGTGCGGATCTGCTCCAGCAGGACCACCGAGTCCTTGGGCAGGCCGCAGCTCATGGCGGCCAGGGAGATGTGGGTGGGCAGGCGCGCCTTGCCGGTCTGGGAGGTGATGGCGGCGGCAATGACAGTAGGGCTGTGCCGGTTTCCGGTGTCGTTCTGCACGATCAGCACCGGGCGCACGCCCCCCTGTTCGCTGCCCACCACCGGGCTCAGGTCGGCATAGAAAATATCGCCTCGTTTGACTACACTGTTGTCCACGTGATTTCACACTCCGCCGGAAGATAATACGGCGTTACAGCGGACCCGCAGCGGTCTTTATGTAACGCTGTATTATGATTTTCCCACGGGGCGGCAAGGTTTATACATGCAGGGAAAAAACTCCGCAGCCCCTGCCCGGCGGCGGGCGGCGGCCCGCTGCTCCATACCATCTTATGCGGGGCAGCTGGGATCGGTCCCTGTCACTCCCCCCGGCCCGTATAGATCCGGGGGACCCTGGGGTTCACGTTGCACAGCAGCTCATAGGGGATGGTGCCCGCCAGCGCGGCGGCCTGCTCCAGCAGACCCTCCCGGCCATAGAGCTCCGCCACGTCCCCGGGGACCGCGTCCGGGACATCTGTCACGTCCACCATGCACATGTCCATGCAGATACGGCCCACCACGGGGCAGCGCCGGCCCCGCAGCAGCACCTCCATCCGGTTGGAGAGCAGGCGGGGATATCCGTCCCCATAGCCCACCGGCAGCACGGCCAGGCGGCTGTCCCGCTCCAGCCGGGCAGTGCAGCCGTAGCTGACACAGGTGCCCGCAGGAACGGCCCGCACGGCGGCCACCCGAGTCTTCAGCGCCATCACCGGCAGCAGGCCGGAGCTGTCCAGTCCCTCCAGTCCCGGCGCGGGATAATAGCCGTACAGGGCGATGCCGGGACGGACCATATCCATATGAGTACAAGGATAGTTTAACACGGCCGCGCTGGCAGCACAATGGCAAATTTTGAACCGGACCCCCAGCGCTTCCAGAGCCTGCCTGGCATCCAGGAAACGGGTGAACTGCCCCATGGTATACTCCTCGTTCCCGTCGGCGTCCGCAAAATGGGTAAACAGCCCCTCCGCCTCCAGGCCGGGCAGGGCGCACAGCGCCGCAATGGCGGCGGCGGTCTCCCGCTCACCCCCCTCCCGCCAGAGAAAGCCCAGCCGGGTCATGCCGGTGTCCACCTTCACGTGGATCTTCAGCGTCCGTCCCGCAGCCTGTGCCGCGCGGGCCAGGGCCCGGCCGGTCTCCAGGTCGGAGACAGTCTGGGTCACATCATGCTCCAGCAGCAGCTCGGCCAGCTGGGGCGGCGTCTGCCCCAGGCACAGGATGGGGATGGTCACGCCGCCGCGGCGCAGCTCCGCCGCCTCATCCACACAGGCCACCGCCAGCATATCGGCCCCCAGCGCCTCCAGCTTCCGCCCCACCTGGAGGGCCCCGTGGCCGTAGGCGTTAGCCTTGCACAGCCCCAAAAAGCGGCAGTCCGGAGCCAGCATGGCCCGCAGAGTCTGGTAGTTATGGGCCAGACGGTCCAGGGATATCTCCGCCCAGGTCCTCATTTGCGCGGTCTCTGTCATGGTAAAACCTCTATTCCTTGGTAAATTGAGAAAATTCGCATTGGAGCACACACACCCCATCCTGGGAGATCTCTCCCCGGACCAGGGCGTGGGTGGCGGCGTCGAACCACAGGGTGGTCTCCGTCCCGCTGCCCTGTTTCTCCTCCGGGTCCCGGCTCACCACCCGCAGGGCCTGGACTTCCCCCAGCTCCTCCAGGACACAGGTGTCCAGATAGCCGGACCGAGCGGTCTCCAGCAGGGCGGGGATGGCCCCCATGGGGGTCAGTCCGCCGGGAGCCAGCTCTCCGGTCTCCAGGATGGCTCCATCGTACTCCAGCCAGCCCTCATCCTCTTCGATCCGGGCCGTCAGGCCGGCCACCGTCTCCGGCGCGGTCAGGGTGAGGAGGGCTTCCTCCCCGTTCACCGCAGCCGACAGCTCATACCGGTAGACCCGCTGGCCATAATCCGCTGTCACCACGGCCTGGGCCGCGCAGGACGTCATAGCCAGATACTCCCCCCGGATGGTGAGGGCGAGCTCCTCCGCCTCGCTGCCTCCCCCGCCTCCGCCGCAGGCGGAGAGGGAGAGGGTCATCATCAGTACGCAAATCAGCAGGGATCTCCGCACCGCTCCGACCTCCAAATTCAGGATCCGGACCGGACGTGGGCCTCCAGGGTCTCAGGCAGCCGCTCCACCAGGTCCCCGGGCGTCATACCGTACTCCCCCAGGCTACCGGCGCAGCGGTCCCCGGCCTCCCCGTGGAGATATACGCCGTCCCGGGCCGCCAGCTCCGGCTCCCACCCCTGTCCCAGCAGGGCGAGGATGAGTCCGGCCAGCACGTCGCCGCTGCCCCCCTTGGACATGCCCGGATTGCCCGTGGTGTTGATCCAGGCCCGGCCGTCCGGGGCAGCGGTGACGGTGCGGTGCCCCTTCAGCACCAGCACACACCGGTGGTCCCGGGCAAAGTCCCGGGCCGCCGTCAGGGGGTCCTCCAGCGGCAGGGGCCGCCCGGTCAGCCGGGCGAACTCTCCGGCGTGGGGGGTCAGGATGGTGGGAGCCCTTCGTCCGTCCAGACTATCTATATGCCCGTCCAGCGCGTTTATGCCGTCGGCGTCCAGCACCACCGGCACCTTCAGGTCCTCCAGCAGGGAACGGACCAGCCGCTCCGTCCGGGGCGCCCGGCCCAGTCCCGGGCCGATGAGCACCCCTTCGCAGGACGACGCCCGCCTCAGGATATCCTCATACCGCGCCGGCAGGGGGAAGGGCATGGCCTCCAGACACTTCACCGCCGCGATGGGCCAGATCTCCTCCGGCACGCCCAGGGACACCAGGCCCGCCCCGCCGCGCACCGCGCCGGAGGCGGCCAGCACCGGGGCCCCGGTATAGCCCACGCTCCCTGCCAGGATCAGCACCCGCCCGTAGTCCCCCTTGTGGGAGTCCCGCTTTCTCCGGGGCAGGACCACATCCTCATATCCCATCACCCCCACCGGGAAGCGCATCTGTGCTCCGGGGCCGAAGATGAGCCTGTGGGGGATGCCGATGTCCGCTACTGTGACCAGTCCGGCACAAGAGGCCCCCTCCCCCAGATAGAGGCCGGGCTTTGCGCAGGTGAACGTGACGGTCCGGTCCGCGCGGACGGCCTCACCCAATACGGCGCCAGTGTCGGCGTGGACCCCGGAGGGGATGTCACAGGACACCACCCGCTTCAGCGGGGACCTTCCCTGCATCAATCGCACAGCCAGAAGGGCGTCCCCCTCCACAGGGCGGGAGAGCCCCACCCCGAGCAGGGCGTCCACCAGGCAGCCGCACAGAGACAACCACAGCATCTGCCGGCGGTCCTCCGGCCGGAACTCCTCCAGCGCGCCTCCAGCTTCTTCCAGCTTTTTCTCCATGGCCCGCTCGTCCGGCGTCATCTTCCTCCGGTCTCCCACCAGGAAGGCTCGGACCCGAAAGCCCATGCCCCGGAGGATGCGGGCGGCGGCCACGCCGTCCCCGCCGTTGTTGCCGGGGCCGCACAGCACCCCCACCCAGGGAGCGTGATCCTGATTTTTCTCCTCCGCAAGGGCCTGAAGGGCCTCCAGCTCCCGCCGGTCCTCCTCCGTCTCCGCCCCTGCTCCCAGGACCGCCACGGAGGCGGCTCCGCCGATGAAGTCCGGACCGCCGCCCTCCAGCAGTCCCCGCACCTCCTCCGCCACCGCCCGGGCGGCCCGCTCCATCAACCCCAGCGAGGAGACCCCATATTCTTCTATGGCCTGCCGGTCCAGTTCCTTCATCTGGGCGGCGCCAGCGATCTGATACACAGCCTATTCTCCCCTTTCCAGTGCCTCCGGGGCCAGTTCTGAGAGCGGGATCAGCCGGATCTGTCCCGCCGCCTCCGCCTTGGAGGGGTACACCCTGAGCCCTGGGGCTGGCTCCCACATCTCCCGGACCTCCTCCCCCGCCAGCAGGCGGCTGGAAAACCGGCCCATGTCCTCTGACACTCGGAAGGCAGTCCCCTCCGGGGTGACGCAGTACACACCCTCCCCCAGGGCCTCCGAGCGGCCGTACCAGCTGCCATCCCGGTCCCGGGCCGCCAGCTCCAGGCCGGGGACCGCGAAGAATGGGAGTTCCGGGAGCTCCTCATCCTCAAAGAAAAAGAATACCCCAGCCCGCTCTGCCATCTCCTGATACCGGGGCACCTCCGCCCGAATCTCGGCCTGCTCCGTGCGGATCACTGCCCCAGCTGGAAGAATCTGCACCTTACTGCTGATGAGTCCCAGCGCGCCGGACTGGTCCAGTTCCCCCAGGTCAACATAAATGGTCCTCACGGCCCGCCCCCCTTTACAAAGGATTTTTCCGGTATTGTACCACATTCCGGCGGAAAAAGAAAGAGAGGACGTCTCCGTCCTCTCTCCCGTGGTCCGTTTATTTCAGAAAACCGTTGACGATCTGCTCCTCCGCCTCTTTCTCCGTCAGGCCCAGGGTCATCAGCTTGATGAGCTGCTCCCCGGCAATCTTGCCGATGGCGGCCTCGTGGACCAGGCTGGCATCCACGCAGTTGGCGGTGACCTCCGGGATGGCGGCCACCACGCCCTGGTCCATGATGATGGCGTCGCACTCCGAGTGGCCGTAGCACCGGGCATTTCCGTTGATGCGGGCCAGGAACACCTGCCTGGACTGGTCCTTAGCCACAGAACGGGAGATCACGTTGGTGTGGCAGTCCTCTCCGTCCAAGTCCACAGTGAAGTCGGACTTGGCCAGCTGCCTGCCGTGGGTCATCACCTTCTCCCTGATGATGAGGGTGGCGCGGGGCCCCAGCTTGGCGTTGGTGGTGCGCACAGTGGAGTCCACCCCCTTGATCTGGGTGGTCTCCATCTCCATGTAGCTGTCCTCGTCCATCTCCACTACGGTAGTGGGGTTCATGATATTCTCCCCCCGGCCGTCCCCCTCGCCGTAGTGGCGCTCCACATAGCGCACCTTGGAGCGCTTGCCCACATGGAAGGTGTGGATGCCGGAGTGCTCCGAGTTCTGCACCCCGCAGTTGTGGATGCCGCAGCCGGCCACGATGGTCACGTCGCAGTCGTCTCCGATCAGGAAATCGTTATATACCGTCTCCGTCAGACCGCTCTCGCTCAGCACCACCGGGATGTGGACCGACTGGTTTTTGGTCCCCGGCTTGATGATGATGTCGATGCCATCCTTGTCCTCCTTGGAGACGATGTCGATGCTGGCGGTAGTGTTTCGGGCCGCCGCCTTGCCGTTTGCCCGGATGTTATAGGCCCCCTCGGGCACCTCGTGGAGCCCGGCCACCTGCTCCAGCAGGCTTTTCTGGATCGCGTCCATCTCTCTGCTCCCTCCTTACCGCACTTTTTCCGACAGGGCGCTGCACACGCCCGGGACCTCTCCCAGCAGCTGGGGCAGCACCTCATCCCGGGTCCCCTGGGTCTGGATGCGCCCGTCGGCCAGCACGATGATCCGGTCCGCAATGTCCAGGATACGCTCCTGGTGAGATATGATGATAATAGAGCCGTTGATCTTCTCGTGCAGATGTTCAAACACCTGGATCAGATTGCTGAAGCTCCACAGGTCGATGCCCGCCTCCGGCTCGTCAAAGACAGACAGCTTGGTGCCCCGGGCCATGATCATGGCGATCTCGATACGCTTGAGCTCTCCGCCGGACAGAGATGCGTCCACCTCCCGGTCGATGTAGTCCTTGGCACACAGCCCCACCTCGGACAGATAGCCGCACGCCTCCGGCACCCCGATCTGCTTGCCCGAGGCCAGGGTGATCAGGTCCTTCACCGTCAGGCCCTTGAAGCGGACAGGCTGCTGGAAGGCAAAGCTGATCCCCTTCTGGGCCCGCTGGGTGATGTCCAGCCCGGTGATATCCTCCCCGTCCAGCAGGATGCGCCCCTGAGTGGGGGTCAGGATGCCCGCAATGACCTTGGCCAGAGTGGACTTTCCTCCGCCGTTGGGCCCTGTGATAGCCACGAACCGCTCGTCGATGGTCAGGCTGATGTCCCGCAGGATGTTCTTGCTGTCGCCGTCCTGCTCCACGCCATAGCTGATGTTTTGTAACTCTAACATGAGGTTCCTCCCACGTACAGGCCCGGACCTGCTCCGACCGGGCTCCGCTTTCTTTCTATCAGTTTGCCCCGGGACTCCGCTCCTCAAACGGCGCTCAGCCCCTTCTCGCCAGGATCTGCCCCTATTCTAGCACGTTCTGCTCCAAATGTCTAACTGTATTTTTTCTGAAAACAGAAATTTTCCTATTATTTTAATGGGTAAAACAACGAAGCGGCCCGTCTCCGGCATTTCCCCCCGTATTTGTCAAGACCGCCCTCGTGAGAGGGCGGTCTTCAGCGCTGTTCAGCTGTTGGTCCGGGAATGGGCGCCCACCCTGGGGGGCACCTCTCCCTCCTGCTCCCTTTTCTGATGGGAGACAATCCATCAGAGGATGTCGATATACTCCCCGCTGAGGGCCTTGTTCATGGAGCGCACGGCACAGAACTTGCCGCACATGGAGCAGGTGTCGTCATGCTCGGGGGAGCGGTCGTCCCGGATGGCCTTGGCGGTCTCCGGGTCCAGGGCACAAGCCCACTGGGCCTCCCAGTCCAGGGCCCGGCGGGCGTCGCCCATCTTGTCGTCGATGTCCCGGGCGCCCCGGATGCCCTTTGCGATATCGGCGGCGTGGGCAGCGATCCTGCTGGCAATGATGCCCTGCTTCACATCGTCCAGGTTGGGAAGCGCCAGGTGCTCGGCTGGGGTGACATAGCACAGGAAAGCAGCGCCGCTCATGGCGGCGATGGCCCCGCCGATGGCAGCGGTGATGTGGTCATAGCCAGGGGCGATGTCGGTGACCAGGGGGCCCAGCACATAGAAGGGGGCTCCCATGCAGATGGTCTGCTGCACCTTCATGTTGGCGGCGATCTGGTCCATGGGCACATGGCCGGGCCCCTCCACCATCACCTGCACGTCCTTCTCCCAGGCCCGTTTGGTCAGCTCGCCCAGGCGGACCAGTTCCTCGATCTGACATACATCGGTGGCGTCAGCCAGGCAGCCGGGGCGGCAGGCGTCGCCCAGGGAGATGGTCACATCGTACTCCCGGCAGATATCCAGGATCTCGTCGTAGAACTCATAGAAGGGATTCTCCTCCCCGGTCATGCACATCCATGCGAACACAAGGGAACCGCCCCGTGAGACGATGTTCATCTTCCGCTTGTGCTTGCGGATCTGATCTATGGTCTTACGGGTGATGCCGCAGTGGAGGGTGACGAAGTCCACGCCGTCCTGGGCATGGAGGCGGACCACATCGATGAAGTCCTTGGCACTGAGGGTGGCCAGGTCCCGCTGGTAGTGGATGACGCTGTCATAGACAGGGACGGTGCCGATCATCACCGGGCACTCGGCAGTGAGCTTCTGGCGGAAGGGCTGGGTGTTGCCATGGCTGGACAGGTCCATGATGGCCTCGGCCCCCATATTCACCGCAGAGAGCACCTTCTGCATCTCCACGTCGTAGTCCTTGCAGTCCCGGGAGACTCCCAGGTTGACATTGATCTTGGTGCGGAGCATGGAGCCGATACCCTCCGGGTCCAGGCATTTGTGCAGGCGGTTAGCAGGGATGGCCACCTTGCCGGCCGCGACGAGGGGCATCAGCTCCTCCACGGACATGTGCTCCTTTCGGGCGACAGTCTCCAGCTCCGGGGTCACGATCCCCCGGCGGGCGGCGTCCATCTGTGTGGTATAATTGCGTTCCATAAAGATCTTCTCCTTTATCTATTGATTCCTATTTCATGGATCTCGGTCATCAGGCGGACCGCCCCTCACCTTCCTCCGGCGGGGGACTGAAGGGACCGGATGCGGTCCAGGTCCAGCTCCGGGATGGAAAAGAGGTGGTCCAGGGGGCCGCTGCCCGCCCCCAGGTCAAGCATGGAGGACAGCGCCCCCGAGAGATAGATCTTCGCCCGCTCCACCGCCGTCTCCAGGTCGCAGCCCTTCGCCAGATTGGAGGCGATGGCACTGGAGAGCGTGCAGCCTGTCCCGTGGGTGTTGGGGTTATGGATCCGGCGTCCGCAGAACCATTTGCAGCTCCCATCCTGCCACAGCAGGTCGTTGGCGTCGTTCAGGTCATGCCCGCCCTTGCACAGCACAGCGCAGCCGTACCGCTCCCCGATCTCCCGGGCAGCCCGCTCCATGTCCTCCGGACCGGAGATGGTGAGGCCCGACAGGACCTCCGCCTCTGGGATGTTGGGGGTGAGGACGGCGGCCAGGGGGAGCAGCTGGCTCTTCAGCGCCTCCACCGCTTCCTCCGAAATCAGGCGGGACCCGCTGGTAGCGATCATCACCGGGTCCACCACGATGTTCCGGGCCTGGTACTGCTTCAGCTTGTCCGCGATGACCTGGATCAGCCCGGTAGAGGACACCATCCCTGTCTTGACGGCATCGGGGAAGATGTCGGTAAAAATGCAGTCCAGCTGACTGGCCAGGAATTCCGGGGTGGACTCCAGGATGCCGTAGACGCCGGTGGTATTCTGGGCCGTCAGGGCGGTGACCGCGCTCATGGCGTAGACGCCGTTGGCAGTCATGGTCTTGATGTCGGCCTGGATCCCGGCGCCTCCGCTGGAATCGCTCCCAGCGATCGTCAATGCTGTTTTCATCAGAAAACTCCTTTCTCCGCATTGAAGTTTTGTTCCGCGACACCAGGTGGTGCCCCCGAGGTGCCGCGTCGTCGGAGCAAAGTACGCTCTGTTCGGGACAGCCTGACGGCCATCCCTCACTGCGCTCCCTTGCTCCTCCTCTCCGGGCCGCACCCGCTCCGCTGGGCTGCGCCCCGGCTGGGCGGCCTTACGGCTGCCCCCATTTTTGCTGTGTTCGGGACGGTCTGACGGCCATCCCTCACTGTGCTCCTCTGCCCCTCCTCTCCGGGCCGCACCCGCTCCATTCCCGGCTCAGCCCCGCTCCAATGCTGCCAGGAAATCCGGGGAGTCCAGCCGGGGAAGATACCAGTCGCAGAGGCACCGCAGTGCCTCCTGATCCTCCTCGGCGGAGGGGTCATACACCCCCGCCACCAGAAAGCCCGCCCGTTTGGCGCTGCGTGCGGCATGGAGGGCATCCTCAAAGACCACCGTGCGCTCCGGCGCGCTGCCCAGGCTGCGGGCAGCAGCCCGATAGAGGTCCGCTCCGGTCTTAGGCCCGTACTGAAGGGAACTGAAGGCGAACAGGAAGTGCTTCCACAGCCCCAGACGGACCATGGCGTCCCGTGCCTGAAAGGCCTCGCTGGCGGTGGCAATGCCGCAGGGGACCCCCAGGGCTCCCAGCCGCTCCAGCAGTGTGTCCGCCCCCGTCTTCATGGGGACCCTGTCCCGGTATTCCCCTGTCACCAGGGCGTTCACCCCTTCCATCACCTGTTTGGGCGTACAGGGGAGGCAAAATGTATCCACCATGTACTCCGAGGCTTCCCGCCGCCCCATCTCCCGGATGTCCCGGGCCAGGTCCTCCGGCGGCTCTCCTCCAAACTTCCGGACCAGAGCCTTGGGCGCCTCGTTCCAGATGTACATGGAGTCGGTGAGGGTCCCGTCCAGATCGAAGATGGCCCCCTCGATCCTCATGGGCCCACCACCCGCTCCACCTGGGCCCGGAGGGAGCGGGTGGCCGCTTCCACGTCGGGCTGGGCGTACAGGGCTGAGACCACCGCCACCCCGGCGATGCCGCTCCCCGCCAGCTCCGCCACATTGCCGGCTCCGATGCCCCCGATGGCCACCACAGGGATGTCCACGGCGGCGCAGATGGCCTTCAGGGTGTCATAGCTCACTGGTCGGGTGTCCTGCTTGGTCCCGGTGGGGAACATGGCTCCTACCCCCAGGTAGTCGGCCCCCGCCGCCTGGGCGGCCAGGGCCTGCTCCACCGTGCGTGCGGACACGCCGATGAGTTTGTCTTCCCCCAGCAGGGCCCGGACTCGCCCCGCCTCCATATCGCTCTGGCCCACGTGGACGCCGTCCGCTCCTGCCGCCTGGGCCAGTTCCGCATCGTCGTTGAGGATCAGGGGCACGCCGTAGCGCCCGCACAGCTCCCGCAGTTCCAGGGCCTGGGCCAGAATGCTCCCACGGTCCATATGCTTCTCCCGCAGCTGGATCATGGTGGCGCCCCCCCGCAGGGATGCCTCCACCTGTTGGGCCAGGGTCCTGTCCCCCAGCCAGCTCCGGTCCGTTACGCCGTAGAGCAGCAAATCCTTTTTATCGCATCTCATAGTTGGCTCCTTTCTCCAGCGCCGCGCCGTCCATCCGGCACACAGCGTCAATGATCCGATCCCGATAGGTGGCGTTTCCGTCCTGAGGGGACATCCTCGCCCAGGCCAGCTCCCCCGCCACTCCCATGGCGCACACCGCGGCGGCGGCCGCCTCCAGGGGGCGCTCCGGGCTGGCGGCCAGGCAGGCCGCAGTCAGGGCGGACAGCTGACAGCCGGTACCGGTGACCAGCCCCATCTCCGGGCGGCCGTTGCGGATCACGACGCACTGCTCCCCGTCTGAGACCAGGTCAATGGCCCCGGTGACCGCCACTACGGTCCCGGTGCGGCGGGCGGTCCCTTTGGCGAAGGCCACCCCCCGCTCCAGTTCCGCTTCCGTCACTGCGTCCGCCCCGCCGGCGTCCACCCCCCGGGTGTGCTCCTGGCCGCCCGCCAGGGCCCGCAGCTCTGAGACATTGCCCCGCAGCACAGTAAAGGGGACACGGGCCATCAGATCCTGGGCCGTGCGGAGACGCAGGGTGCTGGCCCCCACCCCTACCGGGTCCAGCACCACTGGGCGGCCCAGCTCCCCAGCCTTGACTCCGGCCCGCATCAGGCTGGGGATGGTGCGCCGGCTGGGTGTTCCCAAGTTGAGGCACAGTCCGGCGCACCGGGCCGTGATCTCCTCCACTTCCTCCGGCTCATCGGCCATGATGGGGCTGGCCCCGCAGGCCAGCAGGAGGTTTGCCACGTCGTTGGCCGTCACATAGTTGGTGATGCAGTGGATCAGCGGCCTCCGCTCCCGCACCCGGTCCAGGCAGGCTCCCAGCTCCATATCCCTCTCTCCTTTGTCCGCAGACAGCAAAAACCGCGGGGCACCCCACTTCGGGATATCCCCGCGGCCTAGTTCCGCAAGTATATTTCCCTACGTTGGCATTACCCAAATCAGGTCACAGGTCGGAGCGAACAGCTCCCTCTCAGCCCGTCATGCGAGCTCCCTTTTCTCGTCATTTTTCTCTGCTGTCGTTTTTCTTATTATAAGCTCTGTGTCCCGTTCTGGCAAGAGCAGGAACTTGTTTTTTTCACATAGGTCGTTGCAAAAAATCACTGTTTGGAACAAATGTCTTATTTTGCTCCTGCTTGTTCCTGTTTCTCCCAGGCCGGCCCCGGGTGCGTAACAAGGCGTTCCTCCCGCCAAAGGGCACAAAATTTTTTGCTTTACTCCACCATGTTGTCCTGTCCTTTGCAAGGCAGTGGTCTCCGATCACCCGGTTTTTTTCAAACTGCCGGAGCCATCCCCTGGCAGTTCCCGGCGCAGAAGAGACGTGGAGGCCCTTGAGAAGCACCGGTCTCTGTGGTAAAATAGAGACGAGATGCAGGGACTCTGCCTGTACTGACCGTAAAGGAAACCACAGGTCTTTTTCACGCTCTGTTTTATAATATGGCCCTCTCTCCTTCACATTCTGTTTTTCCCCCAGAGCGATGTCTCCCTTTGCGGTCCCCGCCGGGGCATTCCGCAGCACCGGCGCTTCCCGCTTTCCGGATATCCGCCACAGAAAGGAGCAAACTATGACTGATGCTGAGCTGATCTCCACGGCCGTCTCCATGCAGGAGCGGGCCTATGTACCCTATTCTCATTTTCCCGTGGGCGCTGCCCTGTTGTGCAGTGACGGGGCGGTGTTCACCGGATGCAATGTGGAGAACGCCGCCTACGGCTCCACCCTCTGCGCCGAGCGCACGGCGCTGGTCAAGGCGGTGAGCGAGGGCCGCACCGGCGGCTTCACCGCTATCGCCATCGCCGGCCGGGGAAGCGACTTCTGCTGGCCCTGCGGTGCCTGCCGGCAGATGCTGTTTGAATTTGCTCCCCAGCTCCGGGTCCTGGCCGTCCGAGGGGACGGTGCCTTCCAGTCCGCCCCGCTCTCCACCCTGCTGCCCTGCGGCTTCGGGCCGGGCTCCCTTAATTTTTGAACCGACGGAATAAAAAGCTCTCTTTTGGCCAAACTACCTCCGGAATACCAATGCGAGGAGGTATGAACCATGATAATGGATAAGATCGCCCTGACTCTGCTGATCATCGGCGGCCTGAACTGGGGCAGCGTGGGTCTGTTTCGATTCGACCTGGTGGCCTTCGCCTGCGGCGGTTCCGGCAGTATGATCAGCCGCGTGATCTATACCCTGGTGGGTCTTTCCGCCGTGTGGTGCATCTCTCTGCTCTTCCGGGACAAGGACCCCGTGGAGGAGCGGAGCTGAGGCCAGTCCACCGTTCCATTCAGAACATGTGATATTCCAAACCGGCCGCCGGAAGTCCCGGCGGCCGGTATTTTACATTTTTACTCTCTGATTTTACCGCACTTTACGCAGATTTAACATATCCGCTGTTTCGCATTTTACATTTCTTTTTTATACTGAGCCCTGTACTCCAGAGGAAACACAAAACGAATGCAATAAAGGAGAAGATCTTACATGAAAAAACTGACTTGCATGGGGCTGTCTCTGGCCCTGATGGCCGGCCTGCTGGCCGGCTGCGGCTCCAATGGGACCACCTCCACTCCCACCAGCACCCCCGCCGCCAGCTCCACCCCTGTCCAATCCCAGACCACCACCCTCAGCGGCACCGTGAACACAGACGGCTCCACCTCCATGGAGAGCGTGGTCAAGGCTCTGGCTGAGGCTTTTATGGAGCAGAACCCCGATGTGACCGTCAACTACTCCGGCACTGGCTCCGGCACCGGCATCCAGGCCGCCATCGACGGCACCGTGGACCTGGGACTGGCCTCCCGTGCCCTGAAGGACGAAGAGAAGAGCAACGGCGCCGTAGAGAACATCGTAGCCCTGGACGGCGTGGCCGTGGTTGTCAACCCCGAGAACGGCGTGACCGACCTGACCGTGGAGCAGATCGCCCAGATCTTCACCGGCGAGATCACCAACTGGTCCGAGCTGGGCGGCGCCGATGCCGAGATCGCGGTCTTTGGCCGCGAGGCCGGCTCCGGCACCCGGGGGGCCTTTGAGGAGATCGTGGGCGTTGAAGATGCCTGTACGTACACCAACGAGTATTCCTCCACCGGCGACGTCATCGGCAACGTGGCCTCCAACCCCAACGGCATCGGCTATGCCTCCCTGTCCGCCGTGGACGACACCGTGAAGGCCGTGGCGGTCAACGGCGTGACCCCCTCCGAGGACACCGTGAAGGACGGCTCCTATGAGATCCAGCGTCCCTTCGTTATGGTCACCAAGGAGGGCACCCAGCTCTCCGAGGCAGCCCAGGCTTTCCTGGATTTTGCCATGAGCGCTGACGCCGCTGAGATCATTGCTGTTGCCGGCGCTGTGTCTGCCAACGCCTGAGCTCACCCGATCCAATTCAAAACAAGCCCCCGAGCCCGGGGGCTTGTTTTGAATGATGTCTCCCCTTCTGCCCCCTTTCCTCAGTTGACACACAGGCACGGCCCCCGCGCCCGTGTGTCAGCTGAGGAGACAGAATCTACAAGAAAAGGTTGAGTACTATGAAAAAAGAGCATCCCGGCGTCCCCGGCGGGGGCGCCCTCCGGGCCAAAGAGGCCATGGAGTGGATCATGAAGACCGTATTTCTGGTCTGCGGCTTCATCGCTATCGCCTTTGTCCTGCTGATCACCGTGTACCTGATCATCTCCGGCCTGCCCGCTATCCGTGAGGTGGGGTTGACCGACTTCCTCTTCGGCACTCGCTGGGCCTCCACCGACAAGACCGACCCCGCCTATGGCATCCTCCCCTTTATCCTCACCTCTATCTATGGCACCGCCGGGGCCATCCTCATCGGGGTGCCCATCGGCTTCCTCACCGCCGTCTTTCTCTCCAAGGTGGCGCCCCCCAAGGTGGCCGCCGTCATCCGTCCGGCAGTGGATCTGCTGGCGGGCATCCCCTCGGTGGTCTACGGCCTGGTGGGCATGATGGTCCTTCTCCCCGCCATCCGTAAAACCTTTGACATCGCCGCCGGTGACAGCCTGCTGGCCGCCATCATCGTATTGGCAGTGATGATCCTGCCCTCCATCATCTCGGTGTCCGAGACCGCCCTGAATGCGGTGCCCCGGGAGTATGAGGAGGCCAGCCTGGCCCTGGGGGCCACCGAGCTGGAGACCTACTTCCGGGTCTCTGTCCCCGCAGCCAAGAGCGGTATTGCCGCCGCTGTGGTGCTGGGCGTGGGCCGGGCCATCGGTGAGGCCATGGCTATCCTGATGGTGGCCGGCAATGTGGCCAACATGCCCTCTCTGCTCTCCAGCGTCAAATTCCTCACCACCGCCATTGCCAGCGAGATGAGCTATGCCGCCGTGGGCAGCCTCCAGCGCAACGCCCTGTACTCCATTGGGCTGATCCTATTTCTGTTTATCATGTGCATCAATGTGATCCTAAACGTATTCCTGAAACGGAACAAGGAGGGCTGAGCTATGACCAACGCCATGATCTCCTCGGAAGAGGCCCAGAGCTACCAGTCCAAGGGCCTCTCCCCCCGCCGCCGCACCTATGAGGTGGGGATGCGCGGTCTGCTGTATCTCTCCGCGGGCATCACCTGCCTGCTGCTCCTCTTTCTCATCGGCTACATCCTCTACCGGGGCCTGCCCAATCTGAACTGGACCTTCCTCACCAGCCAGGAGAGTGTCCTGCGGGGGACCGACGGCATCATGCCTGCCATCCAGAACACCCTCTATGTCATCGTGGTCACCCTGATCTTCATCCTGCCCCTGGGGGTGGGGGCCGCCATCTACCTCACCGAGTACGCCTCCAACCACAAGCTGGTCTCTGCCATCGAGTTCGCCACCGAGACTCTGGCCGGCATCCCCTCTATCCTGTACGCCCTGGTGGGTATGCTGATCTTCTGTCAGGTCATGGACCTGGGCAAGACCCTGCTGGCCGGCGCCCTCACCCTGGTCATCATGACCCTGCCCACCATCATCCGCACCACCCAGGAGTCCCTGAAGACGGTGCCCCAGAGCTACCGGGAGGGCTCCCTGGGCCTGGGGGCCGGCAAGTGGCACATGATCCGCACCGTGGTGCTCCCCTCCTCCGTGGACGGCATCGTCACCGGCTGCATCCTGTCCATCGGCCGTGTGGTGGGCGAGTCTGCGGTGCTCATGTTCACCGCCGGCATGGGCACCACCCTCCAGAACTTTTTCGGCAGCTTCAACGACCAAGCTCTGTCGCATTTTCTGTCCACCGGTGACCTTTCCCTTCTGTTCAGCGGCCTGACTGACAGCTCCGGTGCCACCCTCACTGTGGCCCTGTACGTCTACGCCAAGGAGCGGGCCGAGTTCGACCTGGCCTTCTCTGTGGCCCTGGTCCTGCTGGCCATCACCCTCGCCATCAATCTGTCCGCCAAGCTGGTGGGCAAGCGCCTGAAAAAGCGCTAAGGAGGACAACTATGGATCAATCTGTCATTCTCTCGGCCTGCGGGCTGAACCTGTATTACGGTGAGAACCACGCACTGAAGGACATCTCCATCGACATCAAAGCCAACAAGATCACCGCCCTCATCGGGCCCTCCGGCTGCGGCAAGTCCACCTTTCTGCGGACCATCGACCGGATGAACGACCTGATCCCCAGCGTGAAGATCACCGGTTCCCTCACCTTCCACGGGCAGGAGATCTACGCCCCCGGCGTGGACGTCACCGACCTGCGCCGGCGCATCGGCATGGTGTTCCAGAAGCCCAACCCCTTTCCCATGTCTATCTACGACAACGTGGCCTACGGCCCCCGCACCCATGGAGTGCGCTCCAAGCTGGCCTTGGACGAGCTGGTGGAGAAGTCCCTGCGTCAGGCCGCCATCTGGGACGAGGTGAAAGACCGGCTGAAAAAGCCCGCCCTGGGCCTGTCTGGCGGCCAGCAGCAGCGCCTGTGCATCGCCCGGGCCCTGGCCGTCCAACCGGAGGTCCTGCTGATGGACGAGGCCACCTCCGCCCTGGACCCCATCTCTACATCCAAAATAGAAGACCTTGCCATGGAGCTGAAAAGCGAGTACACTATCGTCATGGTGACTCACAACATGCAGCAGGCCGCCCGCGTCTCCGACCAGACCGCTTTCTTCCTGCTGGGCGACCTGGTGGAGTACGGGGACACGGAGCAGCTCTTTTCCATGCCCCAGGACAAGCGCACCGAGGACTACATCACCGGGAGGTTTGGATAATGCGAGTCAAATTTGAAGCACAGCTGGAGCGGCTCAACGTAGAACTTATCACCATGGGTGCCCTGTGCGAGGAGGTCATCTCCGGCGCGGCCAAGGCCCTGCTGGACGGCGATTCCGGCCTGCGGGAGACCGTGCTGGCCGCGGAGCGGGACATCAACCAAAAGGAGCGGGACATCGAAAGCCTGTGTATGAAGCTGCTGCTCCAGCAGCAGCCGGTGGCCCGGGATCTGCGCACCATCTCCTCCGCCCTGAAGATGATCTCTGACATGGAGCGCATCGGCGACCAAGCCGCAGACATCGCTGAGATCACCCGGGATATCGCCGACAACAGCATCAAGGACCTGGTCCCTATCGGGGACATGGCCCGGGCCACCATCAAGATGGTTACCGACAGCGTGGACTCCTTTGTCCGCAAGGACCTGGGTCTGGCGGAGGCAGTGATCTCCTCCGACGACGTGGTGGACGATCTGTTTCTCCAGGTCCGTGAGGAGCTGATCCGCCGCATCGGCATGGGGGACAGCGGAGAGGTGTGCATCGACCTGCTGATGATCGCCAAATATCTGGAGCGCATCGGAGATCACGCCGTCAACATCGCCGAGTGGGTGGAGTACTCCCTCACCGGGCACCATGCTGACCTGCCCTGAACGGCGGGCGCCCCAATTTTCACAGCCGTAGGAGGTCCTACCCATGATTTATTTTCTGGAAGACGACCCCAGCATCCGCAAGCTGGTCATTTATACCCTGAACAGCCAGGGCATGGAGGCGGAGGGCTTTGAACTGCCCTCCCAGTTCTGGGCCGCCATGGAGCGGCAGCTCCCCTCCCTGGTCCTGCTGGACCTGATGCTCCCGGAGGAGGACGGCCTGCACATCCTCAAGCGCATCCGCGCCGGCGCCTCCACCGCTAGGCTCCCCGTCATCCTGATCACCGCTAAGGGGACCGAGTACGACAAGGTGGTGGGCCTGGACGGCGGGGCGGACGACTACATCGCCAAGCCCTTCGGCATGATGGAGCTGATGGCCCGCATCCGCACCGCCCTGCGCCACAGCGGCGGGGAGGCGGAGCCGGTCCACGCCCTTACTTTGGGCCCACTGCGCATCGATCCGGCCCGCCATCAGGTGCTGGCCCACGGGCGGGAAGTCACCCTCACCCTGAAGGAATTCCAGCTGCTCTCCCTTTTGGTGGAGCATGCGGGGACCGTATTCACCCGGGACCAGCTGCTCAACACCATCTGGGGCTATGAGTTCGACGGCGCCAGCCGCACAGTGGATGTCCACGTCCGCACCCTGCGTCAAAAGCTGGGGGAGGCGGGCCGCTGCATCGAGACCGTGCGGGGCGTTGGCTACAAGGCGGAATCTGATCCGTCCAAAAGTGAGGAACAGCCATGACATCTAAAATCTTCCGCAACTCCTTTCTGGTGGGCGTTGCGGTGTTCTTTCTCTCTATCGCTCTGTTCATGGGCGTGCTGTACCAGTATTTTGGCAGCCAGCTGCTGATCCAGCTGGAGTCGGAGGCCGCCCTGGCTGCCCGTGGGGTGGAGATGGGCAGCATGGATTATCTGGACGGCCTCTCCTCCGCCAACCGTATCACCTGGATCGACGCCGGCGGCACTGTCCTCTTTGACAACCAGGCCGACCCCGCCCAGATGGAGAACCACGCCGACCGGGAGGAGGTGCGAGCCGCTCTGGAGAGCGAGACAGGCACCGCCTCCCGCTACTCCACGACCCTCTCTCAGCGGACCCTGTACTTTGCCCAGCGGCTGGCTGACGGGACGGTGCTACGGGTGTCCAGTGAGCAGCGCAGCCTCCCTTCCCTGCTCCTGTCCATGGTCCAGCCCATCCTCATCATCCTGGTGCTGGCCGTGGCCCTGTCGGCGGTGCTGGCCTCCCGCCTTTCCAAGCACATCATCAAGCCCGTCCTTGCCATCGACCTGGAGCACCCAGAGGACTCCGACACCTACGAAGAGCTCACCCCCCTGCTTTCCCGCATCAAGCAGCAGAACCAGACCATCGCCCAGCAGATGGCCCAGCTGCGCCAGAAGCAGAACGAGTTCACCGCCATCACCGAGAACATGAGCGAGGGCTTCCTCCTGCTGGACCGGCAGGGGCGCATCCTCTCCCACAACTCCGGTGCCCTGCGCCTGCTCCACGCCGCCGCCCCTGAGGAACGGGCCAGCTACCTCACTCTGAACCGCACCGAGCGCTTCCGCCAAGCGGTGGATGCCGCCCTCACCGGCAGGCGGGACGAGCAGCTGGTGGACCTGGGAGGCCGCTGCTGCCAGCTGCTGGCCAACCCCGTGATTCAAGACGGCCAGGTGGCCGGCGCCGTGCTGGTCATCCTGGATGTCACCGAGCGGGAACAGCGGGAGGAGCTGCGCCGGGAGTTCACCGCCAATGTATCTCATGAGCTCAAGACCCCCCTCACCTCCATCTCCGGCATTGCGGAGATCATCAAGGGCGGGCTGGTCAAGCCGCAGGACATCCCCGGCTTCGCAGACGACATCTACGGCGAGGCCCAGCGCATGATCCGCCTGGTGGAGGACATCCTCCGCCTGTCCCAGCTGGATGAAGGGGGCAGCTCCCTCCAGACGGAGGAGGTGGACCTGTACCACCTGGCCCAGGAGGTGGCCGGCCGCCTGACCCCCGCCGCTGTCAAGGGGCAGGTCACCCTGGAGGTGACGGGCGGACCGGTGCGGATCTCTGGCGTGCGCCAGCTTTTGGACGAGATGATCAGCAACCTGTGCGACAACGCCATCAAGTACAATCGTCCTGGGGGCCGGGTCACTATCTCCGTCTCCCGCTCCGACCGGGGCGCGGAGCTCTCTGTGTCCGACACGGGCATCGGTATCCCTCCTGAGGACCAGAGCCGGGTCTTTGAGCGGTTCTATCGGGTGGACAAGAGCCACTCCAAAGCCATCGGAGGCACCGGTCTGGGACTGTCCATTGTCAAGCACGGGGCGGCCTTCCACGGGGCCGACCTCTCCCTGGAGAGCCAGCCGGACCGCGGGACCACCATCCACCTCACCTTCCCCGGCCAAAACGTGAAATAAGGCAAATGGCCCGCCGCTGGTGCGGCGGGCCATGCTTTCTTCTCTCTGGGAAAAATAGACGGGATCCTGCTCTGTTCACCGGCTGCTTTTGTCGCGGCTGGAAAAGTGCGGAGCACGGCCCAATTTTTTCAGAAAAGGGCTTGACAAATCTGGTTAGCAGAAGTAAACTCTATCTGTTCCGAGGGTTAGGTTAAGCTAACCAGCTTTTCAAGCAATTCTAGCAGCAAAAGTCAACCTGATCTGGGAGGGAGTCTCATGATGCCCCTGACAATGGCCAGACCCGGCGAGACCGTGGTCATCCGAAAGATCACCGGCAGGGACGAGGTGCGCCAGCATCTGGCAGAGCTCGGCTTTGTGGTGGACGAGTCGGTGACCGTCATCAGCGAGATGGCCGGCAACCTGATCCTTCAGGTAAAGGACAGCCGGGTCGCTGTGGACAGGACCATGGCCAACCGTATTATGATCTGAGGAGGAGAGAAAGGATGAAAACGCTGAAAGACGCCAAGGTGGGAGACACCGTCACCGTGGCTAAGCTCCACGGCGAGGGAGCCGTGAAGCGCCGCATTATGGATATGGGGATCACCAAGGGAGTGGAGATCCACATCCGAAAGGTCGCCCCGCTGGGGGACCCTATGGAGTTGAATGTGCGGGGCTATGAGCTGTCCGTCCGCAAGGCAGACGCGGAGATGATCGAGATCCTCTGAGCTCCGCTTTCGTTTTTCACTGTTAGTTAGTCACTTCTAACTTTCTGAAGGGAGAAATACCATGAATATCAAGATCGCGCTGGCGGGCAACCCGAACTGCGGTAAGACCACCCTGTTCAATGCCCTGACCGGCTCCAACCAGTACGTGGGCAACTGGCCCGGCGTCACGGTGGAAAAGAAGGAGGGCAAGCTGAAGGGCCACAAGGAGGTCATCATCCAGGACCTGCCTGGCATCTACTCCCTGTCCCCCTATACGCTGGAGGAGGTGGTGGCCCGCAACTACCTGGTCAATGAGAAGCCGGACGCCATCCTCAACATCGTGGACGGCACCAACATCGAGCGCAACCTGTACCTGACCACCCAGCTCATCGAGCTGGGCCTGCCCGTGGTAGTGGCGGTCAACATGATAGATCTGGTGCGGAAGAACGGCGACAAGATCGACCTCCAGAAGCTGGGCCAGGCCCTGGGCTGCCAGGTGGTGGAGATGAGCGCCCTGAAGGGCGAGGGCGGCATGGCCGCCGCCGAGCGGGCCGTAGCCGCGGCCCAGGCCCACAAGGCCGGGGAGCTCCCCCACGTGTTCACTGGCAGCGTAGAGCACGCCATCGCCCACATTGAGGAGTCCATTCAGGGCATGGTGGACGACCAGTATCTCCGCTGGTATGCCATCAAGGTGTTCGAGCGGGACGAGAAGGTGCTGGAGTCCCTGACCCTGACCAAAGACCTGGAGGCCCACCTGGAGGCCCACATCGCCGACTGTGAGAACGAGCTGGAGGACGACGCTGAGAGCATCATCACCAACCAGCGCTATGCGTACATCAACTCTGTGGTCAGCAGGGCAGTAAAAAAGAAGGCCCCCAAGCACAGCCTGACCACCTCCGACAAGATCGACCGGATCGTGACCAACCGTGTCCTGGCCCTGCCCATCTTCGTGGCAGTGATGTTTCTGATCTATGCCATCGCCATGGGCGGCTGGGCCATCTCCATCGGCACCGCCGCCACTGACTTCACCAACGACACCATCTTCGGTGAGTGGGTGCCCGGCTTCTTTGACAGCTTCCTGCTCAACGCCAGTGGCGAGCCTGTGGTGGCCGACTGGCTGTACGGCCTGATCCAGGACGGCATCGTGGCCGGCGTGGGCGCCGTGCTGGGCTTCGTGCCCCAGATGCTGGTCCTGTTCGTCCTGCTGGCTGTCCTGGAGGATGTGGGCTACATGGCCCGCATCGCCTTCATCATGGACCGGATCTTCCGCCGCTTCGGCCTGTCCGGCAAGAGCTTCATCCCCATGCTGGTGGCTACCGGCTGCGGCGTGCCCGGGATCATGGCCTCCCGCACCATCGAGCAGGACCGTGACCGCAAAATCACCATCATGACCACCGGCTTCATCCCCTGCGGCGCCAAGATGCCCATCATCGGCCTGTTCGCCGGCGCTGTCTTTGGCAACTCCGCCTGGGTGGCTACCTCCGCCTACTTCATTGGCGTGGCGGCGGTCATCGTCTCCGGCATCATGCTGAAGAAATTCAAGGCCTTTGCCGGCGAGCCCGCCCCCTTTGTCATGGAGCTGCCCGCCTACCACGCCCCCTCCGCCGGCAACGTGCTGCGGGCCACCTGGGAGCGTGGCTGGTCCTTCATCAAGCGGGCCGGCACCGTCATCCTGATCTCCTCCATCATCCTGTGGTTCCTCCAGGGCTACGGTTTTGTGGACGGCGTGTTCCAGGCCGTGGAGGACAACAACGACTCCCTGCTGGCCGTCATCGGCAATGCCATCGCCTGGATCTTCTACCCCCTGGGCTGGACCGGTTCCATGGCCTGGAAGGCCGCAGTGGCTACCTTCACCGGCCTCATCGCCAAGGAGGAGGTGGTCAACACCTTCGGTGTGCTGTACCACTACGCCGGCGACATCGATCTGATGGAGGACTCCAGCCCCATCTGGGCTATGGTGGGGGCTGACTTCGGCGCCATCTCCGCCTACTCCTTCATGATCTTCAACCTGCTGTGCGCCCCCTGCTTCGCTGCCATGGGCGCCATCAAGCGGGAGATGCACAACACCAAGTGGACTCTGGGCGCCATCGGCTACATGTGCCTGTTCGCCTATGTGACTGCCATGATCGTCTATCAGATCGGCGGTCTGTTCACCGGCGAGGCCGCCTTCAGCGTCTTCACCGTCATCGCCATCGCCCTGCTGGCCGGCATCATCTTCCTGCTGGTGCGCAGGGGCTACCAGCCCAGCGAGGAGGTCCGTCACCTGACCGACATCCCTGCCGGCAAGAAATAATCTGTGATCGACAAGGAGGGTCAGATATGTCCCAGCTGCTGCCTACCATCATCGTCTCCCTGATCCTTGCGGGCGTGGTCGCCCTCGCGGTCCGCTCCCTGTGGCAGTCCCACAAGTCGGGCGGCCACTGCAATGGGGACTGCGGCACCTGCGGCGGGTGCGGCGGACACCACACTCGCTGCGGCCCCCACGCTCCGAAGTAAAATATGTATATAAGAGCCTGCCCCGGACACCATCTGTCTGGGGCAGGCTCTTATATTGCCGCTGTCTCCTGAAAATCCGAGATGATCTCCAGGAACTGAGCTCCGTACTGCTCCGCCTTGAAGCTGCCCACGCCGCCCACGTTCTGGAGCTGACGCAGATCCCGTGGCTGGGCAGCCGCCATCTCCCGCAGGGTCTTGTCGGAGAAAATCACAAAAGCCGGCACGCCCCGGAGGCGGGCCAGGTGGGCGCGCTCCTCCCGTAGCCGCTGGAAGAGGGCCTGCTGCCGCTCTGTCAGGGGGCTGTCCTCCGCCCGCCGGCGGTCGGCCGCCGGCCGCTCCTCCCGAACGGCCTTCATCATCAGCGGTCCGTCGCTGTACGCCACGTCCTCCGCCCGCTCCCCGCACCGGAGGACCGGGTACTGGCCGTCAGTGAGCTCCAGGATGTGCTCGTCCACCAGGAAGCGGATGCGGTCCTGGACCTCCCGCTGACTCAGGGCGGCCAGGGCTCCATAGGTCCTCTCCCGCTCCAGCCGGTAACGGCGGATCTTCTCGTTCTCCCCGCCGCACAGCACTGCGGCGATCAGTCCGGCGCCGAACCGCTGGCCGGTCTCCGCCACACAGCGGAGGATGGCCCGGGCGTCCTCCCCCACATCGATCTCCTGGAAATTGTGGAGGCAGTTGTAGCAGGCGCCGCAGTAGTCCGGGGCCGACTGGCCGAAATAGTTCAGGATATACTGACGCAGGCACCGCCGGGTGCGGCAGTAGAACGTCATCTGCTTCAGACGACCCAAGTCCCGCTCCTGGAGCTGCCGCGCCGTCTCCGGGTCCAGCTGCTCGCTGGGCTCGCTCTGGCTGATGAGGAACTGGGCTGTGCGCACGTCCTGCCCGCTGTACAGCAGGATACATCGGGCCTCCGCCCCGTCCCGGCCCGCCCGGCCCGCCTCCTGGTAGTAGCTCTCCAGGTCCTTTGGCATGTTGTAGTGGATGACGAAGCGCACGTCCGACTTGTCGATCCCCATCCCGAAAGCGTTGGTAGCCACCATCACCTGGACCCGGTCGAAGAGGAAGTCCTCCTGATTCTGCTGCCGCTCCTCCGGCTCCAGCCCAGCGTGGTAGCGGGTTGCGGAGATGCCGGAGCTCTGGAGGAACTGGCAGACCTCCTCCACGTTCTTCCGGGTGGAGCAGTAGACGATGCCGCACTCCCCCGGCCGCTCCCGCACCCGGGCCAGCAGCTCCACCCGCTTTACGGAGGGGTGGCACACCTCCAGATACAGGTTGTCCCGGTCAAACCCGGTGGTGATGGACAGGGGGGCCTCCAGCTCCAGCAGCCGCTGGATATCCTCCCGGACCTCCGAGGTGGCGGTGGCGGTGAAGGCCCCCACCACCGGCCTCTGGGGCAGCCGGTCCACAAAGTCAGGGATGTTCAGATAGGCGGGGCGGAAGTCCTGCCCCCACTGGGAGATACAGTGGGCCTCGTCCACTGCCACCATGGAAATCTGGGCCGAGCGGACAAAGGACTGGAACCCCTCGGTATCCAGCCGCTCCGGAGCCACATAGATGATCTTGTACCGGCCCTCCCTGGCCCGGTCCAGGGCCAGCAGATACTGCCGGTAGGTGAGAGAGCTGTTGAGGTAGGCGGCGGGCACTCCCATCTGCACCAGCTGGGTCACCTGGTCCCTCATGAGGGAGACCAGCGGGGAGACCACCAGGGTGATGCCGGGCAGCAGCAGGGCAGGCACCTGATAGCACACCGATTTCCCCGCTCCCGTGGGCATGACGGCCAGCACATCCCGCCCGGCCAGCAGTGCGTCGATGATCTCCTCCTGACCGCCCCGGAAGGTGTCATAGCCGAAATACTGCTTCAAAACATCCTGCTTTGTCATAGTCGTTCTCCGCTCTTTCCCGCAAAGCACACCCCCGGAGCCGCGCTCCGGGGGATGTGTGTTCCGCTGGGGTCCTTTTTGCAGGTGGGGCACCTGAAACCTGCGCCCCGGCCCTCCGGTGCTCTGCCTGCCTGTCAGTTCAAAAAGTCTTTTCGTTTCTTGGAACGAGAAGGATGACGCGTCGCCGTCGCGGACTGCATATCCCTCGCCCCCGCCGGAGGCGGGAGCTCACTCATTCCGTCGCTCCGGCTCTCCCCGTGCGGCCCGCTGCGCTGGGCCCGCCCGGGGGCCCCGGAAAGCTGCGCCCCGGAACACTCAGCAAAACGATCCCCGGATCAGTTCAAAAAGTCTTTTAGTTTCTTGGAACGAGAAGGATGACGCAGCTTTCTGAGGGCCTTGGCCTCGATCTGGCGGATGCGCTCCCGGGTGACGTTGAACTCCTTTCCCACCTCTTCCAAGGTACGGGTCCGTCCGTCCTCGATGCCGAAGCGCAGCTTGAGCACCTTCTCCTCCCGGGGGGTCAGGGTGGAGAGCACATCCACCAGCTGCTCCTTCAGCAGGGTGAAGGAGGCGGCCTCGGCGGGCTCGCTGGCATCCTCGTCGGGGATGAAGTCCCCCAGGTGGCTGTCCTCCTCCTCCCCGATGGGGGTCTCCAGAGAGACGGGCTCCTGGGCGATCTTCAGGATCTCCCGCACCCGGTCCACCGGCATGTTCATCTCGTCGGCGATCTCCTCCGGCGTGGGGTCGTGGCCCAGCTCCTGGAGCAGCTGGCGTGAGACCCGGATCACCTTGTTGATGGTCTCCACCATGTGCACCGGGATGCGGATGGTGCGGGCCTGGTCAGCGATCGCCCGGGTGATGGCCTGACGGATCCACCATGTGGCGTAAGTGGAGAACTTGTACCCCTTGGTGTAGTCGAACTTCTCCACCGCCTTGATCAGGCCCAGGTTGCCCTCCTGGATCAGGTCCAGGAACTGCATCCCCCGGCCCACATACCGCTTGGCAATGGAGACCACCAGGCGCAGGTTGGCCTCTGCCAGCCGCTGCTTGGCCCGCTCGCCCTTTTTGATGGCTTTCTCCAGCTCGGTGCGGACCTCGGCGGGGATCTCCTCTCCGGAGCTCTCCAGCTCCTCCATCTGCTCCTTTGCCTCGGCGCCCGCCCCCATGGCCTGGGCCAGGTCGATCTCCTCATCGGAGGTGAGCAGGTTGACCTTGCCGATCTCCTTCAGATACATCCGCACCGGGTCGTCGGTGCCGAAGGCGTCCACCATGGTGTTGGGGTCCACGATCTCTTCCTCAGGCAGCTCCTCGATGGCCTCAATGGTGGGCTCCACGTCGTCGGGCAGCTCGGGGATGTAGTCCTCCCCCACTGTGTCGATGCCCAGGTTCTCCAGAGTATCATAGATCTTGTCCATCTGCTCGGACTCCAGATCCATGTCCTCCAGCACGTCCATCAGCTCGGCGGCCGACAGATTGCCCTTCTTCTTGCCCCGCTCGATCAGTTCGGCCAGCTTTTCCGCACCTGGGATGCCTCCCACCACCTTCATGACCTCCACCTTGCCCGCTTCCATGCGGGTCTCGATGTCGGTCTTGCTCTTCTTCTCTTCCACAGCGGCGGAAGTCTCTGTCTTCTTGGTGCTCATGGCTTCTCCTCCATATATGCTTTTGTTTCCTGATATCTCTTTTGCGCCGCCCTCAGCAGAGCTTCCTCATCTGTCCCGCTGCGGCGCAGCCCCTCCTCCCGGATGAGGGCGATGTAGTCGGCCAGGGCTCTGCGGCTGTTGGCCAGATTTTCCGGCTGCTCGGCCACCCAGGCCAGGTGGGCCATCTCCTCCGGCTCCAGCGCTCCGGCCAGGGCGGGCAGCTGGGTGCTCAGTCCCTCTGCCGCACGGCTGCGCAGCAGGTCAAAGATCCGCCCCAGCAGCGGAGAGGAGAACTCCGAACCCGTCAGGCCCTCCGTCTCCTCCAGCAGGGAGCTGTCCAGCAGGATCAGGCGCAGCACCCCCTCCTCCGCCCGGGCGGAGCGGATGTTGTCGTAGCGCATCCCCCTGGCCTTGGGCTGGAGCTGGATGGCGGGGGACAGGTCCCGCCGCTCCTGCTGCTTTTTTTCCTTCTGGATGCGGCGGCGGAGCTCCTTTTTGACCTCCTGGGCCATGGCCTCGGCGGAGATGCCCGCCATCTGGGCCGCATGGCCCCCATAGATCTCCCGCTCCACCGCGCTGTGCAGGGAGGCGATCACCCCGGTGGCCTCCCGCAGAAACTCCACCCGCTGGCTGTCGTCGCTCAGGTCATACCGGCCCCGCAGCTGCTCCAGCCGGTAGTCGATGTGGTTCTCGCTCTTGTCCAGCAGACGGGCGAAGGCCTCGGGCCCGTATTTCTTGATGAACTCGTCCGGGTCCTTTGCCCCCTTCACCCGGAGGACCTTCACATTCAGCCCCGCCCGCTCCAGCAGGGGGATGGCCCGCTGGGCGGCGGACACCCCCGCCCCGTCGCCGTCGTAGGCGATGACCGCGTCCTTGAAGTAGCGGGCCAGCAGCTGGGCGTGCTCCGCGGTCAGAGAGGTGCCCAGGGAGGCCACCGCGCTGTCAAAGCCCGCCTGGTGGAGGGAGATGGTGTCCATATACCCCTCCGTCAGGATCACCCGCCCCGCCCTGGACTTCTTGGCGATGTTCAGGGCAAATACATTGCGGCTCTTGTTGTACACCGGCGTGTCCGGCGAGTTGAGGTACTTGGGGGTGGAGTCATCCATCACCCGGCCGCCGAAGCCGATCACGTCCCCCCGGATGTCGATGATAGGGAACATGACCCGGTTTCGGAAGCGGTCATAGATGCGGCCGTCCTTGTTGCTCACCGCCAGCCCGGCGTCCAGCAGGTCGGCCTTGTCCCACCCCTGCTCCGCCAGGGCCGTCAGCAGACCGTCCCAGCGGTCGGGGGCGAAGCCCAGTCCGAACCGGGTCAGGGTCCCCCGGCTCAGCCCGCGCCTCTGAAGGTAGGCCAGCCCCGCCGCCCCCTCCGGGGCGTACAGCCACTTGTGGAACACCCGGGCCGCCGCCTTGTTGATGGTCAGCAGCTTTTCCCGCCGCTCCTTCATGCCGGCGCTGAAGCCGCCGGTGTCCGGCACCTCCAGGTTCACCCGCTTGGCCAGCACTCCCACCGCGTCCCGGAAGGGCAGGCTGTCCAGCTCCATGATGAAGTTGATGGCCCCGCCGCCCTTCCCGCAGCCGAAGCACTTGAAGATCTGCTTGTCCGGGGAGACGGAAAAGGAGGGGGTCTTTTCTGAGTGGAAGGGGCACAGTCCCCAGTAGTTGCGGCCCTTTTTGGTCAGGCGCACATACTCGCCCACCAGGTCCACGATGTCAGTCCGGGCGATCAGCTCGTCCAAAAACCGCTCCGGTATGGGCATTTTTCTCCCCCTTCCGCTATTGATGGCCCGAATCCCGGCTCTTTATCCCTATTTGGGGAAAAAGGCCTACTTCACGCCCCATCCCATGGGGATGAACAGCCGGGTGTACTCGCTCACCGCGAAGGGGTCGGTCATCCCTGCGATATAGTCGCACACCGCCCGGTCCACCCCCTCCTCCAGGCGGATCGCCTGGAAGTCGGCGGGCAGCTCATCGGGGTTTTTCTGGTAATACCCGAAGAGCATCTTCAGCATGTCCTGGGCCTTGCTCTCCTCCCCCTTTGCGATGGGGTTGGTGTAGACATTGGCGAACATGAACTCCTTCAGCACCGCCATGGCCTCCCCCACCTGGGGGGACTGACAGATGCGGTCCTGCCCCCGGCTGGCGGAGATGGCGTCCACCACCAGGGCGTTGATCCGCTCCCCGTGGGTAAAGCCCAGCACCTGGGACACCTCCAGCGGGATGTCGATGGGGTAGATCACTCCGCCCCGCAGGGCATCCTCGATGTCGTGGTTGATGTAGGCGATCTTGTCGGCCAGACGGACCACCTGCCCCTCCAGGGTGGCGGCGTCCTCCCCGCCGGTATGGCGCTCGATGCCGTTGCGCACTTCCCAGGTCAGGTTCAGTCCGGCTCCCTCCTTCTCCAGCCGCTCCACCACCCGCAGGGACTGCCGGAAGTGGGCGAAGCCGCCGGGCACGATGGAGTTGAGCAGCCGCTCTCCCGCGTGGCCGAAGGGGGTGTGGCCCAAATCGTGGCCCAGGGCGATGGCCTCGGTCAGGTCCTCGTTCAGCGCCAGCCCCCGGGCGATGGTCCGGGCAATGCGGCTGACCTCCAGGGTGTGGGTCATCCGGGTACGGTAGTGGTCCCCCTCCGGCTGGAGGAACACCTGGGTCTTGTGCTTCAGCCGCCGGAAGGACTTGCAGTAGACGATGCGGTCTGTGTCCACCTGGAAGCAGGTGCGCACGCCGCAGGGCTCCTCCGGCCGCGCCCGGCCCCGGGTCTGCTCCGCCAGGCAGGCGCGGGAGGACAGTGTCTCCCGCTCCCTCTGTTCAGTCTGCTCTCTCAGCGTCATGGTCCCTCCTGTCCCACCCCGCCGGGGGTGCATGTGAGGTCGTACAGTTCCGTACACTTTATCTTATACGAGGCCGCTCCCCATTTTCCTTCTAAAAAATCAAAATTTTTCAAAAATTTTTTTATCCGGGTCCGCCGGCCCCTCCGGCGGACCGCCAAGGCACGTCCTGGAACCGCTCCCCGGTGGCGATGCCCTCCACCGTCCCGGCGGTCATGTCCAGGATGTGTGCCAGATATGCCTCCGCCTTCTCCTCCGGCAGCAAGACAGTGAGGGTCACATCAGCCCCGTACTCCGTCTCCGGGATCACGCCGCCCCAGGCGGCGGTCTCCGACTTCAGGCGCTCCAAAAGGCTGTATGGACAGGGTACCAGCGTCTCCACCCAGCGGCGCACCACCGAGATGCCGGCGGCGTCCAGGGCGTCCTTGGCGCTTTGAGTATAAGCCCGGACCAGCCCCCCCGCCCCCAGAAGGATGCCCCCAAAATACCGGGTGACCACACAGCAGACGTTGGTGACCTCCTCCCGCTGGAACACGTTGAGCATGGGCTGGCCCGCCGTCCCCTGGGGCTCCCCGTCGTCCGAGTAGCGCACCGGCCCCTCCCGCAGCAGGTAGCACCAGCAGTTGTGCCGGGCGTCGTAGTACCGCTTTTTCATCTCCTCGATGCGGGCACGGGCCTCCTCCTCGCTCTCCACACGCCAGACATGGCCGATGAAGCGGGAGCGCTTCTCGACCAGCTCCGCCTCACCGGCCTGGGTGGGGATGTAATACTCTATCATGGGGTCACCTGCCTTTGCACGTTTTGGGGAATACTCGCGGGGCGCGCCTAGATTGGCACAATAGGGGCGGCTGGTGAGAAACCGGCGGGCGCGCATTGCGCGCCCCTGCGCAAAGGCCGAAAATATCATGTAGGGGCGGCCTCCAGCCGCCCGAAAAGCCTTCCCCTCCTCCGGGGGGGAAGGTGGCACGGCGAAGCCGTGACGGATGAGGGGGCGTTCTTCCGCCAGAGCGATTCAATAGCCCGGGCAGGTCTGGAAATCACTCCTGCGGCACATCGCAGACCTGGGACCGGCGGGCGGGGGCAAGCCCCACCCCCTACACAAAGACAGGGAGAAGCACGCACCCCGCAGGGCCCGATGCCCGCATCGGGCCGCATCCTCACGGACGGCGGGCGCACAGTGTGCGTCCCTGCGCAGGGACCGGGGCCGCGGCGCCCCTTAGGGCTCGTCGGGAAAGACTTTGATCTGCAATTCCTTGCAGATCCGAAAGAAAACATCCAGAGATGGGGTCTTTCGCCCACTTTCAATCTCATTCATAAAAGATTGCGCAATCCCCACAGATTTCGCCAACTTATATTGACTCAATCCCAACTCTATTCTCTTTTCTCGAATCACTTCTTTATAGTCCTTCAAAATCCATCACCGTAAGCTATTATAGCTCATAGCTATGTCTATGAAAATATATAGCTTTAAGCGATTGACTTTTCTCCTTAACTCCATTATAATCGCTTTCAGCGATATATTGTGAGGTGCATAAATGATGAACGAGCTCGAACTGCTGGACCATCTGAACGACACGGTCACCCGCATCACAGAGGACACGCTGCTGCTCTCCCTTCTGCTGGACTATATGGACGGCCTCTCCTGCCGCCCGGAGCAGGTTTCCCGGGAAATCTCCGAAAACCTCCTCCAGCGGCTGGGGGACAGCCTGGAGCAGGACGCCGGCGCCCTCCGCCGCCTGTGGCAGTCCTACTGGGTCTCCGGCCGCAGCAGGGCGTACATGCAGTAGTCCCGCAGCCGGCCGTTTTTCCATATGCCGCTGCGCATGACGCCCTCCAGAGCGAAGCCCGCCTTCTCCAGCACTCGGCGGGAGCCGGCGTTGTGGGCGAAGGGCTCCGCGTAGATGCGCACGATGTCCCACGCCTCAAAGCCCGTCCGGCACATCTCCTCCACCGCCTTGGTCATGATGCCCCGGCCCCAGAGGGCCCGGCCCAGCCAGTAGCCCAGCTCGGCCGACCGGCGGCAGACATCCGTGCCCCGGGTGAGGGCCACGCTGCCCACGGCCTGTCCATCCACCACGATGGCCCGGAATATGGCCTGCTCCGGCTCCGCCGCCCTGCACAGGCGGATGAACTCCTCCGCGTCTGACAGTTGGTAGGGGCAGGGGAACACATCCCGCAGGTTGGCGGCCACCTGGGGGTCATCGGCATGCCGGGCGATAGAGGGGGCGTCCTCCGGGCGCCAGGGTCTGAGCATCACGTCCATGGTCCTTTCCCTTTCTTTTCTGAGATGGGGCTTTCAGTCTTCCCAGGGCTCCCGATGGGGCCTCCAGCCCTCCACCAGCGGGCCCAGCTGACCGATCACCTTGGGGGTGCAGACCGCCGCCACATCGATGGTCTCGCCGTACTCCACCGACTCCACCTTGGCCTGCTGGTAGAGCTTGTCCAGCAGCCCGCCCTGGTCGTAGGGCAGATGGATGATCACCCGGCGGGCGCCGTTGTCCAGCCGCCTGCCGATGGCGGCCAGCAGTTCGGGCACCCCCTCGCCGGTCCTGGCGGAGATGGAGACGATGTCCTCCCCGTGGGGCCGGATGTCCCCCAGATACCGGTCGCATTTGTTGAAAACATCCAGGCGGGGGGTCTGTTCGGCCCCCAGCTCCCGGATCAGGTCCTCCACCACCGCCGTCTGGTCCCGCCACTCCGGGTTGGAGGCATCGATCACATGGAGCAGCAGGTCGGCGTACTCCAGCTCCTCCAAGGTGGCCTTGAAGGCCTCCACCAGATGGTGGGGCAGCTTGCGGATAAAGCCCACCGTGTCGGAGATGAGCACCGTGCAGGTGTCGGAGATCTCCAGGGTGCGGGTGGTGGTGTCCAGGGTGTCGAACAGCCGGTCATTGGCCGGGATGGCCGCCCCGGTGAGCCGGTTGAGCAGGGTGGATTTGCCCGCATTGGTATAGCCCACAATGGCCACCACCGGCACCTCGTTCTTGATGCGCCGCTCCCGCTGGGTGGCCCGCACCCGGCGCACATCCTTCAGCTCCTCCTCCAGCTTGGAGATCTTGCGGCGGATGTGCCGCCGGTCGCTCTCCAGCTGGGTCTCGCCGGGGCCGCGGGTGCCGATGGCGCCCTCCTGCCGCTCCAGATGGGTCCACATGCCCATCAGGCGGGGGAGCAGATACTTATACTGGGCCAGCTCCACCTGGAGCCGGCCCTCCCGGGTGCGGGCCCGCTGGGCGAAGATGTCCAGGATCAGGGCGGAGCGGTCCAGCACCGACACCCCCAGGTCCTCTGACAAGACCCTCTGCTGGGAGGGAGACAGGCCGTTGTCAAAGATCACCATGTCCGCGTCCATGGCATGGGCCAGTTCCTTCACCTCAGCCACCTTGCCCTCCCCGATGAAGGTGCGGGGGTCCGGGCTGTCTTTGGACTGGGTCACCACGCCCACGCACTCTCCCCCCGCTGTCTCCAGCAGGGCAGAGAGCTCCTCCATGGAGGCCTCGTCGGCGTTCTCCTCCGGGGCCAGGGCGCGGGAGGACAGGCCCACCAGCACCGCCCTGTTTTTCTTTTCCGTGTTGTTTTCTGTCATAGATCCTCCAAAATGGGATTTTCCCCGTCTGTCAGGAGGCGGTCTGGGCGCTGAGGCCCTTATTTCCTCAGCGCCTCCACGACCTCTCCGATATACATGGTATGGTAGTCCTTCTCAGGATAAAATCTGTCCTTGGCATCCTGGGGGATGGCCTGGGGGTCCATCTCCTGGGCATAGCGCTTGCGGCAGACCAGCACCAGCTCCGCCTCCTCAAAATAGGGGGCCCCGCACTCGGCCTGGGCCACGGTGAAGCCGCACTCCTTCACCTTGTCCACCTCCCGGCCGCTCTTGCTGCCGCACAGGGTGAGGGCCTTGCGCTGCTCCTCCCCGAAAAAGGCCAGGGTGAAATACTCCTCCCGGTCCACGAACTCCTTGGTGTACCGCTGGGGCCGCAGGTAAATGGTGGCCGCCGGGGCGCCCCACAGCACGCCCAGTCCGCCCCAGCTGGCGGTCATGGTGTTGCACCGCTCCGCCGTGCCGGCGGTGATGAGCATCCACCGGTCCCCGATGAGGGAAAATACGTTGTCCTGCAAGCTCTTCACGTCGATCTTCTTCATGATACAGCCTCCTAACTCATTTTTGATCTCATCTGTTAGTTTATGCCCCTCCCTGGGGCGAGGATACTCCGGGCCGACAGCAAAATACGACAAAAAGCCGCACCGATCCACGGTGCGGCTTTTGAGGCGCAATCTCACTTGTCCAGGCCGAACTTCTTGTTGAAGCGGCTGACACGACCACCGGTGTCCACCATCTTCTGCTTACCGGTGTAGAAGGGGTGACACTTGGAACACACTTCCACGCGGATATCCTTCTTGGTGGAGCCAGTCTCGATCACATTGCCGCAAGCGCACCGGATGGTGGTCTGCTGATAATCGGGATGGATGCCTGCTTTCATTGTATCTTCACCTCTTTCTCCATGGAGGGATCATCTGTAAACGCAACTGATATAATAGCATGGATCTCCCGCAAAAGCAACTATTTTTTCAAAAAATTATCCTGACTTTTTTCTCGGCCCTTTTGTCGCCCTTTCACAGAAGGATCAGCTCCCCCGGTTCGAAGAACCAGAGCGCCTTTCGGACCACCTGTTTTCCGGTGATCTCCTCCAGGGCCCGGCTGTACGCCTCCAGCTGAGGGCGGTACTCCTCTCCCCGGGCCGCCACCCCGGACCGGGAGACCCGGTCGCTCTTGAAGTCCACCACCGTGATGCCCTCCAGAGTCTCGAACCAGGCGTCCACTACGCCCTGGAGCAGCACCTCCTCCCCCGGCTCCAGGCCGGGGCAGAACTCCTCCGCCGGCAGCAGCACGGAAAATTTGAATTCCCGGCGGCACACGGGGGCCGACGCCATCTCCCTGCCCAGGGGCGAGTTAAAGAACGCGGAGAGCTGTCCCGGATCGGCCGCCGCCCCCTGCTGGGGGGTGAGGAAGCCGCCGGACACCAGGCGCTCCAGCTCCGCCGCTGCCCGCTCCGGGGTGTCCGTGTCCAGGGGGAGATACTGCATGGCCAGGTGCAGGGCTGTGCCCCGCTGGGCCGGGGTGAGTCCCCGCTCCTCCGCCACGAACTGGGGCCGCAGGATGGAGAGCGGCTGGGGCGGAAGGGCCGCTGGGGCGGCCTCCTCCCGGGTCTCCTGGTCCAGGCTCCGCCCCTTGAGCTGGGTGGCGGTGAGCTTGGAGGGAGTCTGGGAGGAAAGGGAGAACGGATAGTGCCAGGCCAGCGCCTCTCTCAGCCCCTCCGGTTCCGTCTCCGACTCTCCGGGCAGATCCGCGAAGCGGCCCCTCTGCTCCGGAATCTCGGCCAGTGCCGCCCCATCTACCCATCGAATATCCCAGGCGGGCCCCAGAGTCCCCGGGGACACCTCCGGCAGCCCCGCCATGCTCCGCAGGGCGGACGCCTCGGGCCGGGCCAGGGCGTGAAGCAGCACCCAGCCGCCCACGCTCTGCTGGCGCTCCAACGCCATGGGGGAGGGTGGAACAGACAGGTCCTCCCCCAGCTTTTCCAGCTCCTCCGCTCCCCGCCGCAGCGGGATGGAGAGGATCAGCTTCTCTTTGGCCCGGGTCATGGCCACATAGAGCAGACGCAGCTCCTCCGCCATCATCTCCCGCTCCAGCTTCCGGGCCACCGCCTTGCGGGCCAGGGTGGGGTACTCCACCATCCGCTCCCGGTCCAGGCCCCGGGGGCCCACCCCCAGCACCGGATGGAAGAGGACAGGCCGCTGGAGGTCGTCCCGGTTCAGCCGCCGGGACAGGCCGCACAGCAGCACCACCGGTTTCTCCAACCCCTTGGAGCGGTGGATGGACATGATGGTCACACCGCCCCCCTCCCGGCCTGGGGCGGACAGGGACAGTCCCCCGGTCTGGCGCATCCGCTCCAGGCGCAGCAGGAACTGGAAGAGAGACCGGCACCCCGCCTCCTCCAGACGCCCCGCCAGGGCATAGAGGGTGAGCAGGCGGCCCTGCCGCTCCTGCCCCCCGTCCATGGCCCCGAACAGGCCCAGCAGGTTGGTCCGTTCATAGATGTGCCAGATCAGCTGGCGGCAGGTGCGGTCCCCTGCCCCGAAGCGCAGCTCCTCCAGCTCCGTCAGGAAATCCCGGCACGCCTGGTCCCCCCGGCCGGCGGCCTGGACCACAGCGGAATAGAAGTCCCCCTCCCCCTCCGCCCGGAGCAGAGCCAGCTGATCTCCTGAAAAGCCGTACACCGGGGAGCGCAGGGCCGCGATCAGCGCCACATCCTGGCGGGGATTGTCCACGATCTGGAGAAGGGACAGGGCCACATTGATCTCGGTGGAGGCAAAGAAGTCCTCCCCGCCCTCGGCGGACCAGGGCAGCCCCGCCTCGTTGAGGGCCCGGATATAGTGGTGGAGCACCGCCCCCGGGGAGCGCAGGAGAAGGAGCACGTCAGAGGGCTCCGCCCGCCGCTGCCCGCTCCCCTCCGTCAGCATCAGCTCCCCGTCCAGCAGCTCCCGGATACGGCGGGCCGCCCAGCGGGCCTCCAGCAGATTTTTGTCCGCCCGTTCCCCTTCCTCCTGGTCCCCCAGGAAGGACAGGTCCTCCAGGTCCAGCTCCACCTGCCAGTCTCCCTCCGGCGGGAAGGCGGCTCCCGGCGCCAGCGCCTGGTCCTGGGTGTAGTCCAGCTCCCCGAATTCAGTTGACATAATATTTCGGAAGAGGTCGTTGGTCCCCTCCAGGACCTCCGGCCGGGAACGGAAGTTGCGGGTGAGCACCACTGTCCGCTCCTCCCCCTCCGCCGCCTGGTCCCAAGGTTTGAAACGGCGGTACTTGTCCAGGAAGATGGTGGGGTCGGCCAGCCGGAAGCGGTAGATGGACTGCTTCACGTCTCCCACCATAAACAGCTTCCGCCCCCCATCGGACACGGCAGTGAAGATGGCGTTCTGCACCTGGTTGGTGTCCTGATACTCGTCCACCATCACCTCGGCGAACCGGCCGCTCCAGTACCGGGCCAGCGGGCCGGGCCCTCCGTCCCCGTCCTGGGTGAGCAGCCGCAGGGCCAGATGTTCCAGGTCGGAAAAGTCCAGTACGCCCCGGCGCGCCTTCTCCCGGGCGTAGTCCTCCTGAAAGCGGGCCGTCAGCTCCATCAGGCCCTGCACCGCGGGCCGGGCCAGGGCCAGGTCGGCCAGCAGCTGCCCGCTGTCCCCGCCCAGGTCCTCAAAGAGCTTGTCCATCTGCTTCTTGCAGCGGGTGCGCAGTCCCTTCACCCGCTCCGCCGCCTCCAGGTCCTCCACGCCCTTTTTCCGCCCCGCCGCTGGGAACTCCACTGGCAGGGCCCGGTACACGCCGTCCCAGCTGTCCGCCGCCAGCAGGGCCCGCACCCCCTGGATGGACTGGGAGAGACTGGGGCCGTAATTCTGGCTGAGCACGCTGTCCCGGCCGGTGAGCTCCAGCGCCCGGAGCAGCAGCTCCAGGCAGCGCTCCCCCTGCCGCCTGGCGTCGGCCAGCAGCAGCGCCCCCCAGGGGGTGTCCCCCGCGTCGGTGACCCCATCCAGCTCCCACAGGCGGCTCTGGTCTGCCAGCCAGCCCGCCGGGTCCGGGTGGCTCTGGATGCGGCCGAACACGTCCAGCACGATCTGCTCCAGGCGGCTGTCGTCCCGCCCGGCGGCCATGGTGTCCACCAGGGCGGCAAAGTCCCCCTCCGGGTCCAGATCCTCGTACTGGCGGTCCAGGGTCTCCCCCAGCACCCGGGCCATCAGGACCGCGCCCTCCCCCTCGTCGCACAGCCGAAAGTCCGGGTCCAACCCGATCTGGTGGCCGCTCTCCCGCAGCAGAGCGGCACAGAAGGCGTGCACCGTGGAGATCTGGGCCTTGTAGACCAACGTGGTCTGCCGCCGCAGGTGCCGGTCGTTGGGCCGCTCCGCCAGCCGGTCGGACAGCTCCTGAGCAATCCGGGCCCGCAGCTCTGCCGCAGCCGCCCGGGTATATGTAATGACCAGGAAGTCGTCGATATCCGCTCCCTCCCCGGTCACCTGGTCCAGCAACCGCTCCACCAGCACCCGGGTCTTGCCCGAGCCGGCCGCAGCCGACACCAGCAGTCCGCCCCCCCGGTCATGGACTGCTCTGCTCTGTTCCTCTGTCAAGGCAAAGGCCATCTGCGCGTCCTCCTCTCTCTGTCCGCTCCATTCACAGGATCAACACCAGCGTCCCTGCCGTGATGAGCAGGCCGCCTATGACGGTCTGGACGGTCACCGCCTCCCTCAGCACCACAAAGGCCAGCACCATGGAGATGACCACGCTGAACTTGTCGATGGGGATGACCCGGCTGGCCTGGCCGATCTGAAGGGCGTGGAAATAGCACAGCCAGGACAGGCCGGTGGCCAGGCCGGACAGGAGGAGGAACACCCAGCTCCGGGTGGAAATATCCCCGATCTCATGCTGCTTCCCTGTCAGGAACACAATAGCCCAGGCCATCACCAGCACCACCACGGTGCGGATGGCGGTGGCCAGGTTGGAGTTGATGCCCTCCATCCCCAGCTTGGCCAATATCCCGGTCAGCGCAGCGAACACCGCAGACAGGAGCGCAAAAACTACCCACATATCCCTTTTCTTCCTTTCTTCCGCCCTCTGGAGGCTCAGAGATCCAATTCCTTCAAAAACCGCTCGATGCGGATACCCTTGTTCTTCTCCACCTCGTTGCGGTCCAGACAGACCAGGCGCTCCACCGTATCCATGGCCTTCCGGGCCGCCTGCTCCAGGCCGGTCCCGGCCAGCAGCTCTCCTACCAGGACGGCAGAGAACACATCGCCAGTGCCGGGAAAGTGGACCTGGATGAAGTCGAAGGGCAGGGTGAAGTACCGCCCCTGCCGGTGACAGTAGCCCCACACCACGTGGCGGCCGGTCTCCGCCTCCAGCCCGCTGGTGATGACCACCGATCTGGGCCCGCAGGCCAGCAGGGCGTCCACCACCTCCCGGGCCTGATGCCGGTCGAGGGCCTCCGCCCCCCGGTACCGCTCTGTCAGGAACTCCGCCTCCGTCAAATTGGGGACGATCACGTCAGCCACTCCGATGAGGCGGCGCATGTTCTCCACCGTCTCCTCGGTGACGCCGTTATAGAGCTTCCCTTCATCCCCCATGATGGGGTCGGTCATCACCAGCAGGTCCTCCTTCCTCTGGCTCTCGATGAAGGCGCGGATAATGTCCACCTGCTCCGCCGAGGCCAGAAAGCCCGTGGTGATGCAGTCAAAGGAGAAGCCCAGCTCCTTCCACACGGCAATGGACTTTTTCATATAGTCGGTGGTATCCAGGATGGTGAACTTCCCATAATCCAGGGTGTTGGACACCAAGGCGGTGGGGAGGTTGTAGATATTATGCCCCATGTGGGACAAAATCGGCAGCATGGCGGCCAAAGCGACCTTTCCATATCCCGGCATGTCGTTGATGATCAAAATATTCTTGTTCTGCTGCATGGTCCATTCCTTCTTTTTTCGTCGTTCTGCTTTTCCGGTTTTCCTGTCACAGCCGGACCGCCCAGTCCCCGTAATCAAAGGTGCCGCCGCCGTGGCGGAGCTTTCCCTGCTCTTTCAGCCCGCGGAAAGCGTCCCGCACACGGCCCAGGAGCTCCGGCCCGATGTCCAGGGCGTGGTGGGCAGGGAGCAGGCGCTCCATCGGCAGGCAGGCGGTCCGCTCCAGGGAACTCAGGTATTCCTCCGGGTTGGTAGAGGGGTAGCAGGCGAACAGGGTGCCTCGATAGACTAGATCTCCGGAAAAAAGATAGCCCCGCTCCGCCTCCCAAAAACACATGTGGCCAGGAGAGTGGCCCGGCGTGTGGAGCACCTCCAAGGTCCGCCCGCCCAGCTCGATGCGGTCTCCGTCCCGCAGCACGCGGGCGGGATACCCCTGGAACAGGGTGTACCGGCTCACATCAAAGTCTTCCGGCAGGCAACAGCGGTCCGCCACCATGGCCCGGACGGCCTCCACGGACAGCGGGAACCCGCCCGACAGCCAATTCAGCTCTGCCTCGTGGGCGTAAAACTCCGGAAAGTACCGGTGGCCCCCGATGTGGTCCCAGTGGATGTGGGTGGCTACCGCCGCCACCGGCCGATCCGTCAGACGGTCCACCGCCTGCCGGATGTCGCAGATCCCCAGCCCGGTATCGATGAGCAGGCTGCGCTCCCTTCCCCGCAGCAGGTAGCAGTGAGTCTCCTCCCAGTGGCGGTACTCACTGAGGATGTCCGTATCCTCATCGATCCGCTCCAGCGTGAACCAATCATCCATCTCTGTCTTTCCTTTCCAATTCCTACGGGATCTGTGCGCCGTCCAGCAGGAAATCCAGCACGAGGGGATTGAAGGTCTGCCAGTTCCGCCGAGCCACGAAGTGGTCCCCGGGCAGGATGGCCAGCCGGCTGTCCGGGATGGCGGCGGCGATGGCCCGGGTATGGCCCTCCCGGATCATGTCCCGCTCCCCTGCCACCACCAAGGCGGGCATAGGGAGCCGGGCAAGCGCCTCCGTGGGGATGTGGGGCTGGGTCACCATCAGGTCCAGCATCTCCCAATTCGCCCTGGCCTTCCGGCTGAACAGGGCTGGCACCCGGCACATTCCCCAGCCCAGCACGATGGGCAGCTGGGTGGTCAGCTTCACGCCGGAGGGGCACAGGTCCGCCCCATTGAGGATCAGCTTTTCCACATACTCCGGGTATTTCAGGGCGAACAGCAGAGCGATGTTGCCCCCGTCGGAGAAGCCTAGCAGGTGGCATCGGGTAATGCTCCTCCCGTCCAGGAACTCCTTCAGATCCTCCGCAAACTGCTCCAGGGTGAAGGGGGCAGTCCCTCTGGGGCTCTCCCCATGGCCCCGGGTGTCCACCGCGATGACCCGGAAGTGCTGGGAAAAGGGTCCCATCTGCCGCTTGAAATAGGTGTGGTCCTCCCCGTTGCCGTGGAGGAGCACCAGCGGGAATCCCTCCCCCGCCTCTACACAGCACAGCCTGATGTCCATCACAGTCCTCCTCTCACAGCCCTGTGCCCACCAGGGGCAGCACGTTGATCACGGGCTCCTCATAGGGGTGGGCCTCCTTCACTGCCGCCAGGGTCTCCCTTAGCCGCTCCCCCCGGCAGCACACCTCGATCTTCAGCTCCTGCTCCTGGGACAGCTCCCCAGGGATGCCCTCAAAGGGGTCCGCCCCCTCCAGGGGCCTCCAGCAGCTGTTCACCCGGCTCCAGCTCAGGCACCGGTCATACTCCCCGATGTGCCCGGCGTCCACCGACCACAGGGCCTGACGGACAGCCGCGAAATAGTCCTCCGGTACAAAGATCTCCAGCTTATAAAAACGATGTTCCATCTGCTGCACCTCTCTCAGTCTGTCTCCCGCTCTACGTTCTCCCAGAACTCCTGGGCCTTGACCCCCGGCAGCCAGCGCCGACAGTCCCCGCCTCTGCCCTCCTCAAAGTGGCAGGCGGCGGCGTAGTCGCAGAAGCGGCAGGCGTTCTTCTCAGGCCCCCGCCAGAAGGGATCGGCAGCGATGTTGCCCGCCGCCAGTTCCCGGCAGATCTCCTCCAGGACTTTGCGGGTGTGCTTCTCCAGCCGCCCCAGCCGCTCGGCGCTCACCAGGGCCTCGCCGGTGATCTCCCCCGTGCTTTTGGACACCCGCAGGGGCAGGAAGCGGTAACCCCCCGGCCCTGGCCGCTCCATGGCCTCCAGCACCGCCCCGTCGGAGAGGACCAATCCCCGGCGGACCAGCTCTTTGTCCACTGCCTTCTGCCGCTCCTCCTCGCTCATGGTCCGGCTGCCCCGGACCACCGCGTCCCGGGCAGGCAGGTAAAGCACCCCCGCCCCCTCTACCGGCAGTCCGTAGAACCCCTCTCCCCGCTCCTCCAGGGCGAAGAGGTACAGAAGCATCTGGAGGCCCAGGCCGTTCCACACCTCCGTCAGGTCAAAGCTTTTACGACCGGTCTTGTAGTCCACCACCCGGAGGTGGAGCCGCCCGTTCTCCACCCAGCCGTCCACCCGGTCCACGAAGCCGGAGACGCTGATGGTAACCCCCTCCGCCGTCAGCTCCACCGGAGGCAGCTCCCCCCGGCTCCCAAAGCCCAGCTCAAAGGAAATGGGCCGGAATCGGGAGGCGCACAGCTCCTGGGCCACGTTGTCCACCACCGCCTGGACGGAGCGCAGCAGGCGGCGGAACAGATAGCGGAAGCGCTGGCTCTGGTGCTCCAACCCTCCCAGTTCCTCTGCCGTGTAGCGGTCCACCGCCGCCCGTACCGCCGCTCTCAGCCGCTTTTGCAGCTCCTCCCCCCAGCTCTCCTCCCCGATGGGGCAGCTCTGGAGCACATGCTCCAGCACATAGTGGACGAAGGTGCCGTACTCCGGCGCAGTGAATCCGGCAGGCTTCCGGGGCTCCGCCTGGAGGCCGTAGCGCATGAAGTAGGAGAAGTGGCAGGACTTGTACTTGTCCATCCGGGAGGCGGACATGGGTACCCGCTGTCCATACAGCCGGTCCACCGCCCCCCGGGTCAGCCTGCCTCTCTCCCAGCGTCCGGCCCGTTCCAGCCGCTCCACCTGGGGGGCGTACTCCGGCAGGGACCCCATCACCCGCCGGACTGCCGGGCTCCGCCCCGCCAGCTCCAAGGCGGGCAGGGGGGCCGCCATGCGGAAGGAGTCCCCCAGTCCCTCCTCCCGCACCTCTGCAAGGCCGGGGAAGAGCAGCTTCAGCCGCCCCACCAGGAAGCAGGACCGCCGCTCCGCCCCCCCCGCCCCCTGGGCGGGCCAGGTGAGAATCAGACGCCGGCTGGGCAGGGCGCAGATCTGATACAGGGTGGTCATCTCCCGGTAGAGGCGCTCCTCCGCGCTCTGGTTCAGCTCCAGGCCGTAGGAGGCCAGCAGGGTGCGGTCGTCGTCGGAGAGCAGGCCGGGCTCCGCCCCCACCTGGGGGATGGAGCTGTCGTCCGCCCCCAGCAGGAAGAGCACCTTCACCCGGTGGCCGGTCTGCCGGGTGGTTTCCCCCGCTGTCACCCGGTCCAGGGAGACCGGGATAGTGCCCACGTCATACTGAGAGAGCACCAGCTGGAACAGACTGGAGAACTCCTCCAGCTCCATAGGCACCTCCCCGGTGAGGGCGGCACACTGCTCCAGCCCGCCGCACAGGATCTCCCAGAGCTGGCGGTACTCCTCGGCCAGCGCGGGCTCCCCCCGCCGGCGCAGTTCCTCCACCCGCTCTCCCAGCCGCCGGGGCAGGCCGATCTCCTCCAGAAAGCCGTAGAGAGCCATAGCCTGTCCCCGTCCTGTACGGGCCGAATTTTTCCGCAGCCTCTCCAGCGGGGCCGCCACCTGCCGCCGGGCCCGGTCCACCCGCTCCAACAGGGCCTGGTCCTCCTCCGTCATGGGGAAGCCATAGCCCCTGGGGTGCATGGTCCAGGGCTTCTCCTGCGTCCACCGGCTCCCCCGGATGTCCCACTTCAAGACATAGTTCTCCAGCAGATCCCGGTCCTCCTCCCCCAGGTCGGTGAGGCCGGTCTTGAGATAGCGGAACACGTCGTCATAGACATATCCCCCCGCCACCGTGTCCAGCGCCCCGGTCACCAGAGCCAGGACGGGCTTATCCAGGATCTCACTCATAGAGGAGGAGAACACCGGCACCCCGTACCGGGCGAACACCGACTCCACCAAATCCTGATAGGTCCTGTAGGATCGGGCTACCACCCCGATGTCCCGGAAGCGGAGCCCCTCCCGCCGCACCAGCTCCAGGATGCGGGCCGCAGTCCACTCCACCTCTCCCCGGGGCGTCCGGGCGGCAAAGAGCTCCACTGCCCCCTCCGGCTCCCGCTCCAGGCCGGGAGCGTGGGCGAACAGGGCCTTTTCCAGGAAGTCCAGATCCGCCGCCCGTCCTCCTCCCTCCGCCGCCAGGTGCTCCACCTGGCTGGGGACGCGGCGCTCCCGGGCCGCCCGCAGCAGCTGGGCGGCCGTTCGGCGGGCGGGGGAGAAGATGCCGGTCCCCCCCTCATCCTCCTCCAGATGGTCACAGGTGAGGGTGACCGTCACCGAATGGGCCTGCTCCAGCAGGCGGGAGAGCACCTCTATCTGCTGGGGAGTAAAGTCGGTGAAGCCGTCCAGCCACAGGTCCCTCCCCGCTGCCCAGGGGCAGTCCTTCAGCTTCTCCGCCGTCCGGGTCAGCCGGTCCCTGGGGTCCAGGGCCACCTGGGCAGTGAGGGCATCGTAAGCCCCGCAGATCAGGGACAGGTCCCGCAGCTTCTCTCCCTCCGGTCCCTCCGCCTCACAGCCCGCCCGCTCCAAGTCTGCCGGGGAGACCCGGCAGCTCTTCAGCTCGTCTACAGTGGCGATCAGGCTGCGGAGGAAAGAGGCCCGCCCCGCTGAGCGGGCGCACACGGTGAGCTGGGCCGCCACCGACTTCACTGCCCGGTGCATCAGCAGCAGGCGGCCGCCTGCGTCCAGCTCCGCTTCTCCCAGCCCTCCGGCCGCCAGAAAGACCCGGTTGGCCAGGCGGCTGAAGGAGAGCACCTCCGCATACAGGGATACTCCGTTCCCCCCCACCTTGCACAGCGCCCGCTCTGCCTCGTGGGAGTTCTGCTCCGGCACCAGCAGGACCTGGGGGCGCTCCGCCCCCGCCCCGCACATGCGGCGGTAGACGGCGGTAGTCTTCCCCGATCCCGCCCGGCCCAGTATCAGCTTCAGCACGGTCCTCGCCCCTCTCCAGCCTGTTTTTCAGCTATACGCATTGTAGCACAAAGCCCCCCGGAGAGAAAGTAATTTCTCTTCGGGGGCCCGCTTGTCCCTCCCGTCCGCCGGACAGCTGGGTCTCATTTCAGTCCCTTCCGCTCCAGCAGCTGGATCAGGCTGCTGTTGACCAGCTTTTGGGCCAGCAGTTCCCGGAACTGGACGGTCTTTTCCTTCCGCTGTCCTCTCAGCTCCTCCAGACGCTGGGAGATGGACTGCTGCTCCTCCTCCAGTCCACAGGCCAGGTCCTCAAAGGCCGCCAGCCGCTCCAGCGCCGCCTCCAGGCGCTCCGTGGGGCAGAGGACCCGCCCCCCTTCCCGCAGGGTGTACCGCTCCATATTCTTCTCCTCCTTATTCATGGACTTCCGCCCCTTCTTCTTTCTCCCAAGCGCAGGGAAATTTACATGTATATGAAACGCTCCAAAGCATCCAGAGATCGAACTCATTTTTTCTGCGTATGAACAGCGGCCAGCCTCAAATCATGGAACAAAAATGGCCATTTTCCTGAAATGTTAACATACGTTGCTTGCGGCAACGGGCCGCTCTCTATATAATTATGGCAGAGAACAGATGGAAGGAGACCATCCCAAATGCTCAACGAAAACATAAAAGCGATCCGAACATCAAAAGGACTTTCCCAGCAGGAGCTTGCTGTCAAGCTGAACGTGGTGCGGCAGACGATCTCAAAATGGGAACAAGGATTATCTGTCCCCGACTCTGACCTGCTGATCTCTCTGTCGGAAGCCCTTGAGACCCCCGTGAGCACCTTGCTGGGAGAAACCGTCATGGAGTCGGACGTTGATCCCCTGAAAGCCATCTCCGCAAAACTGGAGGTGATAAACCTGCAGCTTGCGCAGAGAAAAACCACAAGGAGGCGTATCCTGCATTGGCTCCTCCTATCATTGTGCGCGGTCATAGCGGCCATCTTCGCCTTCTTGTCGGCCCTGAACAGCCCTTACTTAGGCTGGGATTACAGCGATCCCGAGACCGCTGTAATCGGGGTGGCCCTTCACGGGTTGGAATGGCTGTTCGTCAGAGCGGCCCCCATCATCCTGATCGCCGCGATCGTCGGGATCTTCTTGACACGGAAAAAGGGATAGCTCCCCATTGGGTCAGACTCACTCCGCTCCGGGAGGACAAGGGGGGATCATGGGAATGGAAAAGCCCGGGCCGCAGTTGCGGCCCGGGCTCTGCGATCAGTCAGGACTGATGGTATAGTTGGGAGCTTCCTTGGTGATATAGATGTCGTGGGGGTGGGACTCCCGCAGGCCGGCGGCAGTGATCTGCATGAACTGGGCGTTCTGCTGGAGCTCCGCGATGCTGTGGCAGCCGGTGTAGCCCATGCCGGCCCGCAGGCCGCCCATCAGCTGATAGATGGTGTCGCTGGTGGAGCCCTTATAGGGGACGCGCCCCTCCACGCCCTCGGGCACCAGCTTCTTGTTGGACTCCTGGAAGTAGCGGTCCTTGGAGCCGTGATTCATGGCGGCCAGGGAGCCCATGCCGCGGTAGGTCTTGAACTGGCGGCCCTGATAGATCTCGGTATCGCCGGGGGACTCCTCGCACCCCGCCAGCAGAGAGCCGATCATGACCACACTGCCGCCAGCGGCGATGGCCTTTACGATATCGCCAGAGAACTTCACGCCGCCGTCAGCAATGATGGGCACACCATACTGGGCGGCCACGCAGGCGGCGTCATAGATGGCGGTGATCTGAGGCACGCCGATGCCGGCCACCACGCGGGTGGTGCAGATGGAGCCGGGGCCGATGCCCACTTTCACACAGTCGGCGCCTGCCTCGATGAGGGCGCGGGTGCCCTCGGCGGTGGCCACGTTGCCAGCGATCAGCTGGACCTCCGGGTAGAGGGCCTTGATGCGCTTGACGGTCTCCAGCACGTTCTGGGTGTGCCCGTGGGCAGAGTCCAGGTTCAGCACATCCACGCCGGCCTCCACCAGAGCGGATACCCGGTCCAGCACGTCGGCGGTGGCGCCGATGGCGGCACCCACCAGCAGGCGGCCCTTCTCGTCACGGGCGGAGTTGGGGTACACCTCCGCCTTCTCGATGTCCTTGATGGTGATCAGGCCCTTGAGGCGGAAATCCTTGTCCACCAGGGGCAGCTTCTCGATTTTGTGGCGGCGCAGGATCTCCTTAGCCTCCTCCAAGGTGATGCCCTCGGGGGCGGTGACCAGGTTCTCCTTGGTCATCACGTTGTCGATGAGCTGGTTCATGTCGGTCTCGAACTTCATGTCCCGGTTGGTGATGATGCCGATCAGCTTTCCGTTGTCACAGATGGGCACGCCGGAGATGCGGTACTTGGCCATCAGCTCGTCGGCCTCCGCCAGGGTGTGGCCCGGAGCCAGCCAGAAGGGGTTGGTGATGACGCCGTTCTCGCTGCGCTTGACCATATCCACCTGCTCCGCCTGCTGGCTGATAGACATGTTCTTGTGGATGACGCCGATGCCGCCCTCCCGGGCGATGGCGATGGCCATGCGATACTCGGTGACGGTATCCATAGCGGAACTGATAAGCGGGATATTCAGCCGGATTTTCTTTGTCAGATTGGTGTGCAGATCCACATCAGCGGGCAGCACATCGCTGGCGGCGGGGATCAGCAGCACGTCGTCAAAGGTAAGCCCCTGCTTGACAAACTTCTGGGAAGCGTCCTGGTTGACCATAGTTCACAGCTCCTTTTCTCTCCAATAGCAAGGAATGATGTTGGGATTTGAGGATCATATTTTTTCTATTGTACCCCCCGCCTCGCGGGCTTGTCAATGAATCTCTTCTCCAAATTTCGCGGCCGCTTCAAAGTGAGTTTTGCCCGCCTCGTCTACACCCTTCACAAAGTGCTGCCCCCCCTGTTCTCCCACCTCCAGAGTCAGCACATCACCTGCCCGGCTCTCTGCGGTGTATCCGATCTGGAGCTCGCTCAGAAAGCGGCTACGGGGCAGGCCCTCCAGCCGCAGGGCATCGCATACGAAGTCGGCGTAGCGGGTGTTGTTCACATGGCCGTTGATGTCGGTATCGCTGTACCCCATCCTCCGCCGGTCCCGCTCCTCCATCTCTCCAGGCATGCGCAGCTTGGAGAGGGTCAGCTGCTTGCACAGCCCGCCGCCCTCGGTCCCCTCCAGCTCCCGCATCTGGGACAGGCGGAGCAGCTTCCGGTCCTCCACACCAGCCAGCACCCAGGCGGACACCGCCTCGCCCACTGGGACGCCGCCCGCCAGCAGGTCAAAATCGCGGTACATCAGCGCCGTCTTACTGCCCCGGTGCCAGGTGCGCACCGTCACCTTCTCCTCCCACCGCAGGGGGCGGTCCAGACGGAACCAGATCCGGGCCAGCATCCAGAAAGCGTGGTACTCCAGGGTCTTCTCCCGCCCGAAGCCCCCGTCCTCCGCGGCCAGGGTGGCCGCCTCCTGGAGATAGCCCAGCACGGCGGAGGGCCGGCACCGGCCCCAGCCGTCCACATCCCGGCTGTCCACCGTCATCTCATATTCAAAAAACTGTCCCATGCCGTTTCACTTCTTTCCCCGGATCAATATGGTGTTTTTACAGCAGATGTCGTCGATGTCGTCCGCCGTAGCGGCCGGGATGCGCATCTGCGCGCCGCACTGGGCGCAGATGAGGTCGATGGAGCTGTAATTCACCTTCAGCTTCCATTCCCTGGAGCCGCAGGCGCAGGAGACACCTCCCCGGGCCGCGATGTCCTTCACCTCGGAGAGCACCTCGTGCATGACGATCTCGTCCAGGAACGCGGCTTTCTCCTCGGCCGCCTGCTCCTCCTTCAGCTTATCGGCCGCCCGCTCCAGCCGGGCCGTAGCGGCAAAGACAGGGCCCTCCTCCCCCACGTAGCAGCAGTCCAGGCCGGAGGCCGCGCAGGAGAAGGCCAGGGCCTTCTGGTGCAGGAAGGCGTGGGTGGAGCAGCTCACCCGGTGTTCCCGGTCGCAGAACAGGCAGGGCACCTCCAGGTCCACATGGTCGTCCACAAATTCCACCCGCAGCTCCGATCTGCCGCAGGGGCATTTGATATGGGCCGTGGCGGCAGCCAGGGAAAACAGGTCCCGCTCCACAATGACCGACTGACGGCAGGCGGGGCAGATATAAGCCAGGGTACGCTTTGGCTCTTCAACCGACATAACGAATTTCCTTTCTGTGGCAGTCCAGCCTCCGCCCCCGATGGGCCGTTTTCGCCGGACGCAGGATCTCTGATTTTTTATTATATCAATTTTTTCCTCTTTTTCAACTCCGTCAATTTCACTACACACTGGACAAAGCAGAAAAATATCATAAAAAAACAGAAATTTTATTCTTCCATGTCTTTCTGATATTCTAATATATCCCCTGGCTGACAATCCAGTGCTTTGCAAATGGAATTCAGTGTAGAAAAGCGGATAGCACTTACTTTACCTGTTTTGATTTTAGATAAGTTGACATTTGCGATGCCGACCTTTTCAGATAGTTCGTTTAGGCTTATTTTTCTATCTGCCATCATTCTATCAAGCCTTAAAATTATTGCCATATCATATCTCCTTTACAGCGTTTCATCCACCTCTTGCTGCAACTCACATCCATAGTCAAAAATAAGGGAGATACAAAACAGAACGAGGGCAAACAAACCACTCATGAAGAATTGTGAAAATGCCATTTTAAAGACAGAGAATGCAGAAAAAACAGCAAACACCAGGACATACAATGCTATTTTCCGTATCTGACTGGCTGTTTCAGCTGTAAAAGGAGAATTTCCTTTGCCGATACATCCAAACAATCTTTTGGCGTTATACAGGGCTAAAAAGATACAGATGAGCATTCCAAGACAGCAAATGAAAAAGAATGCGCATTGTCCAAAGCTAAGAGTTTGCCCTGCTTTAACAGCAGTTTCCCACGCCTGGTGGAACATTTCCGGCAAAAAAAGCCGGGCACAAACGATAACCACGATCCCTGCAAATAACGATACACTTAATACGCCGAAAACAATGCAGACGATGTTAAGAAGTATGGAGATAAAATGAGCATATCTTTTCAACGCTTTTTCTTTCATAAATAAAGGCTCCTTTCATTTCTTAACACACAGTATATCACTTAACATATTTTTGTCAATTATTTTTTAATGATAAACATAAAATAATTATCTTTTATCGTTTCAGATAAAGTAAAAAGGCTTTCAGGTCCCCCGCTTAATATCGCTGTGGCCAGAAGGGCGCCTCGGATCGAGTCAGCTCTCTTCCGTGCCCCAGCCCCGAACAAAATCGGAATTCTCCCTTGATGGCGGGTGAAAAATATCGTATGATGGAAAAAACGGGCCCTGTCCGGTCCGATCTTACTCTCTTCCGGCCGCTCCTCTACCGGTCCGGGAGGGCCAGGAGGCGATCCCATGTCTGTTGTCTATCTCCATGGCTTGGGCCAAACCCCGGCCAGCTGGGAGTCGGTGCTCCGCGTGCTGGGGCAGGAGTCAGGCGGCCTCTGTCCCGATCTCTTCGGTCTGATTCGGGGAAAGGAGGTCTGTTATGAAAATCTCTATCAGGCCTTCTCACGGTACTGCGGCGCCCTTCCCGCCCCCCTCACCCTGTGCGGTCTGTCCCTGGGCGGGGTCCTGGCTCTGCAATACGGGATCGAGCATTCGGACCGGGTTGGGGCCCTGGTCCTGATCGGCACCCAGTTCGTCATGCCCAAGGGCCTGCTCCGGCTCCAAAACGCCATGTTCCGCCTGATGCCCGGGTCCATGTTTTCCGCCAGCGGGCTGAGCAAGGCGGATACGATGCGCCTGTCCCGCTCCATGATGGCCCTGGACTTCCGAGGCTGCCTGGCCCGGCTCCGCTGTCCTGTCCTGGCGGTCTGCGGCACGGGGGACCATGCCAACCAGAAAGCCGCCCGGCAGCTCTGCCGGCTGGTGCCCCAGGGGGAGCTGGCCCTCATCCCCGGTGCGGGGCACGAGGTGAACACAGACGCCCCCGAAGCGCTGGCGGAGGTCCTCGTCCGGTTCTTACGCCCCCTCCCCTGACCCTTCCATCTCTTCTGCAAGGAGGTTTTCCATGACCCGAGTCCTGCTTCTCACCACCGGGGGCACCATCGCCTCCCGCCGGGGCGACCAGGGACTGGAGCCCCAGATCTCTGCCCGGGGCCTGCTGGAATATATGTCGGACCTGCGCGCCCACTACCACATCGACGCCCGGGACATCCTCAACCTGGACAGCTCCAACATCCAGGCTGAGGAGTGGCAGACCATCGCCCGGGCGGTGATGGAAAATCTGGACGCCTATGACGGCATCGTCATCACCCACGGCACTGATACCATGGCTTACACCGCCTCGGTGCTGAGCTACATGCTCCAGAATCTCACCAAACCCGTAGTCCTCACCGGCTCCCAGATGCCCATCGACAACCTGCTCACCGACGCCCGCAACAACCTCTATACCGCCTTTTCCGCCGTGGACTGCCGCATCCCCGGCGTCTCCATTGCCTTTGACCACAAGCTGATCCGGGGCTGCCGGGCAGTGAAGGTGCGCACCATGGGCTTTGAGGCTTTCGAGAGCGTCAACGCCCCCTATCTGGGGGAAGTTTTCGCCAACGGCATCCACCGCAACGAGAGCGCCATCCGCCCCGGCGACCCCAGCCGCCCCACCCGGCTGCTGGATCGGCTGTGCCCCGACGTCTTTCTGCTCAAGCTGATCCCCGGCACCAACCCGGCGGTCTTCTCCATGCTGATGGACATGCACTACCGGGGCATCGTCCTGGAGACCTTCGGCGCCGGCGGGATGCACTTTCTCCGCCGGAACCTGCTGGACCGGCTGGGCGAGCTCACTGCCCACGGGGTGTCGGTGGTGGCGTGCAGCCAGTGCCTCTATGAGTCCAGCGACCTGTCCATCTACGAGGTAGGCCAGCGCCTGCTGGAGTGCGGGGTAATCCCCGGCCGCGACATGACCACGGAAGCCGCGGTGACCAAGCTCATGTGGGCCCTGGGCCAGACCGAGGACCCGGCGCAGGTCCGCGATATCTTCGACTCCAACCTGGCCGGAGAGGTCACCCTCTAAAAAAGTTTTTCCACCAGCTGCTGCGCATGTCCCGTCCGCCGTATTTTGTCGGACGGGACATGCGCCTTTTTTCATATTTTTTCATTCTCGGGGCAAGCTACCTCTGATTTTCAACAGCACGGAGGTCCTTGACGCCATGACAACAAAAAAACTGGGCCGTCAAACGGTGGCCCTTGCCAACCCGCCCACCCTGGCCGGACACGCCAATGTAGTGGGCAAGAAGGAAGGGGAGGGCCCTCTGGCCAGCTCCTTCGACCTCATCGGCTCTGATGACACCTTTGGGGAGGCCACCTGGGAGAAGTCGGAGAGCGCCATGCAGAAGCAGGCCCTCGCCCTGGCGCTGGACAAGGCCGGCCAGGCTGCCTCCGCCATGGACTGGCTCTTTGCCGGCGACCTGCTCAACCAGTGCATCGGCTCCTCCTTCGCCGCCCGGGGGCAGGACATCCCCTTTTTTGGGCTCTACGGGGCCTGCTCCACCATGGGGGAGGGTCTGGCCCTGGCCTCCATGACCTTGGACGGCGGCTTCGGGGAGTGGGCGGCGGTGGTGGTCTCCTCCCACTTCTGTACGGCGGAGCGGCAGTACCGCACCCCCCTGGAGTACGGAGGCCAGCGCACCCCCACCGCCCAGTGGACGGTGACCGGCGCCGGGGCCGCCATCCTGGCCCGGGAGGGGCCCGGTCCCTACGTCACCCACTGCACCCTGGGCAAGATCACCGACAAGGGGATCACTGACACCAACAACATGGGGGCCGCCATGGCCCCGGCGGCCTATGCCACCCTCACCGCCCACTTTCAGGATACCGGCCGGGGGCCGGACTACTACGACCTGATCGTCACCGGCGACCTGGGCAAGCTTGGGCGTGAGCTGCTGCTGGAGCTGTTCCGGCAGGACGGGGTGGACCTGTCCACCAACCACAACGACTGCGGTCTGATGATCTTCGATCTGGAAAATCAGGACGTCCACTGCGGCGGCTCGGGCTGCGGCTGCTCCGCCTCGGTGCTCACCGGCTATCTGCTCAACGGGATGCGGGAGGGCCGCTGGAAAAATATCCTTTTCTGCCCCACCGGCGCCCTCCACTCCCCCACCTCCGCCTTTCAGGGAGAGTCGGTGCCCGGTATCTGCCACGCCATCGCCATCTCCGCTGTCAAATGATCCCCGTCATGTCCAAGAAAAGAGGTCACTGATATGGAATATTTCAACGCGTTTCTCTGCGGCGGCATCCTGTGCCTGATCGGACAGCTTCTCATCGACAAGACGCCTCTCACCCCGGCCAAGATCCTAGTCCTCTATGTGGTCACCGGCGTGGTCCTGGGCGGCGCGGGCGTCTACCAGAAGCTGGTGGACTGGGCCGGGAGCGGAGCCACCGTCCCCCTCACCGGTTTCGGCTATCTGCTGGCCAAGGGGGTGCGCAAGGCAGTGGAGGAGCAGGGCTTCCTGGGGGCCCTCACCGGGGGTGTCACCGCAGCGGCGGGCGGCATCACCGCCGCCATCTTCTTCGGCTTCCTGGTGGCGCTGCTCTTCAAGTCCAAGCCCAAGAGCTGATTCCCCCGCTCTGGGAGCTCTTCTCCTCAGAGCAGGATTTTTCTGGCTTTTTCTCCACCTGTGTGCTACACTGGGCACGAGGTGATAAACATGGAGCTGCAATTTGAGCCTACCCGGGTCTACGGGCTGGACGGCGGGGGCCGTCTGGTGGCTGAGATCACATTCCCCTGCACTCAGCCCGGGATCTATACCATCGACCACACCTTTGTGGCCCCCTCCCTCCGGGGGCAGGGGATGGCGGATAAGCTGGTCCGGGCCGCCCTGGAGCAGATCCGCAAAAACGGCGGCACCCCCGCCGCCACCTGCACCTATGCTGTCTCCTGGCTGGAGAAACACCCGGAGCAGGCATAAAAACGCGCGAAAAAGCGGCGGAGCTCCCCCCAGTATGGCTTTCTCCACAAATGAAACGGCGCCCCGGTCAGTCCGGGGCGCCGTTCTCATCCTCAAATTCCTCCCGGCGGCTGCGGAAGAACTCGTAAAAGGTGCGGACACTGGGCACCTGGGTCCAGCGGCAGGGCTCCACCGGGTCCTGGTCCAGGTCATAGATCTTCGCCCCCCGCAGGGCCAGCAGGAAGGGGGAATGGGTGGAGATGACGAATTGACAGCGGTAAAAGCGGGCGGAGTCCTCCAGAAAGCGGGCCAGCTCCAGCTGGAGCCGGGCAGACAGACTGTTTTCCGGCTCGTCCAGCAGGTAGAGCCCGCCCTCCTGGATCTCCCTGGTGAAGTAAAGGAATGCGCTCTCCCCGTTGGAACGGCCCGGGATATCCTTCATCACCCGGTCCCGCACATAGTGGGAGCCGGTCTTGCGCTGGGCCTCCACCACCTGGCGCAGGCGGTCATAGTCCTCCAGAGAGCGCATCTGAAAACGGGCGTACCGGGCATCCGCATATTCCTCCAGCAGTTCCTTTCTCCTGTGCTCGATGTTCTCATTCATATATCGGAGATCCAGCAGGCCGTCGAACACATCGTCACTGGTGATGATCCGGCTGTTCTCAAGCTCCGCCGCCCCGAAGGCCCCTGCCGTCTCCGCCTCGCAGAGATCCAGATAGGGCTGAAAAAAGGAGCTCCGGTTGAACACAGTCCCGCGACGCAGCTTCAACTTCTCCGCCATCAGATTGAGCACCGTGGTCTTGCCGCAGCCGTTCCCGCCGCACAGGATGGTGATGGGCTCAAAGGTCAGAGGAGGGACCTTTCGGGACAGAAAGATGCCGAAGGGGTAGCGGCTGCCGTAACAGGTCCGTTTGTTCTCGCTGTCACGTGCCAGGAAGCTGGCCTCTGCCCCCTGCCCCGGCAGGGAGAACCTCCTCAGATAAAGCATGTCTTTCCCCTCCTTTTTCCATCCTACCGCAGAAGCAGCCCCAAAAACAGGACTTTTACAGTAAGGGCCCCGCACAAGCTGCGGGGCCCTTTGTCTTATTTCTTGCTCTTCAAATACTCGTCGATGGCCTTTGCGGCGTGCTTGCCGGCCCCCATGGCCAGGATGACAGTGGCGGCGCCGGTGGCGGCGTCGCCGCCGGCAAAGACCCCCTCCACCGAGGTGTGTCCCGCCTCGTCCGCGGCCACGCAGCCCTTCCGGGTGCGCTCCAGACCGGGAGTTCCGCCGTAGCTCATGGGGTTTGGACTGGTCCCCAGGGCCATGATGACGGCGTCCGCCTCCATGGTGAACTCACTGCCCTGGATGGGCACCGGGCTGCGGCGGCCGGAGGCGTCCGGCTCTCCCAGCTCCATCCGGATGCAGGTGATGGACTCCACATGCCCCTTCTCATCCCCCTGGATAGAGACAGGGTTGGTGAGCAGGTCGAAAATGATGCCCTCCTCCCGGGCGTGGTGGACCTCCTCCGCCCGGGCAGGCAGCTCCGCGTCAGAGCGGCGGTAAACGATGTGGACCTCTGCCCCCAGGCGCTTGGCGCAGCGGGCGGCGTCCATGGCCACGTTGCCGCCGCCCACCACCGCCACCTTGCGGTTGTGGAGGATGGGAGTCTCGCTGTCCGGCTGATAGGCCTTCATCAGGTTGATGCGGGTGAGGTATTCGTTGGCGGAGTACACCCCCACCAGGGACTCACCGGGGATCTTCATGAACATGGGCAGCCCGGCGCCGGAGCCGATGAACACGGACTCATAGCCCATGTCGAACAGCTCGGGGATGGTCAGCACCTTGCCGATGACCATGTTCAGCTGGATCTCCACCCCCATCTTCTCCAGGTTGGCCACCTCCCGGGCCACGATGGCCTTGGGGAGACGGAACTCGGGGATGCCGTAGGTCAGTACGCCGCCGGGCAGGTGGAACGCCTCGAACACCGTAACGCTGTATCCCATCCGAGCCAGCTCGCCGGCGCAGGTCAGGCCGGCCGGGCCGGAGCCGATGACCGCCACCTTTCTGCCGTTCTTGGGGGCGGTGGCCGTGTTGGCCACTCCCTGCTGGGCGGCCCAGTCAGCTACGAACCGCTCCACCCGCCCGATGGCCACCGGCTCCCCCTTGATGCCCCGGACGCACTTGCCCTCGCACTGATTTTCCTGGGGGCACACCCGGCCGGAGATGGCGGGCAGGGCGTTGGCGTTGGACAGGATCTCATAGGCGGCAGCGATGTTCCCCTGGGCCACCTGATCCAAAAATTCCGGGATGGGGATGCCCACCGGACAGCCAGACACGCAGGCCGGGTTCTTGCAGTGGATGCACCGCTTGGCCTCGTTCATGGCCTCCTCCAGGGTGTAGCCCCGGGCCACCTCCAGGAAGTTCTGGTTCCGGACCTGGGGGTCCTGCTCCGCCATGGGGGTCTTGGTCAGCTGCATGTTAGCCATTCATGGCACCTCCTCCCAGGCGGCACAGGTGGTCCTGCTTCCGCCGCGCCTCAAATTCCCGATAGGTGGCGTTGCGGGCGATCACCTCGTCAAAGTCCACCTGATGCCCGTCAAAGTCCGGGCCGTCCACACAGGCGAATTTCACCTCGCCCCCCACCGTCACCCGGCAGCACCCGCACATGCCGGTGCCGTCGATCATGATGGGGTTCATGCTCACCGTGGTGGGGATGTGGTACTTTTCGGTGAGCTTGCAGGCAAATTTCATCATCATCAGGGGGCCGATGGCCACCACATGGTCATACTGGGCCCCGCCCTGGATCAGTTCCTCCAGCTTGCCGGTGACAAAGCCGTGGTAACCGTAGCTGCCGTCGTCCGTGCATATGTACAAGTCGGTGGCCGCCCGTCCCATCTCCTCCTCCAGGATCACGATGTCCTTGGAGCGGAAGCCGCCGATCAGGTCCACCTGGGCCCCGGCCTCCTTCATGGCCTTGGCCACCGGCAGGGCGATGGCACAGCCCAGGCCTCCGCCCAGCACCGCCACCCGGCGGTAGCCCTCCACGTGGGTGGGGGTGCCCAGGGGGCCCACAAAGTCGTGGAGGCAGTCCCCCTCCTGCAGCTGGTCCAGGGCCAAGGTGGTGCCCCCCACCTTCTGATAGACCACAGTGACCTTTCCGTCCTGGGCGCTGGAGATGGTCAGGGGGATACGCTCCCCCGCCTCGTCCACCCGCAGGATGATGAACTGGCCCGCCTTGGCTTTGGCGGCGATCAGCGGTGCCTCCACTGAGATCTGCCCGATCTCCGGGGTCAGGCTCCGCTTGGCCGCGATGCGATACTGTTCTTTCACACTCTTTCCTCCTCACAGGCGGTCCCTGCCGCCTGGGTCTTGATTCTGATGGGCGGATGCCCGCGCCGGCATCCTATCCCCGGTACCTCTTCCGGCCGCCGCCGTAGCGCCGCCGCCTTACCCGCCGGACCAGGGCCCGGACCAGCAGCACCGCCGCCGCCAGGACCGCCGCCGCCGCCAGCAGCGTGACCAGGGTGATCCAGTTGGGGGAGCGGAGCAGCTCGATGGGGTTCCAGCTGCGGTCCACCGACTTGCGCCCGTCCCCCTTCGGCATGCCGTACCGCTCGGGCACCCCTTCATCCCCGAAGGACTGAAGGTAGGCCGCCAGGGCATACCACTCCTTGATCTCGCTGCCGTTCCCGTCCCGGAGCACCCGGGTGGCAAAATCGGTGATGGGCACTCCGTTCTCGTCCTTGGGCTCCAGAGACAGCAGCCCCAGGGACTTCTCCTTCACCGTGCCCAGCATCTGGGCGGAGTACATCCCGGTCACCACCCGGTAGAGCTGGTCGTCCTCGATCCGGGACATCTCACGCTCCAACAGGCCGGTGGCGAAGGAGGGCTCCTCCAGCCAGCAGGAGGTCACCCGGTTGAAAAACATCCGGTGGGGGTTGAAGGTGTACACCATCCCCGACATGTACAGCTGGGCCGCCGGCATGATAGGGGTCACCGAGGCGTCCACCTCTGCCGCCGCCCGCAGCTCCTTCCCGGTGAGGTAGCAGGTCACCAGTGGAAAACCAGAGGTCCCATCCTCCCCCACTCCCATGGAGAGCACATCAAAGGCCTGGGAGACGGTGATATCCCCCGCAGGCAGATCGGCCCGCAGCACGCCGTCGGCAGTGACTGCCACCGTGGGCACCCCTGGGTCCTCCGCTGCCAGCTCCCGCGCCGCCCAGAGGAAGGCGTCCGCCACCAGCTCCCCCAGGGGATTTCCCTGCTGGACTCCCGACTCCGGCCGCGTCAGGGAGAAGTCCGCCCGGGCCAGCACCTGGTCATAGGTCAGGTGGTAGCGGGCCAGATAATCCACCCCCACCTGGGCCTTCCACTCCTCCACCAGGGAGGCGATCTCCTGGTCCTCCGGCAGGGTCTGGTCGATAGGGATCAGCTGGTAGTCCACCAGGGTCTTGCTTCCGTCCTCCGACCACTCCAGAGTGATGCTCCCCAGATTCTCGCAGTAGGGCCCGGCGGAGACGATATAGGTATCCCCCTCCACAATGGGCTGGGTGAGGGTGGTGTGGGTATGGCCAGAGAGGATCAGGTCGATCCCCTCCACCTCCCTGGCCAGCTGCTGGTCCTCCGACTTCCGCTCCCGCTCGTCGGTCCCGCTGTGGGACAGCGCGATGATAAACTGCGCCCCCTGCTCCTCCAGGCTGTCCACGCAGCGCTGGGCCGCCTGCACCGGGTCCTCCAGCGTGAAGCCCGAAGTGGGGGCGCAGTCGTCCGAGTCGGTGCCCATCAGGCCGAAAATGCCGTAGGTGACCCCGCCCCGCTCCAGCAGTAGCGTGTCGGTCACGCCGTAGGCCGACATGGCCCGCTGGATGTCCAGCTGGTCAGGACCACCGGCCGATGGGGCGTAGTTGGCCATGAGCAGGGCCGGAAGCGGATCTCCGCTGGTGTAGGCCGCCGTGAGCATCTGGGCAAAGCCCAGGCCAGTGTGGTCAAACTCATGGTTGCCCGCAGTCGTGGCGTCATAACCCAGAGCGCCCATGGTCCGCAGCTCCGCCGCCCGGGTGGTGTAGAGGGTCTGGACCAGAGAGCCGATGGAGAAGTCTCCCCCGTCCAGGGTAAGAGCATCCGGGTGGAGGGCCCGCTGCTGCTCCAGTGCGGAGGCCAGCCGGGCATAGCCTCCGGACTCCCCGCCGTCCGCCCTCTCCAAGGGCAGGAAGTGGGAGTGGAGATCATGGGTAAAGAGCACCGTGGTCTGGTGGGGCCCAGGGGCCGGCTCCGCCAGACCCCAGGGAATCAGCAGGGTCAACAGGAGAAGCGCTGTGAGCACAGCGGTCATTCTCCGCCGCAGCCGCCTCATGAAACCAGCCTCCTTTCCGTCTGCTCCCGTCATTCTGCAAAAACCGCTTTGCAGGATTTCATTTTGCCATAAAATCAGACAAATGGCAATATCAAAGTCTTAATTCCTCACCTCCGCCTCTCCTTCTAATGGGGAGACAGGCGGATCAGGACAGCCACCCGCCCTCTCCGGTCACTATGATACTCCAAAATCCACTTTGTTGGTATTGTATGTTTCGACAAAATCCCCTATCATTTTATGTGGGGACACTTGAAGCGCAGCCCCGCCATTTGGAAAAGGAAGGAGGGGTAGACATGGATCTCACAGAGAACAGGCGGGCAGTGGATGCCTTCACATACGGAGCGGGTACATCGGGGTATCCACCTCAGGAGCTCCTCGCCGCCCTGCTGACGCTGGATGGCGCCTCCCTCACGTCCGGAGAGGTGGAGGAGCTGCGCCGCACCTGTCTGGCCCAGGGCGGCATGCAGGAAAGCCCCGGCGGGACATCTCCCGCCGGGGCCCGATAGAGGCGTTCACAGGCATTTCAGATACTTGCCGTAGAGGGTCATCTCCAGCTCGTCCCCGATGGCGTGGACCTGCTCCTCCGAGATCCAGCCCTCATAGAAACCCAGCTCCTCCAGGCAGCCTACATAGCGGCCGGTGGTGTCCTGGATCTCCTTGATTGTCTGGGCCGCCGCCAGCAGACTGTCCGCCGTGCCGGCGTCCAGCCAGGTAAAATTTTTTTCCAGCGGTATCACCTGGAGCTGTCCTCGGCTGAGATACTCCAGATTCACATCGGTGATCTCCAGCTCTCCCCGGGCGGAGGGCTTCAGGGCTCGGGCGATCTCCATCACCTGCTGATCATAGAAGTAGAGACCGGGCACGATATAGTTGGACTTGGGGTAGCGGGGCTTCTCTTCAATGGAAATGGCCTTTCCATTCTTGTCGAACTCCACCACGCCAAAGGGGCGGGGGTCCTCCACGTAGTAGCCGAACACTGTGGCGGCCGCGGGACTGGCCGCAGCCTTTTTCAGGGTGGCTCCCAAGGTGGGGGCGTAGAAAATGTTGTCCCCCAGCACCAGACAGACCCGGTCGTCCCCCACGAACTCCTGCCCAATGAGCAGGGCGTCCGCGATCCCCCGGGGCACCGGCTGCTCCGCATAAGAGATCTTCAGACCGTACTGGCTCCCGTCCCCCAGCAGAGCGGTGAAGGTGGCGGTCTCGTTAGGGGGAACGATCACCAGGATCTCTGAGATCCCAGCCTGCATCAGAATCGCGATGGGGTAGTAGATCAGGGGCTTGTCGTACACGGGAAGCAGCGGCTTGCAAACCGGCTTGGTCATGGGATACAGACGGGTGCCTTTCCCTGCGGCCAATACGATCCCTTTCATGCGGTCACTCCTCCTCTTCCATCCGGCCTGTTCAGATGATTCAGTTTACCATGTTCCCTCTGCCTTTTCAAGGTGATTTCCATTAAGACTTCCTTAAAAGTGTGTGAGAGGGCCGCAGTGCTTCTCTTCCCCCTGCCCGGGCGGTCAGAAAGGCTCCCCGCCAGCCGGAACTGGCTGGCGGGGAGTCGTTGCTTATCCTCTGAATTTCTGTTGTCAGCCCAGGACTACCAGCAGGTCATCGGTATTGACGGCGGTGCCCACTGTGGCGGATACAGACTTGACGGTGCCGTCCACCGGGGCAGAGACCTCGATCTCCATCTTCATGGCCTCCAGCACCACCAGTACATCGCCCGCCTTCACTGCCTGGCCGGGCTTGCACTCCACCTTAAAAATATTGCCGGGCATGGGACTGTTTACCGGCGTCTCGCCGGCGGCAACAGCGGTGGGAGCAGGGGTAGCGGCAGGAGCAGCGGCCGGTGCCGGGGTGGGCGCTGCCACGGGAGCGGCGGCCGCAGGAGCGGCGGCAGCCACGGGGGCGGCGGCCACAGGAGCGGCGGTGGGGGTATCAGCCTTGGCCACCGACACCTGATAGGGCTTGCCATCGATGGTGATGGTGAAGTTTCCCGTGCAGTCCTCCCGGTCTCCCATCTTCAGATAAGAGGGCTGGTAGGACGCGGCAAAGGGCTGGATGGCACGGCTCACATAGCCGGGGGTCTGGGGCACGGGCACCGCGGCATAGTAGACGGGGCCGGCAAAGGGCGCGCGGGGAGCGGGAGCCGCAGCAGGGGCGGCGGGCGCAGCAGGTTTCACAGGGGCAGCCTCCTTTTTCTTCTTGAACCCTGTGGCACGGTCCTCAAAGAAGGCCATGGCCACCTGGGGGAACGCGATATAGGACAGGACATCCTCGTCACTCTTGGCCTTGTCGCCCAGTTCCTTCTTGGTCTTTTCAAACTCGGGCTCCAGGGAGTCGGCGAAACGGCCTTTCACCACAGGGGTGTTGCCCAAAATCTTCTTTTGAATCTTGGCATCGATGGGGGCAGGGGTACGGCCGTACTCACCCCGGCAGTAGGCCTTGATTTCTTTGCCCACCACCTTGTAGCGCTCGCCGGCCAGTACATTCTGCACAGCCTGGGATCCCACCATCTGGCTGGTGGGGGTGACCAGGGGCGGATAGCCCAGGTCAGCACGGACCTTGGGGGTCTCGGCCAAGGCCTCGTCCAGCTTATCGATGGCGTTCATCATTTTGAGCTGGGAGATCAGATTGGACAGCATGCCGCCGGGGATCTGGTAATTCAGGCACTGGGTATCGGTGGCCATGGAGATGGGGTCGAGAGTCCCGTCGGCCAGGAAGTCGGCCCGGACGCCCTTGAAGAAGTCGGCCATCTTGACGAGGACCTTGTCGTCCAGGTCCACCTGGTAGCCAAGCTGGCGCAGGGCGTAAGCCAGAGTCTCGGTGGCAGGCTGGGCGGTGCCGCCGGAGAAGGGGGAGATGGCGGTGTCGATCACATCGGCACCCGCCTCCACCGCCTTCAGATAGGTCATGAACGCCAGGCCGGTGGTGCAGTGGGTGTGGACCACCACCGGCAGTTCGGGGACCGCGTCCTTGATGGCGGAGACCAGGTCATAGGCGTCCTTGGGCCCCATGATGCCCGCCATGTCTTTGATGGCGATGGACTTTACGCCCATTTTCTGGAGATCCTTCACCATGGCTACGTTCTTTTCCAGGGTGTGGACCGGGCTGGTGGTGAAGCAGATGGTACCGGAGGCGTGGGCCCCCTGCTTGACGGTCTCGTCGATGGCTACCTCCAGGTTGCGCACATCGTTCAGAGCGTCGAAGATACGGATGATGTCGATGCCGTTCTTGACGGAGTACTCCACGAATTTACGCACCACGTCATCGGGATAGTGCTTATAGCCCAAGATGTTCTGGCCTCGCAACAGCATCTGGAGCTTGGTATTGGGCATCTTGGCCCGGATCTTCCGCAGCCGCTCCCAGGGGTCCTCCTGGAGATAACGCAGGCACACGTCAAAGGTAGCGCCGCCCCACACCTCAGCGGAGTAGTAGCCAGCCTTGTCCATGGTCTCCAGAATGGACTCGAATTTGTCATAGGGGAGGCGGGTGGCGATCAGCGACTGGTTCGCGTCACGCAGCACTGTCTCTGTAAAGTTGATCTTTCTCATGTTCATCTGACCTCCGTGATGCTTTTTCAAAGCTGGATTCTATGAAACATAAACAGGGGCAAAGACTTTTCCGGCGTCCCTTCTGGACGGCAGAAAGGGCCGGTTTCCCCCTCCGGCCTGAATCTTATGGTTATTTTAGTATATTTTTTGCCCGGGTGCAAGTCTTTCTGTGCAAATTGGCCCACTTTATCCAGTTATGGAGCAAGATTCAGCAACCGGTCCTGATCGGGCAGGGCATCGGCCCCTATGGTACACGCCACTCTCCTTCTCCACGCAGGAACGGGGCCTGCCCCTCCGCTGCTCCCCGGTCATCGGCGCACCGGGGCCGCCCGGCCTCTCCTCAGGCACGGCCCTGCCTGAAACGCAGAGACCGGGAGCCTGTCTCCCCGACCCGCAGCTCTGCCGCGGCTGGGTACAGGCTCCCGGTCCAGTCATCCGGAGATCCGTCAGCGCTCACTGCATACCACAGCTTCCTTGCGGGCAGCAGGCTCACTCTCAAAGATCATGTCGTCGATGTCTTTATCCTGACGCATCTGATTCCAGATACTGTTCTTCTTCTCACGAAGCATCGTCATGTCGATCTCTCCTTTCCATGGGAACGTCATTTTATCATTTCAGGCAACAAAAACGCCACCGCTGCACTACTGCAAACGATGGCGGAGAAAATCAGGCTGAACTGGAAAAACAAGATTTTTGGGGGTCACCCCAGATCATGTTGGCTCCTATGCACAGTCTGCACACACCGCTTGCAGTCCCACCTCTCTCCCTGGGTCACATAACGCTGAGATCTCATCTGTGCTCACCTCTTTCTCCGCCGCCCGTTTCTTTGGCAGCTGTGTCTCTCAACAGGCAGGACAACTTTCCCCTTTTTGTCCATTCCGACGCTTTTTTCTCCATACTGCCGGAGCGTCCAGCGCCTCCCGCCGGCTGATTGTTGTTATTGTAAACCTCTCTTCTCCAAATGTCAAGAAAATTTTTTGTAAAAAATGAAGGCCTGCCCCATCCCCCCCTTCATTTTCCCGGGAGGCCCACCCACCGTGGCACAAAGCGGGGGCCGCACATCCGTGCGGCCCCCGCTGTTCTCTGTGATTCAGTCCTCTTCGGCCGCCGCGTCATAGGCAGCCCGCCCTCCCGACGGGCTCCCCGCGGCGGTGGCGCTGGCCGCCGCCCGGAAGCGGGCCCGGGACTTCTTGATCTCGTCATAGGCCTCCGCCACCGCCTCCTCGGTGCGGCGCAGGGCGTCCTCGCAGTACTCGTTGGCGGAGCGCTTCAACTCCCGGCTGCGCTCCTCCGCCTGGCGCATCAATTCAGCAGAGCGCTGCTTGGCCTGGTTCAGCACGGACTCCTCTGCCAGCATGCGCTGCGCCTCCGCCTCCGCCTGCTTGCGGATCACCTCCGCCTCCCGCTTAGCCGCGGCGATATAGTCGTTCCGGGAGGCCACCAGCTTCTTAGCCTCGCCCAGCTCCACAGGGAACTGGGCCCGGATGTCATCGATCAGATCCAGGGCGCGGTCCCGCTCCAGCACGCACTTGTCGCTGGAAAGGGGCATATTCTTGGCCTCATCCACCATTTCAAAGAGCATGTCCAGTAGCTCTTCCACACCGCTTGCCATCAGTCATTCTCCTTTTCCTGCGCCTGGCGCATTTTCCGGTCTACGTCGTCCACGATCTCCCGGGGGACGAACTCCCCCAGGTCTGCTCCATACCGGGCCATCTCCTTCACCACGGTGGAGCTGAGGTAGGTGTACTTATCGCTGGAGGCCAGGAACATGGTCTCCAGCCTGGGGTTCAGCTTGCGGTTGATGACCGCCATCTGGACCTCCTGCTCAAAGTCGGATACCGCCCGCAGGCCCTTCACTACCACATGGGCCTTCCTGCGCTTGGCATAGGCGGCCAGCAGCTCGTCGGAGAAGTCAACTTCCACGTTGGGAAAGCGGGCAGTACACCGTTCCAGCAGCTCCACCCGTTCCTCCGGGGTAAACAGCCCGTGCTTCTTGGAATTCACCATCACACAGACGATCACCCGGTCAAAGCACTGAGCGGCCCGCTTGATGATGTTCAGATGCCCCAGGGTGACAGGGTCAAAGCTGCCGGGATAGATAGCGGTCTTCATGGTCTCGGGTCACTCCCCTGACGGCGGTAAACTGTCAGTTTGATCCTGCCGTACCGGTATTCCCTCCCCTTTTCATAGGGAGGTGCCAGCGGGGGAAGCTCCCTCTCCGCGGGACTTTCGCAAATCATTATACCATGTTCCGAAAGAATGTCAATCTTCGACACCAGCTCCAGAGTCTGCTCCAGCAGCTGGGTCTGATAGGGCGGGTCCAGGAATATGACACCAAACCGCTCCCGGCACCCACTGAGGAAGGAGATCGCATCCCCCTGCACCACTCGGCCCGCCTTCTCCAGTCCGGTAGCCTTCAGGTTCTCCCGGATGAGGGCAGCAGCCTCCCGCCGGGCGTCCACAAAGGTGCATCGCTCCGCCCCCCGGGACAGAGCCTCGATCCCCAGCTGTCCGGTGCCGCCGAACAGGTCCAGGACGCTCCGCCCCTCGATCTCGAACTGGATGATGTTGAACAGGGACTCTTTCACCTTGTCGGTGGTGGGCCGGGTGTCCATCCCCTGGAGCTCTTTCAGTCTTCTGCCCCGTGCGGAGCCGGAGATCACTCGCATGGTCACTCTTCCTTTCTCTCAGCCTGATCCTGATTTTCTGTCTCTCCCCTGCGGAAATACTGGTACACCGCCTGGGCCGTGCTCTGGGGGACCGCCCGCTCCAGCTCCTCCAGAGATGCCTGCCGGATGGCCTTCACGCTTTTGAAGTGCTTGAGCAGCTGGGCCCGGCGCTTTTCCCCCACCCCGGGTATTTTGTCCAGAACGGAGCCTTTTACGTGTCCCGCCTGGAGCTGCCGGTGGTATTCGATGGCGAAGCGGTGGGTCTCCTCCTGGATCTGCCCGATGAGGGAGAACACTGCCGGCACCGCCTGGATACCGATCTCCCGCCCGTCGGGGTGGACCAGGGCCCTGGTGCGGTGCCGGTCATCCTTCACCATGCCGAAGGCCGGGATGTCCAGCGCCATGGCCTCCAGCACCCGCCTGGCCACCCGCACATGCTCCAGACCGCCGTCAATGAGCAGCAGGTCGGGCTTCTCCACAAATTTTTCGTCCCCGTCCAGATACCGGCGGAACCGCCGGGTCAGCACCTGCTCCATGGAGGCGTAGTCGTCCGGGCCCTCCATATCCTTCAGCTTAAAGCGGCGGTAGTCCCGCTTCAGGGGCCTTCCGTCCACATAGACCACCATGGAGGCCACGATGTCACTGGCTCCAGTGTTGGAGATGTCGTAGGACTCCATCCGCCGGGGGGGCTCCTCCATGCCCAGCATCCTGGCCAGCGCCTCCAGCAGCTTGTTCTGACGTTCCTCCCGGGTGGTGGCCCGGGCCACCTCTTCTGCCGCGTTCTGGTTGGCCAGCCGGATCAGATCCATCTTTGCCCCCCTCTGTGGGGTCACCAGCTCCACCCGGCGGCCCACCTGCTCGGAGAGCATCCGAGTCAGCGGGACCTGGTCGGGCAGCTCACAGGGCAGCAGGATCTGCCTGGGCAGCCGGCTTCGTCCCACATAGTACTCCCGCACCAGGGAGGAGAGGACCTCCTCCTCGTCCTCCTCCATGGGGGTCTCCAGCAGGTCCATATCCTTGGCCGCCAGCTCCCCCTCCATGTAGTGCAGGACCACGAAGCAGCTCTTGGCTGTCCCCCGGAAAAAGCCGGTGACGTCGGTATCCGCCAGGGAGCCCGCCACCACCTTCTGCCGCATCCCCAGCAGCTCGATGGCCTGGATGCGGTCCCGCAGCTCCGCCGCCCGCTCGAAGCGCAGTTCCTCCGCCGCCCGCTCCATCTCGGCGGTCAGGTCCGCTTTGACCTCCTTGAACCGCCCCTCCAGCAGGGAGACCGCCTGGGCGATGGCCTCCTCATGCTGCTCCTTCATCTGGAGGCTACGGCAGTAGCCGTCGCACTTGCCCATGTGGAAGTTGAGGCAGGGGCGCTCCTTCCCAATGTCCCGGGGAAAGCGCTTCCCGCAGGAGGGCAGGCGCAGGGCGGAGCGCAGGGCGTCCACGATAGCCTGGGTGGCGTGGCGGCTGGCGTAGGGGCCGAAATAGCGTGCCCCGTCCTCCGCCGCCCGGTTGGCCAGGGAGAAGCGGGGGTACTCCTCCCCGGACAAGCGGATGTAGGGGTAGCCCTTGTCGTCCTTGAGCAGGATGTTGTACCGGGGCTGGTGGCGCTTGATGAGGGAGTTCTCCAGTACCAGGGCCTCAAACTCGCTGTCCGCCACGATCACGTCAAAGTGGTCGATCTGGGACACCATGGCCCGGGTCTTCTCCGTGTGAGAGGCGGAGTCCTGGAAATACTGGGACACCCGGTTTTTCAACGCCTTGGCCTTGCCCACATAGATCACCGTGTTTTTGGCATCCTGCATGATATACACGCCTGGCTTCAGAGGCAGGGCGTGGGCCTTTTCCTTCAATTCGTCAAATGTCATAGGGGGCCTCCCGGGGAGATGTTAAAAAAGGCACCGCGCGAAGCGGTGCCTTTCGGATCTGCGCTGTGTGGCTCACTCGGAAAAATCGGAAGAGATCATCTTGAACAGAGCCTCCACCGCTTCCTTCTCATCCGGACCATCCGCAATGAGCTTGATAGGAGTACCTTTGACAATACCCAGGGAGAGCACGCCCAGAAGGCTCTTGGCGTTCACCTTGCGCTCGTCCTTCTCCACCCAAATGGAGCTTTTGAACTCGTTGGCTTTCTGGATAAAGAACGTGGCGGGTCTGGCATGCAGGCCTACCTGGTTATTGACGACCGCTTCCTGACTATACATATCCGTACCTCCGCACTCGATTTGTGTGTTACTAGCATACCAAATTCATCCCGCATCCGTCAATGACATTTTTCACAAATCTGCCTTCTTTTCTCAACAAAAATTGCGGGAGGTCCACGGCATTCGGCGGCAGATGCCCTTCTTCCCGGTCTCCGCCCACCGCTGGGCCGGCCGTGCGCGCTTCTGTCCCCCTGGAAAGAGGGCCCGGCCCCTTACCGCAGCTCCGCCACGGTGACGCCGTCCTCCCCCTCGCCGTAGCGGCCGGGGCGGAAGGATTTGATATAGCGGCTGCGCTTCAGATGCTCCCGCACCGCCTTGCGCACCGCGCCGGTCCCCTTTCCATGGATGATGGTCACGCTCTCCAGCTTGCCCATCATAGCAGTATCCAGGAAGCGGTCCAGCACCGCGATGGCCTCGTCGGTCATCATGCCCCGCAGATCGATCTCAGAGGGGGCCGCGGCGGCGCGCAGGGTGTGCTGGGCCCGCTGGACGATGCGCCTGGCCTCCTTCTGGCTCTGGGTCTCGCCCTCCACCACCCGCACCTCGTCCTGCTTGGCGGTGATCTTCAAGATCCCCGCCTGGAGCTGGAGGGTGCCGTCCTTGTTTACCGACAGGACGCTGGCTCTGGTCCCCATGGATACCAGCTCCACCGTATCCCCGGCCCGGGCCGGCCGGGTGGGGGGCGGGGCCTCCGGCTCCTGCGCCGCCCCGCCGATGGACCGCTCCGCCTCGTTGAGCAGGCGGCGGGCCTCCGCCCGTCCGTCGTTCACCTGCTGCCAGTCCAGGTCCTGGCGCTTTTTCAGCTCCTTCAGTTCGGAGAGGGCCAGGTCGCTGGCGTCTCTGGCCTCCTGGATGATGGCCCGGGCCTCCGCCTGGGCCTTCTCCACCACCTTGGAGCGCTCCTCCTCCAGCCGCTTCCGGTACTCCCGGGCCTTGCCCGCAGACTGCTCCATCTCCAGCTTCAGCCGCCGGGCCTCCGCCCGGTCCTTCTCCATCTCCTGGCGCTGCTGGTCCAGCTTGGTGAGCACGTCTTCAAAGCGCACGTTCTCCGCATCCAGCCGGGCGGCCGCCCGGTCGATGATCTCCTCCGGCAGGCCCAGGCGCCGGGAGATAGCGAAGGCGTTGGATTTGCCCGGGATGCCCATTACCAGCCGGTAGGTGGGGGCCAGGGTGTCCACATTGAACTCGCAGGAGGCGTTCTCCACCCCGGGGGTGGTCATAGCGTACACCTTCAGCTCGGCATAGTGGGTGGTGGCCGCCACCAGTGCCCCCAGCTCCCGGGCACTCTCAATGACGGCCGCCGCCAGGGCGGCGCCCTCCACCGGGTCGGTGCCTGCCCCCAGCTCGTCGAACAGGATCAGGGTCTGACCGTCCGCCTCCTTCAGGATGCTCACGATGTTGGTCATATGGGAGGAGAAGGTGGACAGGGACTGGGCAATGGACTGCTCATCCCCGATGTCAGAGAGCACCCGGCGGAAGACCCGCACCGTGCTGTCCGACTTGGCAGGGATGTGCAGCCCACACTGGGCCATCAGTGTAATGAGGCCCAGGGTCTTGAGGGTCACCGTCTTGCCGCCGGTGTTGGGACCGGTGATGACCAAGGTGTCGAACCGGTCTCCCAGCTCCAGGTCGTTGGCCACCGCCTTCTTTTTATCCAGCAGGGGGTGCCGCGCTCCCCGCAGCCTCAGGTACCGTTCCGACAGGCCGGGCTGGCTGGCCTCCATCTTCAGGGAGAGCTGTCCCCGGGCGAAGATGGTGTCCAGCAGGATCAGCAGGGTATAGTCCTCCCCGATATCCTCCTTATGGGCGGCGCACTGGGCGGACAGCTCCGCCAGGATGCGTTCAATCTCCTTTTTCTCCCTGGCCGCCAGCTCACGCAGCTCGTTATTGGCCTTCACCACCCCCATGGGCTCAATGAAGAAGGTGGAGCCGCTGGAGGACACGTCGTGGACCAGGCCGGGGATGGCGTTCTTGTGCTCCGCCTTCACCGGTACCACGTACCGGTCGGAGCGGATGGTGATGATGGACTCCTGGAGGTATTTGGACTGGTTGGAGGAGATCAGCCGCTGGAGGATGTCCCGCACCCTGGCCTCGGTGGAGCGCATGTGCCGCCGGATGGAGGCCAGCTCGCTGCTGGCTGAGTCGGCGATCTCCTCCTCACTGAGGATGGAGTTGGTGATGCTGTCCTCCAGGAAGCGGTTTGGGGTCAGGGAGCGGAACAGGTGGGAGATGACGGTCTTCTCCTCGCTGTCCCCGTAGTCCCGCGCCCCCCGGGCGCACCGCAGCACAGAGGCGATGTCCAGCAGCTCCCGGGTAGACAGGCTCCCCCCCATGTCCGCCCGCTGGAGGCTGGCCGACACCGGCTTCACCCCGGAGAAGCCGGGGCTCCCCCGCAGAATGAGCATCTTTACCGCGGCGGAGGTCTCCTCCTGCGCCCGGGCCACGTCGTCCAGATCAGTGAGGGGACGCAGTGCCAGGCAGCGCTCCTTTCCCTCCAGGGTGGCCGCGCAGTCGGCAAGAAGAGCCAGCACCTGGGGCAGCTCCAGGGTGGCCATAGATTTTTCAAACAGTTCACTCATATACAAAACTCCTGGATCGTTGGTCACATTCCATTTTGGCGGTTCAAGGACCGCCGTACACGTTTTATTGTCTCATAAAAGCCTCCGGTTGACAAGCCCTGGGCCTCGCTCCCTGTATTTTTTGCCCACTCCCGCCGGCCGAGCTCCACATACGCCCGCCCTGTCACCATGGCGGCAGGGCGGGCGTATGCTATTTGACCCGGTCCCAGCCCTCCTGGTCCAGGTCCTCCACTGCACTCACCCTTTTGCAGTACCAACCAGGCCCTCTCATAGCGGAAGGTCCACCGCAGAAGGGAAAGACCAAGGAATGCCTCCATGAGCAGGGAACATGACCACAGCACAATGCTTCCCGCTTTCATGACAGCGGCACCGCCCCCGTCAGATCCGGGGGCTTTTTCAGCACCTCTGCATGAGTAAAATACAGGCGGTCCCGCGCGGGATACCAGAAATACTCGGCCCCCACCCAGCCCTGCTCCAGCAGCTCCATCACCACCCAGACGTGCTCGCCGTCCTCCGCGACGCACCAGACCTGGAGGGCCAGGATGGGCCCCAGTCCCAGATTCTGCCTCACCTGATCCATCGTATGGGCCACCAGGGTGTCCACAGTCCCGCCCCCTCTTTCCCAGGTGAGCAGCGCGTCCTCCGCCAGCACCCCCTGGGTGGGGCCGCCCAGGAAGAAGAGGAAGAGCAGCACCGTCGTCAGCCAGGAGAGGCCCCGCCAGGCTCCCCCTGTTCGCTGCGGGCGGGCCGCTGTCTTGACCCGCACCGCTGTATCGCACTCCCCGAAGCACAATGGCGTGCTCCACAGGCTCCGCCCGGCCCCCATCTCCACCAGGGTCCTGGCGTACTCCCGCCGTTCCTCCGGCTCCAGCTCCTTCAGAACGGCCGCGTCGCATGCCAGCTCCAGGTCCCGACAGAAATATTTGTAGCCCAGCCAGATCAGCGGGTCCCACCAATAGAGAAATACCCCCATGTTGGCCCACCCCTTGAACCAGAGGTGCCCCAGCCTGATATGCTCCAGCTCGTGGCGCAGCACCAGGGCTCGCTGCTCCGGGGACAGCTCCCGCTGGAGGCAGATCACATATTCCACCGACCCCAGCCATCCCCTGCTGGTGAGGAAGCTGGTGGGCAGTCCCTCCACCAGCCGGATCTGGATCTTCCGCGTCTCCTCCTGGAGGACATGCTTGGTCAGAGCCTCCTCTCCGCCCAGCGGCTCCCCCCTGCGCAGCAGCTCCTTCAGCCGCCTGTCCTGTCGGCAGGAAAAAACGATCCCCAGCACCAGGACGCCCAGACACAGCAGCGCGGCTGCCCCGGCTATCCCCTCCCCGATTTCCACCGGCACCACCGCCCCGCCGGGCAGGGACAGATGGTACACCCCCGCCCCGTGGTAATCCATGGGCAGATAGGCGGGGATTGAGGTCGTCCATCCGCCGTCCTTTACCCGCCCGGTGATCAGGTCACGGAAGGTGACGGGCAGGATGTGGACCAGGCTGAGCAGGCCGTAAAAGCTCGGACTGTACAGGCTGATCCAGCCCACCACCCAAAGGGCCACCCGCTGCCCCGGGGAGAGTATCCGCACCAGCAGGGGGCGCAGCAGAAACAGGGCGGCGAACATCATTCCCACTGCCAGCCCCAGATTGATCATCATAAACATGCCCACAACAAAAAATCGGCCGATCATATCCGCTCCTCCCCTTTCTCTCAGGCTCAGTCCACGGGATAAAACTGAGTGCAGTCCGCCAGGTCATGGGGCCGGCCCTCCTGCCGGAGCTGGATCATCCCCATCTTGCCGCTCTCCCCCAGCACGCACCGGAACGCCCGCCAAGTGCCCACGCTGGTCTCCAGATAGATCCAGCCCCCTGTGCCCTCCCACTTCCACCAGCCGGCGGCGATGCTCACCCCGGAGAGCAGGTCCCCCTTCTCCTCCAGCCGCCGGATCAGCTCCTCCACCACCTTCTCCGGCGCCTCCTCCATCTGCGTCAGGTTTCGGGAGAGATCAGTCTCTGTCACTCCCCCCGGCACGGCCGGCGCCCCCGCAAAGAGGAGGAACACCAGGGCGGCACAGAACAGCCCGGTGAGGCGGCGCACAGGGGTCAGGGGACGCCAGGCCACCGCCGCCCGCACCCGCAGGGCTCCGTCGCACTCCCCAAAGCACAGCGGGGCCTCCCACAGACGCCGCCCCGCCCCCAGCTCCACCAGGGTCTTGGCGTACTCCTTCCGCTCCTCCGGCTCCAGCTGATCCAGGGTCCTCTGGTCACAGGCCAGCTCCATATCCCGGCCCATATACCGAAATGCCAGCCACAGGATCGGATTCCACCAGTGGAGCAGCAGGCAGGCACCCCTGAGCCCGGAGAAGTACCCATGGCGGAGATAGATGTGGTTCAGCTCATGGCGCAGCACCAGGGAAAGCTGCTCTTTGGGCAGCTCTGCCTGGAGGTACACCGAATCCCCCATGACAAAGCTAGTGGGCAGCCCGGGGGTGATCCACGCCCGGATCTTTCCGGGCTGCATCCAGAGCTCCAGCCGGTCGGCCCCCAGGGCCACCAGCTCCTTCTCTTCCAGCTCGCTCCCCTGCCGCCCCCAGCACATCAGGGCGAAGGACCGGTGACAATACCACAGGAGCAGCCCCACCGCCACCGCGGCCCACAGGAGGGACAGGGCCAGCAGCGGACCGCTGTTCAGCTCCACCGCCGCAGTTTCCCCGCCAGGCAGGACCACGGGGTACTCCCCCGGCCCGTCGTAGGCGGGCGGCAGGAAAGCCGGCGCGCCGAATATCCCGCCCGGCCGGGGTCCCAGCAGGTCCCAGACCGTTACCGGCAGCACCCTTACCAGGCTGGTCAGCCCCCACAGGTTCCCAAATATGCCGATGCTCCACGCTACATACCAGACTGCCACCCGCTGCTGGGGGGTGAGGAGCCGGAGGAGCAGAGGGCGCAGCAGGATCAGGACGGCCAGGACGACCCCCAGTGCCAGCCCCGCGTTCAGGTGATTCAAAAATATGGTGAGCCACGTGTTCAGTCCGTCCACGGTCAGTCCTCCCAGGTGTGCTGGTCGATCAGGTCCTTCAGCTCCAGTGCCTCCTCCATGGTCAGCTTCCGCCCGCTGAAAAAGGCGTTGAGGAAGGGGGCCATCCCCCCCGCCTTCACCGCCAGCTCCTCCCCTTGGGCTCGGATGACCTGCTCCCGGGTCAGCAGCGGGGTGACCACCGCGCGCTCGTTTCTGGCCGCCCCCTTCCGGCACAGCTTGCGCAGCACCGTATAGGTGGTGCTCTTGGTCCAGCCCAGCTGCTCCCGGCACAGAGTCACCAGCTGGGTGGAATTCACTGGTGCACTTTCCCACAGCACCTCCATCAGCCGGTATTCCCCGTCAAACAGCTTTTCCACCGTCCGTCCTCCTTTAGGTTTATTCTAATAAACCTCTCTTTCACTGCAAGTTTATCGCAATAAACCTCTCTTGTCAAGAGCCTGATTTCCCTATCGGACTCCGGAGCGGGCAGCGGCACACCCTGCATAGGCCCGCACAGGCTCGCCCGTCTCATCCCTGAAAACGATTTACGGGCGGCCCCGCGGGGCCGCCCGTAAGCGAAAGGATCTTTTTTGTTCAAGCTGATTCGGTAAGCCGGAGCCCCCCGTCTCCGCTCCTGCCGCGCGTTCCAGTCAAAAGCTCTATTGTTTCCTCTCCAGCAGCTCCAGCAGCAATCGCTCGTTCTCCCGGGCCGCCCGGCTCAGGGCGGCGGATTTCACCCGCAGGCGTTCCAGGCTCCCCTCATAGTCCGCCATCAGGCGGTCCGCGGCGGCGATGGCCTCCTCCCGGCGGAAGTGATGCACATCACCGGCGGAGGGCATGTCCAGCTCCTTCAGATAGCTGGCCACCTTGGGATCATAGACCAACCCCAGCACAGGGACCGCCATCCGGGCGGAGAAAATCAGGGTGTGCAGCCGCATAGCCAAACACAGCCTGCCCTCCCCCAGCACGGCCATCAGCTCCCTTGGGGTGCAGGGGGCGTCCAGCAGATGGGAGGGGCACTCCATAGCGCTCCGCACCTGGGCGGTGGCCGCCCGGTCCCGGCAGGGCTGCATCATCAGGAACAGGATCTCCATCCCGCAGGTCCGGTAGAGATGGTCGCACAGGGCGGCCAGCTCCCCGGCGAAGCTGCCCGTATCCGGCCAGTCCCGCACCGAGACCGCCGCGAAGGGAGTGCCCCGCTCCAGCCCGGCGGACCGGAGCAGTTCCCCGGCCCGCTCCTTGGGGGCGGGATCCAGGTTGAACACCGGGTCGGCCGTGACGTGGAGATCTGGGCGCTCCACCCCCATCTCCACCAGCTCCCGGGCGGAGCTGTGGTCTCGCAGGGTCACCAGAGCGGCCCGCTCCACTGCCCGCTTCACCCGGCGGCGGTTGGCCGGCTTCTGCACCGGCCCGATGCCGTTGGCGTAGAGCATCACCGGCTTCCCCATCCACTCGGCACAGCGCACGATGGACAGATAGTAGAGGAGGGAGCGGGTGGAGGTCCGGTCCTGGAGCAGGCTGCCCCCGCCGGACAGCAGAGCGTCGCATCGGCGCAGGGCACCGAACACCTTCCAGAAACGGAAGCGGGGGATGGCATTCATGCCGTAGTGCCGCTGGGTCTCGCGGGGGTCGTTGGACAGCACGGTGACCCCCACCTCCCCACTGGCCTCCAGAATGCTCTGGTGGATGGCCTCCAGGATGGCGTCGTCCCCCGCGTTGGAAAAGCCGTAGTAGCCGCTCATGACCACCTGGTACTTCCGGCGGCGCACCTGCTCATACATGGCCAGACAGTCCGCTGCCATCCGGCGCACGGAGTAATACTGGAAGATCACCTCCCGGCCGTAGGCCCCCGCCGCCGCCTTCTGCTCCGGGGAGAGGGACAGGACGGCGGCCATATCGGCCAGCAGACGCTCCGGAGTGGACATGGGCAGTCCCCGGCAGCAGAAGTTGCCCAGCCGGGCCTCCTCCAGCTTCTCCGGACCGAAGAGGCCCTGATACCCCTCGTTTCCCGCCACGATGACGGGCTTGGCGGCGGACATGGCCTCCAGCGCCGACCGGGACACCCCTACGAAGATGTCCCCCGCTGCCACGATCTGATTGATGTCGGTGCGTGGGCCGGTCATCACCACGCAGGTGCGTCCCATCCGGGCGTTCACCGCCTCCGCCTGCTCTTTCAGCTCCCGGAACACGTTGCCCCCTCCGGCGATGAGCAGCTGCACCCCGGGCACCGCCCGGTCCAGCTCCTCCGCGATCTGGATCAGCTGCCGGGCCACCAGGGCCCGGTCCTCGTCCATCCGGCTCACATAGGAGACCACCGGCCTGGACCGGTCCAGGCCGAACTCCTCCACCACTGACTGGCCGGAAGTCTGTGGAGAAAACTTCTCTGTATCGATGCCGTTGATGGTCACAGAGATGTGCTCCTCCGGCACCCCGTATTCCCGGATCAGATACGCCTTGATGTCATCGGAGACGGCGACGGTCCGCTGCCCCCAGTTGGTGAGGTAGCGCAGCCCGCCCTTGGTGGTGAACACCCAGTGGGCGGTGGTGACGAAGGGGAACTTCATCGTTCTCTGGAGGGTGCCGCACAGGAAGGCGGGGATGCGGGCGTGGGCGTGCACCACGTCCGGCCTCTCAGTACGGATGATCTCCTTCAGCAGCTTTCGGGAGCGGAGCATGCATCCGGCGTCCCGCCGGTGCATGGGGACCTGGTAGTGGCGGATGCCCGCGGCCACGATCTCAGGGACATAGACACCGCCGTTGGAGGCCACCACGATGTCGTGTCCCTCCGCCTTCAGCTCCTTGGCCAGCTCTACGATATGGGTCTCCGCTCCGCCGATATCCAGGCCCATAGTGGCCATCAGGATCTTCATGTCTGCCGCCCCTTTTTAAAAAATCTCTGTCACTGTGCCGATGAACTCCGCGTATTTTGTGCAGAAGGTCCGGGAGGAGTTGACCCCCAGCTCATACACCCGATTCAGGGTATAGCGCCCCGACTCGCTCACCAGGCCGGTGCCCTCTACGGTGATCAGCATGTCCACGCCATCCTCCACCGTGGCGGCCGCCACGGTGCCGTCGTCAAACTCGGCCAGCTTGGTGCCGGGCATGAGCTGGATGTCGGTGATGGTGCCCAGGGTGCCGCCGCTGCTCCGGTCCGGGTCAAAGAGCTGGTCGCCCTCCCGCACTGCTTCGGCCACATAGGTCCGTATCCCGCTGGCCAGGATCTGGTAGGTGATGGTCTGGTCCGCCGTGTTGGTGCTGGTGATGGCCATCTGGGTGTTCTTGGTGTACAGGGCAAAGCCCATCACCGCCACCACTACGATGACCAGCAGGTCGATGACGCTGATGAAGCCGAACAGGCGGCCGTTGCGGTCGATGATCTTTTTCATCCCTGCTCCCCCCTCTCAATGGAAACCACGGGCCCGCTGCCCATATAGCCGGAGCCCCGGACATAGGCGGTCACGCCCACCCGCAGCTTGAAGCCTCCGCCCAGCAGGAGGGAGTCCTCTCCCTCGGTATAGGGGGCCTCCACTGTCACCAAAGCGTCCTCGTAACCCTCGATCCCGGCGAGGACAAAGGCCTTGTCCTCGTGATCCTGGATCAGAGCCTGGGCCGGCACTGTCTCCACAGACACCACTGTGCCCAGCTCGTAGTTCTTCACGGTGTCCACCAGCTGGTCCCCGGGCTTGATCCGCTCGCTGACTCCCTGGATCATCTTCTGAAATCGGATGGTGTACTGCACCGTTCCTGCCGCGGAAACGGCCCCTTCCGCCGGTGCGGCCGCCGGCTTTATGGCGCTCCACACCAGGAATGCCCCCACCGCCAGGGCCAGTACAAGGACGATGCTGTCAAACAGGTTCAGTCGGAAGCGGAATTTCGGCTTATTTGGTTCCATGAGATACTCCTTTCAGGACGTCCCGGTAGACGTCCTCCACATGCTTGGCAAAGATCTCGCCGGTATAGTTTTCTTCAAAGGACCGTTTGGCTCCCTCTCCCAGCCTGCGCAGCAGGGCGGGGTCATCCATCAGCCGTGCCACACAGCCGGCCAGGGCCCGGCTGTCCCGGTTGGGGAAGACCAGACCGTTCTCTCCGTCCTGGATCAGCAGGGGGTTGCCTCCGATATCGCTGACCACGGCGGGCAGGCCGAAGCTCATGCCCTCCAGCAGGGAGAGGCTGGTCCCCTCGCTCTCGGTGGAGGCGTTGATCTGAGCGTCCATGGCCCACAGGGCCCGCTCCACCCGCTCAATAAAGCCGGCAAAAAACACTGTCCCCTGGGGGAAGGACACCGCCCGCAGCCGCAGGGCAGCCTCGGCCCTGCCCTCTCCGGCCACCAGCACCTTCACCCGGCGGCCCTGACTGAGCAGCTGCTCCGCCGCATCCAGCAGCACGCTGTGCCCCTTGTACTCCTCCACCCGGGCCAGGATGCCCACCACGAAGTCCTCCGGCCCAAAGCCGTACTCCGCCCGCAGTGCGGTCCGCTCCTCCTCCGTAGGGGCCGCCAGGGGAGCCACACCGTTGAAGAGCACGTGGATCTTCCGATCCGGTACGCCGGACTGGAGCAGCAGCTCCCGCACCGATGGGCTCACTGCGATGGCCCCGTCGGACAGGCAGGCATCCAGCACATGGCCCGCCAGACGGCCCACCGGGCTGCCCATCACCCGCCCCAGGGGGAAGACACAGTGCTTGGTGTAGATCACCTTTTTGCCGCACAGCCGGGCAGCCATCCGTGCGGACATGGAACCGTGGGTGTGGACCAGATCCGGGTCCACCGCCCGGATGACCCGGCGCAGGGGAGCCACCGCCGACAGATCCATGGACCGGTCCGCCATGGCGTCGATCTCATGGACCGGCACCCCCAGCGCCTCTACAGGTCCTTTCAGGGCGCTGCCCCGTGGGAGCACCACCTGGGACTGGAACTGGCTGCGGTCCTGACAGCTCAGATAGTTGAGCAGGCTGCGGCCGCCGCCGCCGATATTGGTGTCACTGATGACCTGTAAAATGGTATTCACCGGTCCTCCACCTCCTGTTCCGCCAGCCGGGCAAAGCTGGCTCCCAGGGCCAGCACCGCGAAGAAGAGCAGGGCCACCCTGTAGTTATAAAATGTGTAGTCGGTCATGCTCTGGGCCATGAACCCGCCCACGCCGCCGATGGCGCCGGCCAGATAGCACCGGGCCCGCCAGCTCCGGTTCCGGGAGAGTGCCGAGCAGATCACCCGGCAGAAAATGAAGATGATCAGCAGGAACACCACCAGGGCCACCACGCCGCCGTCCGACATGATCTGCAAAAAGAGGTTATGGGCGTGCTGAGCATTGGCTGCATTGTAGCTGTATGCCGGGTAGACCAGATTGAAAGCCCCGGTGCCCGGCCCGATGCCGCACAGCCAGTAGTCCTTCAGCATGGCTATGGTGCCCATCCAGATGGACACCCGGTAGGACGTGGAGGTGTCCTCCAGGTTTCCGATGCTGGTGAAGCGGCTGATGACGGTATCCGGCAGCACAAAGTAGAGGGCCACCAGCGCCACTGGGAGCACCACCGGCGCCAGCACCAGCACCCGGGGGTTGAGGAGCACCAAAAAGATCATCCCCGCGATCAGCAGGCCCAGCCAGCCGCCGCGGGACATGGTGAGCACCATGCACAGGCACATCACCCCGCAGCAGGCCAGCAGCACCAGCCGTTTCCCGGTCCCCTTGGCGGTGAGCAGGGCCGCCCCGCCCAGGGAGATCATCAAAATCAGATACTCGGCCAGCACATTAGGGTTCTGGAGGGTGGAGTAGACCCGGATGGTGACCGAGGAGAACATGTCGCTGTCCACCCAGGCGGCATCCCCCGTGGCGCCCAGCACATACTGGCCCACGCCCAGCAGAGCCACCACGCCTCCCGCCAGCACCATGAGAAACACCAGCTGTTCCGCCCGCTCCCAGCTGTCCACGGCGTTCTCCACCACCAAGGCGAAGACCATGAAAAAGACCATCAGCAGGCCGGGGAACAGGCTCTGCCGGGGCGTGACGGAGGTGGCCGTGGCCGCCAGATACACCGCCGCGTACAGCAGGATATACCGGTTGACCGGGGAGTAGGCCAGGGGCCGTGCCCGGTCCCGGACCAGATTCAGTGCCAGGGAGGCGAAGGCCACCGCCGCCAGAGCCAGTACCGCCATAGTGGGCAGCAGGGGGGCCAGCACCACCGCCGCAGAACACCAGAGGGTCAGGCACAAAAAGATGCTCCCCCCGAACAGGCGCTCCAGTCCCAGCCTGCGGTACAGGGCGCACAGCCCGCCCCGGATCAGGTCCCACAGTCGGAAAAAGACACTGGATTCCGCCGCCTGCCGGCCCGCCATTGGGGCCACGAAGGCCCGGACCACCCGACTTCTCTGCCACTGTCCGCTGAACCACAGACAGATGGCGGTGAGCACCCGCCCCAGTATGCTGCTGTTCCAGATCTCTATCGCTCGATTCATTGCATCAGCCTCGTTTCCACACTCGTTTCACCATCTTCAGGGCCAGCTGCCCCTCGTCCAATCTCAGCAGCACCGCCGCCGGGAAGTAGACGGCCACACCAGCCGCCGCCGAAGCCCCCAGGGTGAGCAGCTCCCCCGCCTTGCCGGGCAGCAGGCCCTCTATCAGGCCGGCCACCGCCCAGGCGCCCACCGCCATCAGCGCGGTGGCCAGCGCCATCTTCCCCAGGTCCAGCAGGAAACTCCGGCTGAGGACCCCCTCCCCCCGCAGCTCCAGGGGGATGTCCAGCAACAGGGCGTAGACGGTGGAGGATACAGCGGAGGAGAGGGCCAGACCAGCCACCCCCATCCTCTGGGCCAGCGCCATGCACAGCAGGACATTGACCAGGATGGAGGCCGCACCGGCCGCCAGGGGCACCTTCCCCTTCTGCCGGGCGAAGTAGGCCCGGCTGAGGATATTCTGGACCGCGTATCCCGTCATCCCCAGCGAGACCCAGAATAGTCCCTGGGAGGTGATGGAGACGGAAAAATCATCAAAAGCGCCTCCTCCATAAATAAAGGAGATCAGCGGGCGGGAGAGCACCATCAACCCCGCCGACATGGGCAGGACGAAGAACAGACAGCCGTGCAGGGTGGTCCGCAGCGTCTCCCGGAACTCCCCCTCCTGCTCCCGGCCGGTGAGGCGGGACAGCTTGGGAAAGATCACATTGGTGACGGACAGGACGAACACCCCGGCGATCACCAGATACAAGTTGGTGGAAAACTCGATGGCGGACACTCCGGCCCCCTCGTACAGTCGGGACCCGAACTTGGAGTTGATAGTCAGGTTGATGGGCTGCACCCAGGTGGAGACCATCACTGGCAGCATCAGGGCAAAGACCTTCCGCATCCCCTCGGAGCGCGGCTCCAGTCCCGGCCGGTAGCGGAAGCCCAGCCGGCGCAGTGAGGGCACCTGGACCGCCGCCTGGAGGAACCAGCCCACCAGAAAGGCAACGGCCAGGCCGTAGATGCCGAACTGCTGGTCCAGCGTCAGGTAATAGAGAATGATGACCAGGTTGGACACCACGCTGATCAGGGCAGGGACATTGAACTCCCCCAGGGACTGGAGCACTCCCACAAAGGAGAAGGCCACCCCGGTGAACAGCACCGTGGGGAACATCACCCGGGTGAGGGAGACGGCCAGCTCCGCCGTCTGGGCATCATATCCGTCGGCAAACAGGCTGACCAGGGGCCCCGCGAACAGGATGCCCAGCACCGAAAGGACCGCAGAGAGCAGCCCCATCACGGTGATGAAGCAGCCCGCGAAGCGGAAGGCCGGCTCCCGCCCCTTCCGGGTGAGATACTCGCTGAACACCGGGATAAAGCAGGCCGAGATAGCGGAGGCGAACACCGCGTCAAAAAACACCCTGGGGATCCGGCTGGCTGTATTGAAGGCGTTAGCCGCCATCCCCGTCCCGTAGTAAACCGCCAGCAGATGGTCCCGGTACAGCCCCAGCACCTTGCCCACCAGGGCGATGATCATCACGATGCTGATGGTCCGTGTGGCATGGTCCTGCCGCTCCTCCATCGCGCCACCTCCTATGGATCCCCAATAAAATCGTTTTATTTTACACCACCCCTCCGACTTTTTCAACCGTTGGCCCGTGTGTTCATAGGATGTTCACATTTTCCCGAAATCTGTACACTTTTTTCCATTGAAAGTGCCCTGCTCCACTGCTATAATAAGGAATTAGTTTTGCTGTCCCCACCACCTGTCCTAACCATGTGAAAAGGAGTATCCATGAAACATCGTCATTTCACCCAAGCTGCCCGCCGCCTCACCGCCTTGACGCTGGCGCTGCTGCTGGCACTGCCCTCGGCCTACGCCGCCGCAGGCTCCCCCCAGCTGCGCACCACCCGGGAGCTGGCTGACGGCCTGACCTATTCCAACACCATCACCAGCCACTCCGCCGCGGGCCGGGTGGAGAGCTTCTCCCTGGAACTCTCTCCGGACAGCCGGGAGGTGGAGCCCATCTTCCTCCAGGCATCCGGCACCGCCTACGGGGCCGGCTCCATCAATCTGGCGGTCAGCTATGCCCAGAGCCTGGGCTACCACGTGCTGGGCGCCATCAATACCGACTTCTTTGCTCCCTCCACCGGTGTGCCTCTGGGCATCTCCATTGAGGACGGCATTTATAAATCCAGCCCGGAGGCCGAGGCCGCCGTGGTCATCACCGACGGTGAGGTGGAGCTGGTAGAGCAGCCCCAGGTCACCCTCACCCTCACCAACGAGTCCACCGGAGGCCAGACCGTTCTGACCCACCTGAACAAATACCGGGCCGACTCCGGCGGGCTCTACCTGTTCAACTACGATTTTTCCACCGTCTCCACCCACACCAGCACCCCCGGCTGGATGGTGCGCATGGAGCTGACCGATCCCGACGACACCCTCTCCGTCTCCGGCCGTCTGGAATTGGAGGTCACTGAGCTGCTCCGCACCGACACCTCAGTGGTCATTGGCGAGAACGAGTACATATTGACTGCCGCCGACGCCGGCGGCCTGGAGTCCGTATTCCAGAGCTTCCAGGTGGGCGACCGGGTCACCCTCCACACCGACTGCACCTCCTCCACCCTCGAGGACGCCCAGTGGGCCAGCGGCGTGGGCGATGTGATGGTCCGGGACGGACAGATCACTGACTCCACTGCCTGGACCTATGTGGAAAAGGGCCGCGACCCCCGCTCCGCCCTGGGCGTGCGGGAGGACGGCACCCTGGTCCTGTACGCTGTGGACGGCCGCAGGAGCGGCTACTCCGGCGGACTGAGCCAGCTGGATCTGGCGGAGGAGATGCTCTCCCAGGGCTGCGTCTGGGCGGTCAACCTGGACGGCGGCGGCTCCACCGCCATCAGTGTCTGGGTCCCCGGCCAAGAGGGCCCCTCCATCGTCAACATCCCCTCCGATGGCAAGCCCCGGGCCTGCGCCACCTACCTGCTCCTGGTCTCCCGGGATGAGGGTGACGGCGATCCGGACCGGCTGGTGCTGAAAAATGACGGGCTGGTGGTCCTCACCGGCACCTCTGTGGACCTGGGGGAGACGGCCGTGCTGGACAGCGGTCTGAACATCCTTCGGGATGACCCAGGCGAGGTGGAGATCTCCTCCCTGGACGACCTGGGCCGGGTGGAGGACAACATCTACACCGCCGGCAGTGACGCGGGCACCGATACCCTGGAGCTCTGGTCCCCGGATCTGGATGTGGAGGGCACCGCCCAGATCCACGTAGTGGACCATCTCACCGGCCTCACCGTCTCCCGGGAGAACAGCACCGACGCCCTCACCTCCCTCACCCTGGAGCCTGGAGACCAGGTCCAGCTCACTGCCCAGGGTACCTACTGGTCCCGGGCTGCCATGCGGGACGTGGGAGCCATCTCCTGGACGGTGGAGGGCAGCATCGGCTCCATCACCGAGGACGGACTGTTCACCGCTGAGGGCCCCGGGGGCGCCTCCGGAACCCTCACCGCCTCTGCCGGCGGGCAGAGCCAGACCATCATGGTCTCCCTGGAGAACTCCCACGAGGACGTGCCCGAGGGGCACTGGGCCTACACCGCCGTGGACTACTGCTATGCCAACGGCCTGGTGGGCGGCATCTCGGACACTGAGTTCGGCCCTGACCTGCACATCCGCCGGGGCGACTTTCTGCTGATGCTCTACGGCGCGGCGGGTAAGCCGGCCGTCACCTCCCCCGCCTCCTTTACTGACGTATCCCCCTCCGACTACTACTACACCGCTGTGTCCTGGGCCCAGGCCAACGGTCTGGCCACCGGCGTGGGGGATGGCACCCTGGCTCCCGCCTCTGATGTCACCCGGGAGCAGGCTTTCACCATTCTGAACCAGGCCCTGCCTCTCCTGGGCATCACCTGCCAGCCCGGCGCTCTCACCGTTCTGGATCAGTTCGGCGACCGCGCCTCCCTCTCCGACTGGGCTGCCCAGCACGCTGCCACCCTGGTGGCCTATCAGATCGTGGGCGGCGACACCGACGGCAACCTGAATCCTCAGGCTTTCCTCACCCGCGCTGAGATGGCCGCTCTGCTGTATAAGCTGTCCAACTATACGCCTCCTGCCGATCTGGACCCCGGCGACCTGGTCCAGCCGGAGAAGGACCCTCAGCCGGGCGGCACCGCCGACCCCGGCCAGGCAGAGGGCCCGGGCCAAACTGCTGATCCGGACCAGCCGGAGGACCCGGGACAGACCAGCCAGCCGGAGGAGCCCGCTGTCCCCGTGGAGGGCATCACCCTGGACACCGGCGAACTGACCCTCCAGGCCGGCTCCAGCTATCACTTCACCCCCACGCTCTCCCCTGAGGGAGCCGCCGGCACCGTCGTCTGGACCAGCAGCGTGCCCACTGTGGCGCCAGTCACCAGCGACGGCACCATCACCAACCTGAACACCACCGGCGGGCAGGTGAGCGTCACCATTACCGCCTCCTGCGGGGACGCCTGCACCAGCGCTGTGGTCCTCTGCGACACCGCCGCCTCCGCCGGCACCGTCCGCGGGGCGGAGAACGGCCTGAACGTCCGTTCCGGCCCCAGCACCTCCCACTCTGTGGTGGGCTATCTGCGGGAAGGAGGCAGGGTCATCCTCCTCGCTCCGCCGGAAGACGGCTGGCTCCACGTCTCCTACCTCACTCAGTCCGGCCAGGCCGCTATCGGCTATGTCTCCCTGGACTATATCGTACTGGACTGATCTCAAGGCAAATAAACAGCAGAAGGCCGCCGGCGATGCCGGCGGCCTTCTGTGCTTTCTTATCTATCCTCTCTGTGTCCAGCTCCGCTGCCTTCTTCAGAAGAACAGCGCCAGCACTGAGGTGAAGATCCCACACACGCAGATGGCGATGGAACTCATGGCCCCCTGGAGGGGGCCGATCTCCAGGGCCTTGGAGGTACCCACGGCGTGGCTGCTGGCGCCTATGGCTACCCCCTCCGCCACCGGGTCGGTGATGCGGAAGCATCTGGCAAACAGAGGGGCCAGCATGGCTCCTTCCACTCCCGTGATGACCACGGCGGCCGCGGTGATGCCGGGGATGCCTCCCCCGCTCTCCGAGATGCCCAGCGCGATGGCTGTGGTGACACTCTTAGGCAGCATGGAGGCAGCAAGCATCTCCTCGGCGCGGAACAGCCGGCACAGCAGCAGCACGGAGCCCATGCTGGCGGCGCTGCCCGCCAGACACCCTGCCAACACGGGGAGAAAGTGTTCCCGCAGCACCTGCCGCTGTTGATAGATATTCAGGGCCAGCACCGCGGTGGCCGGGCCCAGCATCAGCTTTACCAGCCCGCCGCCGGCATTGTAGCACTCCAGGGGGACGCGTAATACTGTCAGCGCCCCGATCACCAGCAGGGAGGCCACCAGCACTGGGTTACAGATCAGCAGTCCTGTCCGTCTCTGGAGCTCCACCCCCAGGCACCAGCACCCCAGGGTGAGGGCTAACCCGAAAAACGGGGAGGAAGTCACCGCTTCAAACATGACGCCCTGCCTCCTTTCTGCTCCGCCGCATCAGCAGCTGGACCGTCCAGGCGGCCGCCAGATAGACCACCGGCGTAGTCAGAAAGGTAACGGCCAGAAAGGGCAGGGCCTGGGCCCTCAGGACCTCCACATATTCCATGGTCCCCACTAAGGAGGGGATGAAAAACAGCCCCATGTTGGTCACCAGGAAGCGGGAGACTGTCTGGATCCGCCGCTCCTTGACCACGCCGGTCAAGAGCAGGGCCATGAGCAGCAGCATGCTGATGACGCTGGCGGGGAAGGCCACCGGAAGCAGGGCGGCGATCCCCTCCCCCGCCAGGCACAGGGCAAAGATCAGGCTGAGTTCAGTCAGGATATGCAACAAAATCACCTCAACAAGAAGCACTCAAATACAGGACCGCCGCGGCACGCGCGGCGGTCCTGTCTCTCGATCTGTGGTCTGGGGAGCTCACTCCCACACTGCGGTGGAAAAGTAGTCCTCCGGGGTCTCCGCCCGGCGGATCAGGCGGGTGGAGCCGTCCTGGCACAGCAGCACCTCGGCGGAGCGCAGCCGGCCGTTATACTGGTAGCCCATGGCGTGTCCATGGGCGCCGGTGTCGTGGATGACCAGCAGATCACCCATGTCGATCTTGGGCAGCATCCGGTCCACCGCAAATTTGTCGTTGTTCTCGCACAGGGCCCCGGTAACGTCGTACTTGTGGTCGCAGGGGGCGTCCTCCTTGCCCATGACGGTGATGTGGTGGTAGGCCCCATACATGGCGGGCCGCATCAGGTTGGCTGCGCAGGCGTCCACCCCGATGTACTCCTTGTAGATGTGCTTCTCGTGGGTGGCCCGGGTGACCAGACAGCCGTAGGGTGCCAGCAGGAAGCGGCCCAGCTCGGTGCAGATGGCCACATCTCCCATCCCGGCGGGGACCAGCACCTCCTCATAGGCGCGGCGCACCCCCTCCCCGATAACGGCGATGTCGTTGGCGGGCTGCTCCGGGCGGTAGGGCACCCCTACGCCGCCGGACAGGTTGATGAAGGTGATGTGACAGCCTGTCTCTTCCTTCAGCTCCACAGCCACCCGGAACAGAATCCGGGCCAGGGCGGGGTAATAGTCGTTGGACAGGGTGTTGGAGGCCAGGAAGGCGTGGATGCCGAACTCCTCCGCCCCCAGCTCCTTCAGCCGGCGGAAAGCCTGGGTCAGCTGCTCCCGGGTCATGCCGTACTTGGCGTCCCCCGGGTTGTCCATGACCTGGAAGCCCTCCTCAGACTCCCCCAGAGTGAAGGTCCCGCCTGGGTTGTATCGGCAGGAGATCCGCTTTGGAATGGATCCGATGGTGTCCTTTAGAAAGTCGATGTGGGTGATGTCGTCCAGGTTGATGGTGGCCCCCAGTTGGGAGGCCAGGGCAAACTCCTCCGCCGGGGTGTCGTTGGATGAGAACATGATCTCCTCTCCCCGGAAGCCGCAGCGGTCGGACATCATCAGCTCGGTGAGGGAGGAGCAGTCCACGCCGCATCCCTCCTCCCGCAGGATCTTCAGGATCTGGGGGTTTGGGGTGGCCTTGACGGCGAAGAACTCCCGGTAGCCGGGGTTCCAGGAGAAAGCCTGGTACAGGCGGCGGGCATTCTCCCGGATTCCCTTTTCGTCGTACAGGTGGAATGGGGTGGGATACTGCTCTGTGATGGCCTGGAGCTGCTCCAGGGTGACAAAGGGCTTTTTCACGGGCAGACGCTCCTTTTTCAAATCTGTCAGGCGGTCCCGGGCCGGATAGCCCGCCGCCCCAAGAAAAAAATCGTTTTTATTGTATCGTATCCCCCATACGTTGTCAATCAACACAACCTCCAACCTGTTCCCCCACCCGGGCCCTCCTTTGGTGATTCCGGAAAAAAAGACGAAATTCGGCAATAAGACTTGCGTGTCTCCCGCTCTTCTGGTATGATTGTTCGGAAATGGAAGGGAGGAGAGGTCCATGACCGTGCTGTACGGGTCGCTGTATCGGGTTTGGGGGCCTCTCTTCTGTTCCGCAGGCGGGCAATCACCGGTGTGATTGTCTTTTTTTGTGTGTCAGAGAAAGTGAGAAGGGAGTTTTATCCATGAATCCAAACGAACCCATCCGCGACGCCCGGAAGCTGGGCACCCCCAAGATGCTGGTGCTGGGCCTCCAGCACATGTTCGCCATGTTCGGCGCTACCATCCTGGTCCCCATCCTGGTCCAGCAGTACGGTCTGCCCCTGGACATCCAGACCACTCTGTTCTTTGCCGGCATCGGCACCCTGTTCTTCCATATGTGCACCAAATTCAGGGTGCCTGCCTTTCTGGGCTCCTCCTTTGCCTTCCTGGGCGGCTTCAGCACCATGGCCAACCTGAACACCGGCATCTATGCGGACATGTCTCCCCAGGATAAGCTGGCCTATACCTGCGGCGGCATCGTGGTTGCCGGCCTGCTCTACCTGGCGCTGGCCCTGGTCATCCGCCTGGTGGGCGTGAAGAAGGTCATGCGCTTCTTGCCCCCGGTGGTCACCGGCCCCATCATCGTGTGCATTGGCCTGACCCTGGCCCCCTCCGCGGTGAGCAACGCCTCCACCTGCTGGCCTTTGGCCCTGATCGCCCTGGCCACCATCATCATCTTCAACATCTGGGGGAAGGGGATGTTCAAGATCATCCCCATTCTGATGGGCGTGGTGGTCTCCTATATCGCCGCCCTCATCATGAACGCCTGCGGCGTCACTGTGCTGAACGCCGCAGGAGAGGCCATCCCCCTCATCGATTTCACCGCCGTGCGCGAGGCCAGCATCCTGGGCCTGCCCCCCTTCCAGATGGCCAAGTTTGACCTCACCGCTATCCTGGTGATGGCCCCCATCGCCCTGGCCACCATGATGGAGCACATCGGCGACATGTCCGCCATCTCCGCCACCGTGGGTCAGAACTTCATTCAGGAGCCCGGCCTGCACCGCACCCTGGTGGGCGACGGCATCGCCACCTCCCTGGCCGGCATGTTCGGCGGCCCCGCCAACACCACGTATGGCGAGAATACCGGCGTCCTGGTCCTGTCCAAGGTCCATGACCCCCGGGTCATCCGTCTGGCGGCCGTCTATGCCATCGTGCTCTCCTTTATTCCCAAGATGGCCGACATCATCGGCTCTATGCCCTCCGCCATCGTGGGCGGCGTGTCCTTCATTCTCTACGGCATGATCTCCGCCATCGGCGTGCGCAACATCGTGGAGAACAACGTGGACCTGACCAAGTCCCGCAACCTCATCATCGCCGCCGTCATCCTGGTGTGCGGCCTGGGCTTCTCCAGCGGCATCACCTTCACCGTGGCCGGCACCTCCATCACGCTCACCGGCCTGGCCATCGCCGCCTTGGCGGGCATCCTGCTCAACGCCATCCTCCCCGGCAACGACTACGAGTTCGGCGTCAATCCCGAGGGCGACCAGAACCGCGGTATCCATCAGTGAGCTGGCGGCGGCCCTTTCCCCTGTCAGCGGATGCGGCCCTCTTTCATGAGAGGGCCGCATCTTTTTTCGTGGGATTTCCGCCCCTTCGGCGTATCTTGAGATAGAAGAAAACTCAGGGAGGTGAGTCGGTTGGACCCTGTCAACTGGTTGGAGCGGCTCCGTGACGGCGACCCCGCCGCCATGGAACCCCTTCTGTCGGAATACGGCCCCATGATGGACTACATCGTCCGGGGCATCCTCTCTGACGTCCACGCCCGGGAGGACTGCCTCGCTGAGGTCCGGGCTAAGCTGTGGGAACGCCGCCTGCTCTATGACCCCGGACGCGCCTCTCCCGCCGCCTGGATCACCGCGCTCTGCCGGAACGCGGCCTATGACCGGCTGCGGGCCCGCCGGCGGCAGGAGGCGCGCACGCGATCATTGGAAGAGGACCACCCCGACCCTCTCCCCGGCCCGGAGGAGGCCCCGCTCCGCCAGGAGCGGGCCAACGAACTGTCCCGGGCGCTCTCCTCACTGAGCCGGAGGGACTATCTGCTGTTTTACCGCAAGTATTACTACCTTCAGTCCACCGCCCAGATCGCGGCAGAGCTCGGGGTGACGGAGCGGGCGGTGGAGGGCAGGCTCTACCGCCTGCGGAAAAAGCTGCAACATCTGCTGGGAGGTGAGCTGTGATGCGAACAGACGACTTTGACCGCCATATCATGGAGGAGCTCTCTCAGATCCCGCCCGCCGAGCTGCCGCGCTTCACCCCGTGGCGCCCCGCTATGGACCGTATCGTAGTGGGAACGGCCCTGCTCACTTTCCGGTTCCAGTTCTTCTATCTGCAATATCTCCTCCCGCTGCTGGGCGCTGTCCTAGTGTATCTGGGCTACCGCTCCCTCCGCCTTGAGAACCGCTGGTTCCGTCTCGGCTGGCTGTTGTCCGCCCTTCTGCTGGCGTCCCATATGGCCCTCGACGTGCTCGCCGCCACGCCTGTGATGGCGATGCTTGCGGCGTCTCCCGCTGTGGACGGGACCCTTACCTGGCTGCTTCAAGGGGCCTCCCTGCTCATGCTGCTGGCCCTGTGGCGGGGGACCCGGGCAGTCTTTCTCTCCTCCGGGACAGAAAATCTGCCCCGTGACTGGCTGGGCCAGGGCCTTCTCTGCCACCTGCTGGCCTTGGCTGTGGCACTGTGGGACCAGCTGGTCCCCGCCTCTCAGCCTGGCCTGCTCGGTCTCTCCATCACCAACGAGTGGCTCTACTATGGCCGGCCCATTTTCATGATCCTGCTGGAGCTCCGTTTTCTGATCTGTATCTATCGTCAGAGCGAAACTCTATCCGGATTTGGTTACCACATCTCCCCTGTCCCTGTCCGTCTCTCTTCCCGCACTGTCCTGGCGGGCAGCTTTGCCGCCGTCCTCCTCTCCCTGCCCATCGCGCTATGGGTCAGTGGACATATCCCAACTTCCGGCAAACCTGCCGCGCTCCTCACCCCGGAGCAGGCGGCTGTCCAGGCCCAGCTGGTCTCTCTGGGGCTGCCGGAGGACATTGCCGCTGCACTGGATGCCGCGGAACTGGAGCGGTGTGCGGACGCTTCGGCAGTATCAGGGGTCTTCTGGTATGATCCGGAGGGGCCTGGGACGGAGACGGACACCCCCTTTCCTGCTCAAGCTCTGACTGACGGAATAGCAGAGCTGTCCTCCTGGCTCATCTTTCTCCCGGAGGGACAGGTTCGGCAGATCCACTGGTTCCGGTATTCAGTCCTTCCCCGCCTCCGTCTTCAGGAGCAGTTCTCCGTGTCCCCTTCCGGCCAGTACCCTACGACAGACTATGCCGGACGGCTTTTATGGCACGAGGAGGGACAGCTCTGGTGTGCCTCTCCCCGGGTCCGGCTGGCCGGCGGGGAGACGGCGGAATATGTGGAAGAGCATCCATATGTCTACCCACTTATAGACACCACCAGAATGGAGCTGGAGCGGTTGGGCGGCCACCTGCGCTATTATCCCTGGATAGCCTTCTCCATTCCCGCTCAGGCGGAAAATCTGCGGGGCTACCTGGCCTACACGGTGGACGCCAGCCAGATGCCCCAGCCTTCTGACATTCACTTCTCCAGCCCGGAGCAGTGGTCCTATACTGACACCTGGAGCGTCTTTCTCCGCCACCAGACCCATTGGCTCCACTACCCATTTGCCTCTATCTCCAGCTATGGCGGCTCCTCCTATACCGGCCGGTCCGGTCCTATCCAGACCATTCACGCTGTATTTTCCTTCCACTTTTGATCTTTTGGTCAGCGCAGCTACGGACATTCTTTGCAAATTTCCCGCCCGTTCACACCACAAGAACAGGATGCCCCGCCTGCGGCGGGGCATTTTTTTCGTCCAGCCCTTTCCCCTCTCTGCGAAATTTGGTACAATGGAGAAAACCCGAAGAAAGAGGGCGTCTGTATGCGTACCATTTCCGCCGCCGCCGTCACCGACGCGGTGGCAAAGCTGTGTATCCAAGCCAACACTCACCTGCCCCCCGACATCGTCTCCGCCCTGGACCGCACCCGCCGGGAGGAGCCCTGGCCTCTTGCCAAAGAGACCCTGGGCCTGCTGTGGGACAATCTGGAGCTTGCGGAGCGGGAAGAACTGCCTGTCTGTCAGGACACGGGGATGGCCTGTGTGTTTGTGGAGCTGGGCCAGGAGGTCCACATCCAGGGCGACTTTGAGCAGGCCGTCCACGAGGGGGTCCGCCGGGGCTACGGCGAGGGCTATCTGCGCAAGTCCATCGTGGGTGATCCCCTGCGCCGGGTGAACACAGAGGACAACACCCCCGCCGCCATCACCCTCCGGCTGGTGCCTGGGGACGGGTGCCGGATCACCGTGGCTCCCAAGGGCTTCGGCTCGGAGAACATGAGCCGCCTGGGGATGCTCAAGCCCGCTGACGGGGTGGAGGGCGTGAAAAAATTCGTGGTGGAGACGGTGCGCCTGGCCGGCTCCAACCCCTGTCCCCCCATCGTGCTGGGCATCGGCATCGGCGGCTCCTTTGACAAGGCGGCCTGTCTGGCCAAGCATGCCCTGCTCCGCCCCATCGACCAGCCCAACTCCGACCCCTTCTATGCCCAGCTGGAGGAGGAGCTGCTGGAGGAAATCAATGCCCTGGGCATCGGCCCCCAGGGCTTCGGCGGCCGGACCACCTGTTTGGGCCTGTCCATCGAGACCGCCCCCACCCACGTGGCCGGCCTGCCCGTGGCGGTGAATGTGAGCTGCCATGTGACCCGCCGGGCCTCCGCCCAGCTCTGACCGCCCATGGAGGTGTTGTCATGGACGAGCAAATGGTAGCTGTAGGCGGCCGGGCCTTCCAGGTATCCTCTGGGGGATCAGGGCCGGTCACACTTGTGATCCTGTCCGGCTCCAATATCCTCTTCCCTGGACTGGAATACGCCCCTCTGGCCGATGCCCTGAGAGAATGGTACTCCGTCCTGATCCCCTCCAAATTCGGCTATGGATTCAGTGATCTGACCGAGGCCCCCCGGGATGTGGACACCGTGGTGGAGGAGTACCGCAGGGTATTGGCCGCACTGAAGCACCCTTTTCCAGTGGTGTTGGCGGCCCACAGCATGGGGTTTCTGGAGGCACTGCACTGGGCCTCTAAATATCCAGAGGAGATTTCCGCCCTTGTGGGACTGGACCCCGCCACTCCCGATGCCTATCAGAACATGGATCTTGCCTCTGTCCTGCACCATCTGGAACATCTGGGCCGCCCCGACTGGAAGCGAGCCATACTTTTCCAGCTCGCTTCCCACTCTCTGCTGAGGCGTTGTCCCGCCTCAGTTCGGAAGGACCTGGTGCCCGCCGCCCGTCGGAACTTTGCCAGCATCGTCTGGATCAACGAGGCAAAAGCCCTTCCCCACAGCATCCGTCAGATACGTCAGGAGGGACCGCCTGCCTCTGTCCCCACGCTGTTTCTGCTTTCCAACGGCAAAGGCACTCCTCTTCCCAAAGAAGAATGGCGGATGTGTGCGAGGAATTATCTCTCTGCTTTTTCCACCTCCTCTTTCCATCTGTTTGAGCTCCCCCATGATCTATACCGCCAGCGCCCCAAAGAGATTGCGGATACGGTCCACCGTTTTCTGCTGGATCATCTGTAATACCCATCTAAAATATCGACCAAGCCATTTGGGAGGGATTTCCATGCAATATAAACTCAGAACCCCCGTTACAAGAGAGGACCTCGCCCCCCTGCGGACCGGTGACACCGTGCTCCTGTCTGGGGCCGTCTACACCGCCCGGGATGCCGCCCACAAGCGGATGATGGAGCTGCTGGACACCGGGGGTTCCCTGCCCTTCCCCGTGGAGGGCTCCGCCGTCTACTATGTGGGCCCCACTCCGGAGCGCCCCGGTCAGGTCATCGGCTCCGCCGGTCCCACCACCAGCGGCCGGATGGACGCCTACTCCCCCCGCCTGCTGGACCTGGGCCAGCTCATCATGATCGGAAAGGGCAAGCGGGACCAGGCCGTGAAGGATGCGGTGGTCCGCAATGGGGCGGTCTACCTGGCCGCCCTGGGTGGTGCCGGGGCCCTGATGGCCGCCAGCGTGAAGGAGCTGGAGGTCATCTGCTGGGAGGACCTGGGCTGTGAGGCGGTGCGCCGTCTGGAGGTGGAGGACTTCCCCCTCACCGTTATCCTGGACGCCCACGGGGGTGACCTGTACGAGAGCGGCCCGGCCGCCTATCTGGCCAGTCTGGCCTGACATCCGGCGCCGGACAGAGTCAGAAGAAGGAGGTTCCAAATATGGAGGACCTGGATACGGAACTGCTCGGCCAGCTTCAGCGCTGGCACGAGGAGGACCAATATCAGCGGATCATCGACGCCATCGAGGCCATCCCCCAGCCGGAGCGGGGCTATGAGCTCACCTGCCAGCTGGCCCGGGCCTACAACAACCTGGCCGGGCCCGAGGAGGCCGGGCCGCTGGAAAAGTCCGTCTCCCTTCTGGAGTCCATCGCAGACCAGGGACAGGAGGACCCCCTGTGGCACTACCGGCTGGGCTACGCCCTGTTCTATCTGGACCGTGAAGAGGAAGCCCTGCCCCACTTCCAGCGGGCGGCAGAGCTGGCCCCCCAGGACCCGGATGCCCCTGAGTTCATCCGCCAGTGCCAGAAGTACATCGCCGCCAAGCAGTGCTGTCCCGAGGTGTACGGCCAGGAGGACTGGGACACCGTGGACCAGCATATCCACACCTATTTCGGATCGTCGGAGAACGTGTTCCACGAGATCGTCTCCCCCAATATCCATGTGGACATCTACATCATCCCCCCAAGCCCGGAGCGGAACTACTATATCCTGATGACCCACGGCATGGGGGCCCACGCCATGAACGTGCCGGAGGATCTGGCCGGCCAGAAGCTGGAGCGGGCTGAGCTGTTTATCTGCCTGCCCCCCGACTGGAAGGTGGGCGAAGAGGGCGAGGCGTGGTACTGGCCCATCCGCTGGCTGAAAATCCTGGCCCGCCTGCCCATCAACGAGGACAGCTGGCTGGGCTGGGGCCATACCATTGCCAACCCGGACGGCTCCCCCTTTGCGGAAAACACCCGCTTCAACGGCATCATGCTGGTCAACCCCGGTGCTTTCCCCCAGGAGGCGTCGGTCTGTCCCCTCTCCGGCGGCGATGAGGTAAATTTCTATCAGCTCCTCCCTCTGTATCAGGAGGAGATGGACTTCAAGCTCTCCCACAGTGCCGGAGAGCTGCTGGACCTCTTTCCCGAGGAGGACCTGGAGACGGTGGACGTGGACCGCCCCAGCGTCCTCTCCGACCGCCCCCAGAAGGAGTTCGCCATCCCCCAGCGGGAGCTCCGGCACCTCTATGACGGGGAGGGCCCCCAGGGCTGCTTCGCCACTGACCGCATCCTGGTGGACGGCTGCCGGGTGGGCTACTGCTACAGGGAGGAGCCGGAGGAGGGGGACGAGAATTGGGATAGCGGCTGGCGCTTCACCGCCGGAGATGAGAGCGACAGCTATATGGACGACCCCGGCCGCAGCGGCATCTATCACCTCAACACCCTGTGCAACTACGACCCGGACATCATCCCTCTGCTGGACTCCGAACCAGGCACCGCCTGGTGCCGGGACCAGAGCGGAGTGTTCCGTCCGGAGCTGTATCAGCCTGACGAAGAATGAGAGACTGTAAGGAGGATCTGTTGTATGTACACCTGTGCCAGCTGTACCCTCCGCTCCTGCCAGAAGGGGGGCGGGGACCTGCCCCGGAACTGTCCCATGCGGGACCCGGAGTTCTTTGACCGGCTTTTGGAGCGCTACTGGTCAGAGGAAAACCACGACTTTTTTGTCACCAGCGCCGCCATCGAGTCGGCTGGCTACTGCCGCTGGCCCCGCCTGAAGGAGATCGTGGAGTTCTCCCGATCCATGCACTATCAAAAGCTGGGCCTGGCTTTCTGTGCGGCACTGAAGAAGGAGGCCGCTGTGGTGGAGCGGGTCCTGCGGAATAACGGCTTCCAGGTGGTGTCCGTCATCTGCAAGACCGGCGGACTGGACAAGTCCCGGGCCGGGGTGCCGGAGGAGTGCAAGCTCCAGCCCGGCCAGTTTGAGGCCATGTGCAACCCCATTGCCCAGGCCGAGCTGCTCAACAGCCAGGACACCCAATTCAATATTTGTCTGGGGCTTTGTGTGGGCCACGACTCCCTCTTCTATCAATACTCCAAAGCACTGGTTACCACCCTGGTGGTAAAAGACCGGGTGCTGGCCCACAACCCAGTGGGCGCCATCCACTACGCAGACACCTATTTCAAGGATCTGCTCAAGGGCTGACCCCTGGGGCGGAACGATATGGTAAAAACGCCTGGGGAGGCAGACAGGGTCGTCTGTCTCCCCAGGCGTTTTACCATACAGGTAATTCCCTCTCCCTTCCGTGCGCGCCCCTCCTCATATACCGGTCTTACATGTTTTCATGGCGTATGCTCTTTCCCTTGACATTTCCCTCCAGCTGTTCTACAATAAAACCGTCTCAAATGAGACAGTTTTGGAAAGGAGCTGACCTCCATGCCTGTCTCTCTCCCTCCGCACCAGTGGGATCTGCTCCTCCGCTGCCCCCTGTTTCAGGCATGTCCCGAGGCACTGGTCCGGGATGTCCTGGCGCGGTCCGGCTGTTCGGTGGAGGACTTCTCCTCCGGCGCAGAGATCTACCGACCCGACCGCTTCCGCCGTTGTCTGGGGCTGCTCCTCTCCGGACGGGTACTGGTGACCAAGGGCAGCCTCACCGTCAGCACCCTGGAGCCAGGGGATCTCTTCGGCGCCGCCGCCCTCTACAACGACGCCCCCGACTATGCCACCACCCTCACCGCCCAAGGGATCTGCCGCTGCCTCCTACTGGACCAGGAGCTGCTGGACCGCCTTCTGGGGGAGGAGGCCCTGCTGCGCCGGAACTATCTGACCTATCTCACCGGCCGCATCCGCTTCCTCAACGCCCGGCTGGGTTCCCTGGCTGTGGGGGATACGGAGGGCCGGGTGGTCCGCTATCTGCTCAGCAGCCTCTCCTATGGCGCAGTGGAGTGCTCCGCCTCCGGTCTGGCCCGCCAGCTGGGCATCAGCCGCGCCTCGGTGTATCGGGCCTTTCAGGACTTGGAACAGGCCGGCCTGATCCGGCGGGAGGGACGGGCCATCCTCGTCCCCGATCCGGCCGCTCTGGAGGGTGTCCGGGGCTCCGGGTAAGAAAATTTCCCCTTCGGTGTACAAATCCAGTCAACGATCCGTCTCTGCCCAGAATAGGTGTATCCGTCCAAATCTGAGAAAGGAATCCTGCCATGAAACGAACCAAGCTTCTGCCCCTGCTCCTGTCCGCCCTGCTCCTCCTCTCTGCCTCGGGCTGCCGTCCCGCAGAGGCACCCTCCCAGTCTGGCGGCGCCATCTCCTCCGTCAGCTCCAGCACCTCCTCTTCCGGCATCCCCGCCCCGAACGATGAGGTCCTCCCCATCGATCTGGCCGTCCTTTCCGGCCCTACCGGTGTAGGGGCTGCCTATCTAATGGAGTACTACGCCCCGGAACACGTTCCTGCTGACAGCCCCATCTCCGTCAGTTCCGTCGTGGTGACGGAAAACAGCGAGGCCACCGCCCTGCTGTCCAACGGCGAGGCAGACATCGCCGCTGTGGCCACCAATGTGGCCTCCAACTTCTACCACAAGACCGACGGCTCCATTCAGATGCTGGCAGTGAACACGATGGGTGTGCTGTACATCCTGGAGAAGGGGGACTCCATCCAGTCCATGGCCGACCTGCGGGGCAAGACCATCTACGCCACCGGCCAGGGGGCCAACCCGGAGTACATCCTCAACTATCTGCTGACCCAGAACGGGCTGGACCCCGCCGCGGATGTGACCATCCAGTGGCTCACCGCCCAGGAGGTCACTGCCAACATGCTTTCCGCCGAGGACGGCGTGTGCATGCTGCCCGTCCCCGCCGCCACTGCCCTGCTGATGAAGGACCCCGGCGTGCGCCAAGCCCTGGACCTGAGCGCTGAGTGGGATGCCGTCTCCTCCACCCCTCTGCCCATGGGCTGCATCGTAGCCCGCAGGGAATTCGTGGAGGAGCATCCTGAGGCCGTGGACGCTTTCCTGGACCTGTACGGTGACTCCATCTCCTTCATGTCTGACGAGGGCAACCGGTCGGAGGCGGCGGAGCTGGTGGCCAAATACGGCATCACCGCCAACGCCCAGATCGCGGAGGCCGCCATCCCCCAGTGCAATCTCACCCTGCTCACCGGGGAGGAGATGCAGGACACCGTCCAGGCCTACTACGAGGTCCTGTACCGCGCCGACCCCGCCGCTATCGGCGGCAGCATCCCCTATGACAGCCTGTACTATCTGCCCTGACCGTCTGCTGCGGCCCCTCCTTCCCCTGGCCTTCTGGCTGGTGGTGTGGCAGCTGGCCGCCCTGGCTGTGGGCCAGTCCTTCATCCTTCCCGGCCCTGCCGCGGTCCTGGGAACGCTGATCCAGCTGGCGGGGGTGCCCAGTTTCTGGCAGACCGCCCTGCTCTCCCTGGTCCGGGTCCTGGCCGGACTGCTGGCCGGCACTCTGCTGGGGGCGCTGACCGCCGCCCTCACCTGCGCCAGCCGATGGGCGGATGTCCTCCTTTCCCCCGCCGTCCGGGTCATCCGGGCGGTGCCAGTGGTCTCCTTCATCCTCTTCGTCCTGCTGTGGACCCGCCGTGGTCTGGTGCCTGTGGTGGTCTCCGCCCTGATGGTGCTGCCGGTGGTGTGGGGGAACGTGGGCCGGGGCATCCGGGAGACCGACCCCAAGCTGCTGGAACAGGCCGGAGCGCTCCGGTTCTCCCGCCTCAAAACCGTCCGGCTGGTCTATCTCCCTTCGGTGCGGCCCTACTTTCTCAGCGCAGTGGTCACCTCTCTGGGCCTTGCCTGGAAGTCCGGGGTGGCCGCCGAGGTGCTCTGCCGCCCCGCCTGGGCGGTGGGCACGCAGATCGTCCAGGCCCGGGACTATCTGGAGACCCCCTCCCTGTTTGCCTGGACGCTGGTTATCCTCCTTCTGTCCCTTACCCTGGAAAAACTGCTCTCTGCTCTGCTGAACCGGATAAACAGGAGGTGGTCGCCATGATCTGTTTGGAGGAGGTCACCGTCACCTTTGGAGAGAAGCGGGTGCTGGACCGCTTCTCCCTCACCCTGCCTGAGACGGGGATCACCGCCCTGTCCGGCCCCTCCGGCTGCGGCAAGACCACCCTGCTGCGGGTTCTGGCCGGGCTGGAGCACCCCATCTCCGGCCGGATCACCGGCCTGTCCCTCCGTTCCGCTGCCCTGCTCTTTCAGGAGGACCGCCTCTTCCCCTGGCGTACCGTGGAGCAGCACCTTACCGACGTGCTCCCCCGCCCCCGGTGGGTGGAGGTCCCCCGCTGGCTGCGGCTGGCAGAGCTGGAAGGGGAAGAGCGTACCTATCCCGCCCATCTGTCCGGCGGCATGGGACGGCGTCTGGCCCTGGTCCGCACGCTGGCCCTGGGCGGTTCCCTCTATCTGCTGGACGAGCCCTTTGCAGGGGTGGACCCTCAGCGGGCAGACCGCATCCTATCCGCCCTGGGGGAGCTGGCCGCCCCTGTCATCCTGGTCAGCCATGAGCCTGCCGTTCTGGACCGGGCGGACCGGGTCATCCGATTGGACGGGCCGCCCCTGACTCTCCTGTCCGCCCCATAGTAAGAGAGCTCTCACATGCCGCCTGACGCGGCGTGTGAGAGCTTTATCCGCCTCCAAAGCACAGCCGGACCGCCCAGGCCGCCGCCAGAAAGCCGGTAAGGTCAGCGCACAGGGCGGCGGGGACCGCGTACCGGGTCCGGGAGATGCCCACTGCGCCGAAGTAGACCGCGATGGTGTAGAAGGTGGTCTCCGTGGACCCAAGCATCACCGCCGCCACCCGGCCCACATAGGAGTCCGGCCCGCTGCTGGTGATGAGCTCCGCCCCCACCCCCAGGGCGGCGCTCCCGCTGATGGGGCGCACCAGCATCAGAGGGAGCAGCTCTGCCGGCACCCCTACCCGGTCCAGCAGGGGAGCCAGGGCCTGAGCGGCCAGATCCAGCGCCCCCGACGCCCGCAGCATATACACCGCCGTCATCAGCCCCACCAGGCTGGGGATGATACGGGCCAAGGTGCCCAGTCCCTCCCCTGCTCCCTGGATCAGGGCATCGTAAACGTCCACCCGGCGGCAGGCGGCGTAGACCGCCACCAGCCCCAGCGTCAGCGGCACCACCAGGGTCATCATCAGGTCCAGCATGTCAATCCCTCCATATCCGCGCGCATATCTTGCAGGCCAGCACTCCTACCCCTACCGACAGCCCGGAGGCCAGCCAAACGGCAGGCAGGATGTCAAAGGGAGCGGCGCTCCCTGCCCCAGCCCGCACCGTGGCCACCGTGGTGGGGATCAGTTGGATGGAGGCCGTATTGCACACCACCAGCATGCACAGCGCATCGGAAGCCACCCCGGGGCTGCAGCGGCTCATCCGCCGGGCGGCCTCCAGCCCCAGAGGGGTGGCAGCGTTGCCCAGCCCCAGCAAATTGGCCGACACATTGGCCGCGATGCTGTCCATGGTCTCCCGGTCCCGGGCTACCTGGGGAAAGAGCAGCCGGAGCATCGGTCGAAGCAGCCGGGACAGCTTTTCTGCCAGCCCGGACCGCCGCATCACCTCCATCACCCCGGTCCACAGGCACAGCATCCCCGCAATGGACAGGCACAGCTCCACCGCCGCCTGGGTCCCCTCCACCGCCGCCGCGGCCACCTGGGCCGACTGCCCCGTAGCCAGTCCGCACAGGATGGAGAGCACCACCATCCCCGTCCAGAGGATCGTCATCGTCATACCCCTGTCCCCCCTTCAAATCATATATACGGGACATGTCTGGAAAAGATAACCATTCTCTGCCGTGGTGTTCATTTTTCTGATTTCCCTGTTTTCCCATCATTTTTTTCTCTTTCCGAACACTTTTTGCAGAATCTTCACAAATTATGGTTGACACAGTCGCACTTTGTAGTATAATAATGTTTAGTTTCCAAAATCGTACATTATGACTGCGAAACCGCATCGATCGTTTTGACGACTGGGACATGAAGAAGGAAGAAAGGAATGATCACATTGAAATCTACCGGCATTGTCCGGAAGGTCGATGAGCTGGGCCGTATCGTCCTTCCCATCGAACTGCGCCGTACATTGGATATCGCGGAGAAAGACTCCCTGGAGATCTATATGGATGGACCGTCCATCATTCTGAAAAAATATCAGCCCGCCTGCATTTTCTGTGATGACGCCCGGGATGTCATCGTTTTCCGCGGCAAGAATATCTGCCCCAAGTGCATCAAGGCACTCCAGGAGTGCGGACAGTTCTGATTTGATCCCCCAGCAGCCCAGATAGAAACAGCAGACAAATTTTATGCGGTTTTTTAAACGCTCTGGATCCAGCCAGGATTTGGGGCGTTTTTCTTTTGGTCTCCGCCTCCGCCGGTCCGTGGGAGAGAGGGCTCCCACAAACAGCTTGAGGGCGCGGCAGATCCCGCCGCGCCCTCTGTCTTGTTCCGCATCCCCCGCGGCACTCAGCTCCTTTGGACCACCACGCCCCCGGTCTTGACGATGCTGCCCGCCGGGATGGCACCCCGGACGCAGGAGACCGGGTAGATGCTGCTCCCCCGCCCCACCACGGTCCCCGGATTCAGCACGGAGTTGCAGCCCACCTCCACATGGTCGCCCAGGATGGCGCCGAACTTCTTCCTGCCCGTTTCGATCCGCTCTGCTCCGTTCTTCACTGTCACCAGCGTCTTGTCTGACTTCACGTTGGAGGTGATGGAGCCGGCACCCATATGGCTCTTATAGCCCAGGATGGAGTCTCCCACATAGTTGTAGTGGGGGGTCTGCACGTTGTCGAACAGGATCACGTTTTTCAGCTCCACGGAATTGCCCACCACGCAGTGGGCCCCCACCAGGGCCGAGCCCCGGATAAACGCACAGTGGCGCACCTCAGTCTCAGGCCCAATGATGCAGGGCGCCCCCAGATAGGCTGTGGGGAACACCACCGCCGTTTTATGCACCCAGACCTGGGGGGCGGGCTGGTCATATTCCTCCGGCGGCAGCGCAGCCCCCAGGGTCAGGATCAGCTCCTTGATCCCGTCCAGGGCCTGCCAGGGGTATTGAAATCCCGCCAGATACTCCCCCGCCAGGGTGTGGGAGAGGTCCAAAAGTTCCTTTGTTTCCAGTTCCATATCCAAACATTCCTTTCCAGTCCTGATCATGTACCGGACGTCTCCATCATACCACATCGGACGCCCCGGATACAAGGTCCTAGGGAGGGCCGCCTTTTCTCGGAACGGAGAAAAATTTTTTCTTTTCCTCTGGAATTTTGGCCCCATCTCTGCTACAATCAACAAGCACACCAGAACAAATGTACTGTTTCCGAAGAAAGAGGGTGGACCATGATCCTGATCTCCTGCATCGATGACCGGGGCGGCCTGCTGTTCCATGGCCGCCGGCTCAGCCGGGACCGGGTGCTCTGCCAAGACGTGCTCCGGACGTGCGCCGGCTCCCCCCTGTGGATGGCCCCCGGCTCCCGCTCCCTCTTCTCCTCCCTGCGGGACGGCCTCTCCAGCTCCATCCTGACCTCGGAGGACTTTCTCGCCCAGGCCGCCCCGGGGGAGTTCTGCTTTCTGGAGGACCGGCCCATCCGGCCCTTCCTGGACCGGGTGGAGTCCATGGTCCTCTATCACTGGAACCGCCGCTACCCCGCGGACCTGTTTCTGGACCTGGACCCGGCCGCCCTGGGGTGGTCCCTGTTGGGCCGGGAGGAATTTCCCGGCTCCTCCCATAAAAAAATCACAAAGGAAGTCTACCGCCCATGAAAATACGTACGCTCCATCTCATCCCCCTCCTCCTGCTGCTCTGCGCGGCGCTGTCCGGCTGCGGCCAGCTCCTTCAGGCCGCGCCCTCCTCCTTCTCTCTGGAGGACGTCCCGCCCTTCTCCGGCGAGCCCTATGTGGTGCTCCAGGACAACCAGCCCGGCTTTTCCCAGGAGGACTTCACCACCGACTCTTTCGAGACTTACAGCAGCCTGGATCTGCTTGGCCGGTGCGGCACCGCCTATGCCAACATCGGTCTGGACCTGATGCCCACGGAGGAACGGGACAGCATCGGCCAAGTCAAGCCCAGCGGCTGGCAGACGGTGAAATATGACATCGTGGACGGCAAGTACCTGTACAACCGCTGCCATCTCATCGGCTATCAGCTCAGCGGTGAGAATGCCAATGAGCAGAACCTCATCACCGGCACCCGCTATCTCAACGTGGAGGGGATGCTCCCCTTTGAAAACATGGTGGCGGATTACGTCCAGGAGACCGGCAACCACGTCCTCTACCGGGTCACTCCCATCTTTCAGGGCACTGAGCTGGTGGCCCGGGGCGTGCAGATGGAGGCCGAGTCGGTGGAGGACCAGGGCGAGGGCATCTGCTTCAACGTCTATGTCTATAATGACCAGCCCGGCATCACCATCGACTACGCTACCGGTGCCAGCTCCCTGGAGGGGGATGCTCTTCCAGAGGACAGCACCCAGAAGGAGCCGGAGGACACCCTGTACATCCTGAACACCAGCTCTGGAAAATTTCATCTCCCCTCCTGCTCCGGCGCCGCCTCCATGAAAGAGGAGAACCGCCAGGCCTTTTCCGGCAGCCGTGAGGAGCTGATCGCTCAGGGATATTCCCCCTGCGGCCAGTGCAAACCATGACCCCCACAGCAGACGGCCCCTGCCCTTTCCCGGGCAGGGGCCATTTTTATTCCTGCTCCACCGCCAGGCGGTAGAGCTCATTCCGTGAGAGCCCCAGCTCCTTGGCCGCCTGGCGCACCGCGTCCCGCAGGGAGAGCCCCTCCTCCTCCCGCAGCCGCTCCGCCAATGTCAGGCCGTCCTCCAGAGTGCATTCCCCCTCCTCCTCCGGCTGGGCACCCCGGACTACCAGGACGAACTCTCCCCGGGGCGTCTCCTCCCCATACCAGTCCGCCGCCTCCCCCAGAGTGGTGCGCCGGATCTCCTCATGGAGCTTGGTCAGCTCCCGGCACAGAGATATCTCCCGCTCCCGGCCAAAAGTGTCCGCCAAGTCCCGGAGGGTGGCAACCAGCTTGTGGGGGGCCTCGTAGAAGATCATGGTCCGCTCCTCCCCCCGCAGGGACTCCAGGTGGGCCCGGCGGTTTTTCTTGTTCATGGCCAAAAAGCCCTCAAAGGTGAAGCGGCCGGTGGGCTGGCCGGAGGCTGCCAGCGCCGTGACCAGGGCGCAGGGACCCGGGATGGGTACCACCGGGACCCCGGCAGCGGCACACAGGGCCACCATCTCCTCCCCCGGGTCGGAGATGGCCGGCATCCCCGCGTCCGTGACCAGAGCACAGCTCTCCCCTGCCATCAGGCGGTCCAGCACCGCCTGACCGCTGGCTGCGGTGTTGTGCCGGTGGTAGGTGACCATAGGCTTCTTCAACCCCAGATGGTTGAGGAGCTTCACTGTCACCCGGGTGTCTTCTGCGGCAATGAAGTCCGCCTGCGCCAAAGTATCCGCCATCCGCGGGGAGATGTCCCCCAGATTGCCGATGGGAGTCGGGACCAGATAGAGGGTTCCTGCCATGCCTTATGCTCCTTTCCGCCGCCGCCCACCCTGGGACAGGGCGGCTCGGTTTGTTTCCATGGAGCCATTATAACACAGGACCCGCCTTTTTTCTATCCCCGAACGGAGCTCCGGGCCGCCCATTTTTTCTCCGTTCCCTTTCCCGCTCAAAGCAGCCCCCTCCCATATGACATGCCTCCGCTCAGCCAAAGAGGCCGCCGCGGAACTCCGCGGCGGCCTCTTGCCGTTCTGTCATGAAACCAATGCTCAGTGCCGGTCCACGTCCCACTCCAGGATGGTACCGGTCACCGCGTCCAGCGTGAACTCATACTCGGTCCAGCCGTCCCGCATCTCGCCCTCGTAGACTACGCGGCCATCGTCCCGGTCCAGATGCAGCTCCCGGAAGGTCCCGGAGACCCCCGCCCGGTCCTCCACGATCTGGCGGACCTCCGCCTCACTGAGGTAGCTGCCGGTCTGACCGGCGGCCTGACCTGTATAGTATTCGGCGTCGTAGTCCCAGCTCAGGATATCGCCGCTGGCGGCATCGATCTCATAGTCATACTCCTTGCTGCCGCTGTAAAACTCCACATCGTACACCCGGCGTCCGTCCTCATAGTCCAGATGGGCCCGCACAAAGGTGGCCTTGGAGGCGGACACACCGGCGTGGTCCAGCGCGATCTCCTTGGCACGGTCGGCGCCGATGTCGGCGGAGGACTGGGCGGGGATGCTGTACCCCTCGATGTCCCGGTCGCTGTGGAGGATGGTGCCAGTGTAGGCGTCGATCTCATAGTCGTACTCCACGTTGTCCTTCCAGAACTCCACCTCGTACTCCATGCGGCCGTTATCCCAGTCCAGCCCCGCCCGGACAAAGCTGACCTGGGAGGCAGAGAGCCCCGCATCCTTCAGGGCGATCTCCTTGGCACGTTCCACCCCGATGTAGCTCTCAGCGGCAGTGGTGCCGGTGCCCTTGGTGTTCAGGATCACAGTGTTGGTATCGGCATCCCACCGCACGTCCATTCCCAGCGCCTTGCTGATGGAAGCCAGCGGCAGATAGGTCGTCCCGTCGATGGTGAAGGGCTCCACCTCGTTGCCCCTGCTGTCCGTCAGATCCAGGGTCCTGCCATCCAGCGTCACCTTGATGTTCTGATAATGCAGGGCGGCCGTCCGCTGGCCCACGGAGGCCAGGGCAGGCAGAGTCAGCGCTCCCGCCAGGACCGTCAGTACAGTTCCGCTCACCATCAGGCTCTTCCAGTTCCGTTTCATTTCATGTTCCTCCCAAATGTCATTTTATGTTGTGTCCGGCTGTATCTCGGGCTTATCTGTTTGCCGTTCAACTACATAATGCATGGGAGGTCTCGTTTATTGCATGGGGCCCAAAATTTTTCTGAAATTTTTCAGCACTCCAGTTGGGAGCACCTGCGCCCCTCACGGTTCGATCCGCAGACCGGGCCGCCCCCGGCGCACCGCCTCCATCAGAACACAGGAGGGGGGATGCTCCGGCCCATGGGCCAGCAGCCGCATCCGTTTGGGCTCCAGGCCGCTCCCCCGCAGGGCGCACATCAGGTCCGCCAGCCGCTCCGGCCGGTGGCACAGGGCGAACCGCCCCCTGTTTCTCAGCAGGCGGGCCGCGGTGCGGCACAGCTCCTCAAGGGAGCAGTCGGCCTGCCGGGCCCCGCCCCCGTCCCCGCCGTGTCCAGGCTGGAAGTAGGGGGGATTGGAGATGACCAGGTCGAACCCGCCAGCCGGCAGGGTCACCTGCCGCCAGTCCGCCTGGAGGACCGTCCCCTCCAGGCCGCTGTGGGCCAGGTTCTCCCGGGCACACTGGGCCGCCCGCTCCTCCCGCTCCACTCCCGTGAGAGAGAGCCCCCCCTCCCGGGCCGCCAGCATCAGGAGCAGACAGCCGCTCCCCGTCCCCAGGTCGCACACCCGCCAGCCCCGCTTCACTGTAGCGAAGGCCCCCAGGGCCAGGCTGTCTCCCCCCAGGGGAAAGACCCCCTCCTTTACCCCCAGAAGGTAGGGGCCCAGGTGCTCCGCCCCGCTCATCCCATCTCTCCGCCCAGCAGGCCCGCCAGATGCCGTGTGATCCGCCCGGTCAGCCCCCAGATGGCGTGGCCCTGCCACAGATAGACGGGCACCGTCTCCCTCCCCTGCTGCCACCGATATCCCCGTGGGATGCCGATCAGCTGATAGGGGAAGTCCGCCGGCGGGCGGGGCTTCAGGGCGTAGCTGTACTCCAGCGGCGGATTGTGCACGATGTGCTCCAGCGGCACCAGAAAGGTGTGATCTACCTCCGCCGGGTTCAGGGCCATCCTCTCTGCCGCAGCCGTCTCCACCCTGGCCAGCACCGGATACATGATGAAATTGGCTCGGTGGGCCACAAAATCCAGCCGTCCCAGAACGGTGATGGATGCTGTGGGGATGCCCAGCTCTTCCTCCGTCTCCCGGATGGCGCAGGCCTCCGGGGTCTCATCTCCCTCTATCCGCCCTCCGGGAAAGCAGACCTCCCCGGGCTGGCGGCGCATGTCCTGTGAGCGCACCTCATAGAGGATATGCAGCTTCCCCTCCCGCTCCACCAGAGGGACCAGAACTGCGTACTGTCCCGAGGCGTCCATCAGCCCCGGCTCTCTGCCCTTCAGTTTCTCCTCCAGCTGTTCCAGCGTCATTCCGTTCCCCACCTCTTTCAGAGCATCACATTGATGATGAGCACGCTCAGAGACAGGAACGCCCCCAAACATGCTGCTACAAAATAGATGATCTCCCTAGGGCGGACCCAGAAGGCGGCGGTGAATCCCCAGGTCAGGGCCAGGTCCGCCAGCAGGATGGTGTTTTTCCCGATGTTGGCCGCCTGCTGGACGTGGATGGCTACCACCTCCGGCAGCAGGGCCCACCCCGCCAGTCCCAGCAGGCCCCCCAGCAGCAGCAGGACGTAGGTCAGCCGGTTCCGGTTGGCCTGGAGTCTGTCCCGGATCCGGTCCAGGGCCCCTTTTTTCTGCGGCATGGTATCACGTTCCTCTCTCATGGTTTGGAAAAAGCCGGCCCTCAGCCCTGGGGGCTGAGGGCCGGCTCAACGTCCAGATCGTTACATCTTCTCCGGCGCGGTGACGCCCAGCAGACCCAGGCCGTTGGCCAGGACGGCCCGCACGCTGTCCGCCAGCTTCAGCCGGGCGGAGAGCACGCCGGGCTCCTCCCCCTTGATGCGGCAGGCGTTGTAGAAGCGGTGGAAGTCCCCGGCCAGGGACACCAGATACCGGTTAATGCGGCTGGGGTCATAATCCCGAGCCGCCAGATGGAGCTCCTCCGGATACTGGGACAGAGCCTTGATAAGGGCCAGCTCCTCCGGGGCGTTCAGCACACCGGCGTCCACCCCCGCAGCGGCGGGGACCGCCGCCCCCTCCTCCGCCAGCCGGGACACCAAGGAGCAGATGCGGGCGTGGGCATACTGGACATAGTACACCGGGTTCTCGCTGTCCTCCCGCACCGCCAGGTCCAGGTCAAAGTCCAGGGGGCTGGTGCTGGCCCGGGAGTTGAAGAAGTACCGGGCCGCGTCCACTGAGATCTCGTCCAGCAGGTCGTGGAGGGCGATCGCCTTGCCGGAGCGCTTGGACATCCGCACCGGCTTGCCGTCCTGCATCAGGTTGACCAGCTGCATCAGCACCACCACCAGCCGGTGGGAGCCGTCCAGGCCCAGCCCATCCAGGGCGGCCTGGAGCCGGGCCACATGGCCGTGGTGGTCGGCGCCCCAGATGTTGATGGCCTTGTCAAACCCCCGCACCTCCAGCTTGTTGCGGTGGTAGGCGATATCGGCGGCAAAGTAGGTATAGAAGCCGTTGGCCCGGCAGAGCACGTCGTCCTTCAGGTCCAGCTTGTCCACCTGCTCCTGGCTCTTCCCCTCCCGCATGAACTTTTCCTTCAGCAGCTGGGTGGTGTTCAGCCACAGGGCCCCGTCCTTCTCATAGGTCCAGCCCTTGTCGGTGAGCAGCTGTACAGTCTCCTCCACATAGCCGCTGTTGTGCAGTTCAGACTCCAGGAACCACTGGTCATACTCGATGCCGTACTTTTTCAGGTCCGCTTTCATCCTGGGGATGTTGACGGACAGGCCATATTCCGCCATAGCGGTCTCCCACGCATCCTGAGAGGTCTGGCCTGGAAACTCTCCCGCCTGGGCCAGGAAGCCCCGGGCCAGCTCCCGGATGTCGTCCCCATGGTAGCCCTCCTCCGGGAAGGGGTAGTTCTCCTCCCCCACCGTCAGCTGCATGCAGCGGGCGTAGATGGACATGGCGAATTTGTGGACCTGGTTGCCGGCGTCGTTGACATAAAATTCTTTCCAGGTGTCCCAGCCGTCCCGCTTCAGCACGTTGGCCAGGGTGTCCCCCAGTACGCCGCCACGGGCGTTGCCCATGTGCATGGGGCCGGTGGGGTTGGCGGAGACGAACTCCACCATCACCCGCTCGCCCTTTCCTTCGCTGCCGGAGCCGTACTCAGGCCCCTCCTGCTCCACCTGGGCGAGGACCTGGCCGTACCACTTGGGCCCCAGAGTAAAGTTCAGAAAACCGGGGCCGGCGATGTCTACCTTCTGGAAATAGCTCCCTGTCAGGTCCATGTGGTCCACAATGGCCTGGGCAATGGCCCGTGGGGCCATGTGCAGGGCCTTGGCCCCCGCCATAGCGAAGGAGGAGGCATAGTCCCCGTGAGCGGTGTCTTTGGGGATCTCCACGGTGGCCTTCACCTCTGCTCCGCCGGTCAGCACACCTGCTGCAGCGGCCCTCTCGTACGCGGCCTGGGTCAGCTCAGCGACCTGAGCCCGCGCGGCCTGGATCATATTGCTCATCTCTCGTATCACACCTTACAATAATTCTTTCTCGCTGGAGTGGGCCGCACTACTGCTTCAAGCTGCAGCCCGGTGCTGCCTCCTTAATCTTGATCTGAAATACATTTCGCGCCGCCACCGTGTGGTCGATCGCCCACCGCGGGCCGGCCCGCGGCGGGGTCCCGGGCTCTTTGATTCCTCGGGCGGGAGTCAATCCCGCCCTGCGGTGCGGGCGCGGAGCGCCCGCAATCGAGATTGACCACGCTACTGCTTCAAGCTACAGCCCGGTGCCGCCTCCTTGATCTTGATCTGAAATACATTTCGTCCCGCCACCGTGTGGTCGATCGCCCACCGCGGGCCGGCCCGCGGCGGGGTCCCGGGCTCTTTGATTCCTCGGGCGGGAGTCGATCCCGCCCTGCGGTGCGGGCGCGGAGCGCCCGCAATCGAGATCGACCACGCTACTGCTTCAAGCTACAGCCCGGTGCCGCCTCCTTGATCTTGATCTGAAATACATTTCGTCCCGCCACCGTGTGGTCGATCTCGATGGCATAATCGATCTCAATGTCGCCGCCGCTCTCGCCCACCTGGGCTGTCAAATGCCGGGTGTTCACCCCGATGGACATGGTGCCATAGGGGGTGTTGTACATGGACATGTGCCGCCGCCCCTCCTGAAACACCATTTGGGAGGTGTACTCCCCCACCCGGAGCAGGGTCACCCGCTCCGGCTCTATCTGGAAGGTGGTCAGGGTCCCGTCCATGCCGGTGACGGCGCTCTCCTGATAAGACAGAGTAAAGCTCTCGCCGTCCCGCTCCAAACGCCCCCCTGTCACCAGCTCGATGGTGTCCGGTTCGGCGTTCTCATATTTCTGCATCCCCTTGATGGAGATGATGACCTCTTTTTCCATAGCAGCCTCCAAAATGACGTTGTCCCGTGCGGTCTTGCCGGAGCGCACACCTGCGCCGCCCCCCTGCCGCGGAATGATTATATACTCCCCATCCCGCTCTGTAAAGAAGTTCTGTATGGAAAATCCATTTTCTTTTTCCAGCCGGGGCGCTCCCTCAGTCCTCCTCCTCGATCATGTCCTGAACTGGAGGCGGGGTCTCCGGCTCGTCGTGCTCCATGTGGTCGAAGTACTCCGCCTCGGTGATCACCGGCTTGCGGTGGCGGGCGATGGCCACGATGGTGGGATACAGGATGATGGCCAGCAGGCCGCCGGAAAAGCCGTTGTTATAGAGGTTCAGCCCGGCCACCGGCGTGCCCGCATACAGTACCACCGCCGAGTGGAGGAACCCCGCCAGCACGCCGTAGGGCCAGCCGAAGTAGCCAGAGATGGGAGCCAGGGTAGTCCCGAACAGCATGGCCAGCTGGACGGCGCCGCTGGAGACCGAGGAGTGCATCACGAAGCTGCCCAGGACCACACCGGCCATGATGGGCACGATGTTGCCCGCATGCTTTCCAAAGGCAGAGAAGCCCACGATAGTCAGGACCCCGCCCACTGTGGGCCCATTCAGGTCCCCGCCGGTGAGCAGGATCACCCCCATTGCGATCAACCCGTTGACCCCCATGTTGATCAGCACCGGCGCCGCGCCAAACATGCGCAGATAGTCGCTGGGGGCCCGGCCGCTGGTCTGGAGCAGGCGGCGGTAACCCGCCCAGGCCGCCCAGACCGGCTTCCTGCAGAAAAACAGGCCGGCAAGGATGGCTGCTATGCACATCGTCCCCAGCAGCCCGCCGAACAGAGCGTTGTACCCTGTGGCCCAGAGGTAAGAGACCTCCGGCTCCGCCCCGAAGGAGCTCATCAGGGACACCAGCAGCATGGCCATCAGCCCGCAGGCAAACCCTACATTGTACAGGTTCATCCCGTTCTGGATCTTGTATGTATAGGCGGACAGAGAGGGCATTACAAAGCCGATCATCAGGCCGGTCGCCACCCCAAGCACCGGGGTGCCCCAGCCGTTGTCCAGGATGATATAGCTGATGACCGGCCCCAGGGCCGAGGACAGCAGGGCCACGGCCGCATACTTTCCAAAGGGCTCCTTTCTGCTCTTGGCGTACAGCCAAGTCCCCAGGACGATGGGCCAGGTGTTGACCGGGTTCTTCCCAAACAGGGAAAACCCCGCCATCAATCCTACCACCACCAGCGTGAAGCCGTTGGCCGGTTCCCCAGAGCTGCGCAGGATCAGCACCGAGAGGGCGGTGACTACAGAGGAGTTGATCAGGGCTGCCCCCACGCCGGCCAGCCGGACATAGTCAGTGATGAGGGGGTCCTCCGTCATCACGATGCGGATCAGGCCCCGTGCAATATTGTCCGGGGTATCCAGCAGCGCGCCCGCCAGGAAAAGCCCGGAGGCAAAGATCAGCAGCATGATATACAGGGTCTCGTACCGCATGTGGCGTGTATCCTGTGAATGGGGCATTCGTAGTCCCTCCCGATCCGATTTTTGATTTTCTGCCGCCTGTGGCGCGGCGGGGCCTCTTTTCCCCTCTCCTTATTGATACTCCGCCTTTTCCTGAAAATATTCCCGGGCCTGCTGGGCGTTCCTGCGGATCTCCTCCGCCAGCTCCTCCATAGAGGGAAACTTCCGCTCCCCCCGCAGGCGGTGATAGAACTCCATCCGCATCGTCTGACCGTACAGGTCCCCGTCAAAGTCCAAGATGAAGCCCTCCACCGTCACCCGGCGGTCTCCGTCCTGCACTGTAGGGCGCACCCCCACGTTGGTAACGGCGATACGGCTCTCCCCCCCGAAGCAGACTTTGGTCGTATAGACGCCGAAGGCAGGCACGATGACTCCCTCCGGGATATGCAGGTTCACCGTGGGAAAACCCAGGGTGCTGCTGCCGATTTTTTTGCCGTGGGCCACCTTCTGAGTCAGGACATGGGGATGCCCCAGGAACTGGACCGCCCGCTCCATCTCCCCCTGGGCGATCAGGGTGCGGATGTAGGTGGAAGAGATGGTGATGCCGTCCTGCTCCACCTTGGGGATGATGTCACATCCGATGCCCAACTGGGCGCACTTCTCCTGGAGGCGCCGGGGGTTGCCCTTACCCATATAGCCGAAGTGGAAGTCGTGGCCGGCCACCACATGGACCGCGCCCAGTTCTTCCGCCAGATACCGGTCCACAAAGTCCTCCCAGTCCATGCGCATCATGCCATCAAAGTTGGACACCACCACCTCCTGGATGCCGTAGCGGCTCCGCATCAGCCATCCCCGGTCCTCCACCGAGCTGAGCAGGGGCACTGTCTGGCCCGTGATGGCGGCGGTGGGGCTGCGGTCAAAGGTGAATGCGGCCGCCACCGCATCCAGCTCCCGGGCCTTGTCCACCACCCGGCGAAGCAGGGCCCCGTGCCCGTTGTGGACTCCGTCAAAAAAGCCGAGGGCGATCACTCGTCTGTTCTTGTTCACAATCTGATAAGTCTCCTTCTTTTTCTCTCTGCGGACTTCCGGGCGCTCACACCGGGAAGAAGCTCTTGATGGTGGTCAGCCTTCCCCGCTCCATCCGGCTCAGGGCTAGGAAGGTCCCCTCCGCCCCATAGACCCGGTACTCCCCGTCCGGTGTCTCCGGCAGGAACAGGCTCATGCCGTTGCGCACCTTTTTCTCTGCCGGAGGCTTGAGGATCAGCACAGGGCGGTCAGCAAAGTAGGCGTCCACCCCCAGAAGCAGGGACGCGGGTCCCTCCGCCTGGAGCACCTGCTCCAGAGGCAGGGCGTCCTCCAGCTTGAACCCGGCCGCCATGGTCCGGCGCAGGCCGCTCATGCAGCCCCCGCACCCCAGTGCCCGGCCAATATCATGACACAGGGTGCGCACATAGGTCCCCTTGGAACACCGGACCCGCAGGGTGTAATCCGCCGGCCCCGTCTGCTCTTCCAGCGTCAGGCTGTGGATGGTGACGGCCCGGGGCTGCCGCTCCACCTCCTGGCCCTTTCGGGCCAGCTCATAGAGCTTCTTTCCTCCCACCTTGATGGCGGAGTACATGGGGGGGATCTGCCGGATCTCTCCCCGGAACTGCCCCAGTACCTGCTCCAGCTCCGCCTGGGAGACGGAGACCGGCCGCTCCGCCAGCACTGTGCCGGTGGTGTCCTGGGTGTTGGTCTCCACCCCCAGCCGCAGGCCGGCTACATACTCTTTCTCCGACTCGGAGGCAAACTCCACCGCCCGGGTGGCCCGGCCCACGAACACGGGGAGCACACCTGTCGCCATGGGGTCCAGTGTACCGGCGTGGCCGATGCGCCTTTCGTGGAAGATCCCTCTCAGCTTGGCGCACACATCCATACTGGTCCAATCTTGGGGCTTGTCGATGATGATGATGCCGTCAGCCATGACGCACCTGCTCTATCGCCCACAGGATGGCCCGCTTGGCCTCCTCCACGCTGCCCTCCACCGTGGCGCCGGAGGCGGCGGCGTGGCCCCCGCCCCCCAGCAGGGCGCATACCCTGCTGGCGTTAAGGACCTCCGGATCAGTGCGCAGGGACAGCTTGCACGTCCCGGGCCTCAGCTCCCGGATGGTGATCGCATTCTTCACGCCCTCCACCTGTCCCACAAAGGAGGCGATATCCTCCAGGTCCCGCTCGTCGGCCCCCAGCTGGGCCACCATCGCCAGGTCCACCGCCGCCACGGCGGTCTCCCCGCCGTCAAACAGCTCCATGCCCTCCACGATCCGGCTCTCGATCCGGAGGCGCTTCAGGGTCTTGGTCCGGAAGTGGCGCTTGTTCAGCTCCGCCGCAGGGATGCCGGTCTCCATCAGGGCGGCCGCCGTCCGGTGGGTGTCCGCCGTGGTGTTTCCGTAGACGAAGCAGCCGGTGTCGGTAGACACCGCCACGTAGAGGGGCACCGCCATCTCCCGGGTGACCGGGCCCAGCAGGCCCGCAATATCATAGATCAGCTCCCCGCAGGCCGCCCGCCCGGCGTCCAGGCAGGTCTCCCGGGCAAAAAACTCCTGGGAGGGGTGGTGGTCGATGGCCAGGTCCACCCGCTCCAGGTAACACCGGGCGTTCTCCGGGAACAGCCCCCGGGCGGCGATATCCACCGATACCACGGTGTCCGGGCTCCAGCCCTCCGGGGCGGTCAGCCCCTCCAGATAGGGGGTGAAGAGGCTGGTGGCCTCCGGGTTTTCCAGCACCCAGGCCGTCTTTCCCCGCCCCCGCAGGGCCAGACACAGCCCCGCTGCGCAGCCGATGGTATCTCCGTCCGGCCGGACGTGGGTGAGAATCAGAAAATCCTCCCGTTCCATCAGCCACTCCGCTGTCTGTCGCTCATTCATATCCAGGTCTCCTTTGCCCTCCGGGCCTCTGTTTACTCCTTGGGCCCCTCCACGCTGCGCAGCAGCTCCAGAATGTGGGCTCCCTTGTCGATGGAGTCATCCAGCTGGAACACCAGCTCTGGGGTGTAGCGCAGCCTCAGGGCGCTCCCCAGCTCCCGGCGCAGCCAGCCAGAGGCGGATCTCAGTCCCTTGAGCACCCGCTCCCCGTTCTCCTTGTCCAGTACGCTGATATATGCCTTGGCGTACCGCAGATCCGGGGTGGTCTCCACCGCTGTCACCGAGATCATCCCAGACACCCGAGGGTCCTTGACCGCGGGGATCAGAGCGGACAGCTCCCGCTGGATCTCCTCGTTGATGCGTCCGATGCGATTGCTTGCCATAGTTGGTCCTCCTTCCCGGGCAAAACCGCCCGCAGATGAAAATCAAATGGTGACCGCCATCCGGCACTGGCCGGGGCAGCCGTTTTGTGCGGGAGGGTCGCACAGCTGCTCCAGGGCTTCCCGGTCCAGATCGCCCAGCCTCCCCTGGAACCGGGCGATCTTCTCCTCCCGGTCGTCTCCCACCCACAAATTCCACAGCTCTATTGTCTCGCCAGGGCGGCAGCTGCGCTTCAGGTAGGCCCTCAGCTGCTCCGCCTCCGCTTCTGCGGCCTCGACATTCAGCTCGTACTGCCAGAGCTTCATCTCCAGCCCCAGTGCCTCCACCGCGTCCCGGTAATACTGATGCGGCTGGATGGAAAATCCGGGAGTCTCCACCTGAACGCACGCTCCGCCCGCTGTGGAAGCAGAACTCCGGCGTATCCCGGAGTCGTACAGTGGCAGGGGGTGATCGGCCGCCACCAGCATCACATAGCTCACAGCACAGCTCCTTTCACGCAGACAGACCCGTCCCCTCCTCAAATGAATTGGGGATGGAACGGGCCTGTTTTCGGTTGTTCCTTTTACTCCGGTACTCCGGCCGCCGCTGGGGGGAGCACGCCTCGTCCCCGCAGGGTCCGTATCTCCTGCGGCCCATCTCGGAACTGCGGGTCTGCCTAGAGACAGAGGAAGGTCAGACCTCGATCTGCTCCATCAGGAAGGCCTCTACAATATCGCCCTCCTTGATATCCTGGAACTTCTCGAAGGTGATGCCGCACTCGTAGCCCGCGGCCACCTCTTTCACGCTGTCCTTGAAGCGCTGGAGGGAGGCGATGGCCCCGTCGTAAATGACAATGTTGTCCCGGAGGAGGCGCATCTGGGCGTTGCGCTGCATCTTGCCATCCAGCACATAGCAGCCGGCCACCATGCCCACTCCGGTGATGCGGAACACATTGCGCACCTCGGCCCGGCCCAGGTCCACCTCTCGGAATTTGGGGGCCAGCATACCCTTCATAGCCGCCTCCACCTCGTTGATGGCGTCGTAGATGACCCGGTACATCCGCATATCCACATTGGACCGGGCGGCGGTCTCCTTGGCGTTGGCGTCAGGGCGGACGTTGAAGCCCACAATGATGGCACCGGAGGTAGAGGCCAGCATCACGTCGCTCTCGCTGATGGCGCCCACGGCGCAGTGGATGACCCGGACCCGGACCTCCTCATTGGACAGCTTCTCCAGGGATGCCTTCACTGCCTCAGCGGAGCCCTGAACGTCTGCCTTGACGATGATGTTCAGGTTCTTCATCTCACCGGCCTGGATCTGGCTGAACAGATCCTCCAGGGTGACCTTGCCCACTGCGCTGCCGGAGGCCATCTTGTTCTCGTGCTTGCGCTGCTCCACCAGCTCCCGGGCCATGCGCTCGTCAGCCACGGCGTGGAAGTCATCGCCCGCGCCGGGCACCTCACTCATGCCAATGATCTCCACAGGAACGGAGGGGCCGGCGGACTCCACCTTCTGGCCCTGGGCGTTGGTCATGGCGCGGACACGACCCACGGCGGTGCCCGCGATGATGACATCGCCCTGATGCAGGGTGCCGTTCTGGACCAGCAGGGTGGCCACGGGGCCGCGGCCCTTGTCCAGCCTGGCCTCGATGACGGCACCGTGGGCGGAACGGTTGGGGTTGGCCTTCAGCTCCCGCATCTCGGCGGTAAGGACCACCATGTCCAGCAGGTTGTCAATGCCCATGCCCGTCTTGGCGGAGATGGGGCAGATAATGGTCTCGCCGCCCCACTCCTCGGGCACCAGCTCATACTCGGTGAGCTGCTGCATGATCCGGTCGGGATTGGCGGTGGGCTTATCCATCTTGTTGATGGCTACGATGATGGGGATCTCAGCGGCCTTGGCGTGGTTGATGGACTCCACGGTCTGGGGCATGATGCCGTCATCAGCGGCCACCACCAGGATGGCCACGTCGGTGATCATGGCGCCCCGGGCGCGCATGGCGGTGAATGCCTCATGGCCGGGAGTGTCCAGGAAGGTGACCGGGCTGCCCTTCACATCCACCTGATAGGCGCCGATGTGCTGGGTGATGCCGCCCGCCTCTCCGGAGACCACGTTGGCGTGGCGGATATAGTCCAGCAGGGAGGTCTTGCCGTGGTCCACGTGGCCCATGACCACCACCACGGGGGCGCGGGGCTGCAGATCCTCCTCCTTGTCCTCCGTGGTGTCGATCAGCTTCTCCTCGATGGTGACCACCACCTCCTTCTCCACCTTGCAGCCCATCTCCTCGGCGATGATGGCGGCGGTGTCAAAGTCGATGATGTCGCTGAGGGAGGCCATGACCCCGTTCTTGATGAGGCACTTGACCACCTCCGCGCCGGTCTTCTTCATCCGGCTGGCCAGCTCACCCACTCCGATCTCATCGGGGATCAGCACCTTCACCGGTGCCTTCTTGGCGATCTCCAGCTGGAGACGGCGCAGGCGCTCCTGCTCCTCCTGCTTGCGCTTGTTGCCCGGCCCCTGCTGGCGGCCGCGCTGGCGCTGGGCGTTGCGTCCCTGGAACTTCTGCTTGCCGCCCCGGTCCTGCTGACGCTGGTCGGTGAAGGACTCCAGCCGCTCGTCGTACTTCTCCAGGTTGACGGCTCCGCCCTTGCGGGTGTCCACCACCTTCTTCTCCGGCACGCGGGTGGCGGGGCGGGCCTGGGCCTGCTCCGGCTTGCCCCCCTGAGCGCGGGGCTGCTCCCCGCTCTTGTCGGCCTGGGGCGCAGCGCTCTGTGGCCTGCTCTCCCCCTTGGCAGCCGGCTTGGAGGCGCTCTGCTGTGGCTGGGCTGGCTTCGCCTGGGCCGGCTTGGGCTCATGGTAGACGTCCGCAAAAATGGACTCTATGTTCTCCACCTGGTTGTGCTGGGTCAGATAGTCGAAAATAACGGCCAGCTCCCGCTCCTCCAGGACCTGCATGTGGTTCTTGGGGGTCTGGCTGTATTTGGTCATGATCTCCGCGATGTCCTTGGAATTCAGCTTGAAGTCCTTGGCCACCTCGTGGACACGGTATTTGTTCATCATATAGGGCCACCTCGTTTCTTAGGGTTTCCCGGCAGGGTTCCTGCCGCCGGATCTGGGCTTCGCAGTCAGCTTCCGCCCGCCCGGCCCCGGTTTCCCGGGGAATGTTCGGGGCGCTCTCCCCGTCCCGGTCTCCGGCCTGCCCGGCCGTCTGCCTGAGCCGCCTTTGCCCCGCTCCCGCCTGGACGTTGTCGGCGGGGCCTCTTCCCTCTTGCTGGGGCGAGAGGGCGGGGCCGCCCAGGGCTTGTGCTTTCCCTGTCTCATATTTTTCTCGTGCTGGCGTTTTTCTCTCTGGCGCATCAGGGCGCGGTCCGCCTTAGCCCTCAGCTGCTGAGCTGCGGGGCCGTACCGCTCCTCGTCCCGAGCGGCCAGCTTCTCCGCCAGGGCGGCGGCGAACCCGAAGTCGGTCACCGCGAGCATGGCGCAGGAGCTGCGTCCCAGCTGCTCCCCCAGCTCCGCCTTGGTGAAGGGCATTTGGAGCCACAGGGCGCCCCCGGCCTCTCCGAAGTGGGCGGCCCGCCGCACCGTATTGGGGGCGGCGTCCGCCGCCAGCAGGAGCACGCGGGCCTGGTGGGCCCGGGCGGCCGCGCCCACCGGTTCCTCTCCGATCTCCAGCCGTCCGGCCTTTTTGGCCAAACCCAGGAGATGGAGGATGGGGTCATGGGGCATCGCCGGGCACCTCCTTCATCTGCTCCTCCAGGCGCTCATAGACCTCTGGAGGGATCGCCTGGGCGAAAGCCCGCTCCAGAGCCTTGGACTTTCTTGCCCGGGCCAGACACACGCTGTCCGGGCACAGATACGCCCCGCGGCCGGGCAGCTTTCCCCGGAAATCCAGGGAGATGGCCCCTTCCGGGGACTTGACCACCCGGATCAGTTCTTTTTTCGGTCTCATTTCCCGGCAGCCGACACATTGGCGCATAGGGAGCTTCTTGGGCACGGTCCGCACCACCCTTCGACGAATTAGGAATTAGGCGTAAGGAATGATGGGGAGGGGGATGATCCCCAGCTCCCCGGTCCCGGTTCTTGTACGGTTAGTCTTCCTCTGCGGGAGCGGTCTCCCCGGTCCCGGCAGAGTCCTCCGCAGGCGCCTCGGCCTCCTCGACGAACAGTTCCTCCTCGGGAGCCTCGATGGGCTCCAGGGGGGCCGAGGCCGGCTTGATATCGATCTTGTAGCCCGTCAGCTTGGCTGCCAGGCGGGCGTTCTGGCCCTCCTTACCGATGGCCAGGGAGAGCTGATCATCCGGAACCACCACCCGGCAGCTCTTGCCGTCAGGCAGGGGCTCCACGCTGATGACGTCGGCAGGAGAGAGGGCGGCGGCGATGTACTCGGCGGGGTCGTCAGAGTACTTGATGATGTCCATCTTTTCGCCCTTCAGCTCTTCCACGATGGTGTTCACCCGCTGTCCCCTGGGGCCGACACAGGCACCGATGGGGTCCACATTGGGGTCAGCGGACCAGACGGCCAGCTTGGTGCGGGAGCCCGCCTCCCGGGCGATGGACTTGACCTCCACCGTCCCGTCATAGATCTCAGGCACCTCCAGCTCAAACAGGCGCTTGACCAGCCCGGGGTGGGTGCGGGAGATGAGCACCTGAGGACCCTTGGTGGCCCGGCGCACCTCCACCACATAGACCCTCAGGCGGCTGCCCTCCTGATAGGTCTCGCCCCGCACCTGCTCGTTGACGCTGAGGTAGGCCTCCGTGCTCTCGGAGCCGCTGCCGATGCGCAGGGCCACTGCACCGCTGCGGGGATCAATCCGGGTGATGATGCCAGTGAGGATCTCGTGCTCCTTGGAGGTGAACTCGTCATAGATCATCCCCTGCTCCGCCTCCCGGATTCCCTGAATGATGACCTGGCGGGCAGTCTGGGCGGCGATGCGGCCGAAGTTCTTGGGCTTGACCTCAATGCGGATGGTGTCCCCCAGCTCCACTCGGGGCAGGGACAGGCGGGCCTCCTCCAGACTGATCTCAGTGCCCGGATTGTCCACCTCCTCCACCACCTCTTTTTTCAGGAACATGCGGACCACTCCGGTCTCCTCGTTGGCCTCCACGGTCAGGTTGTCACCCACCCCCTCGTGGTCCCGGCGGTAGGCGGAGATCAGGGCCTGGGTGATCTTTTCCATCATATAGCCCTTTTTGATGCCCTTCTCCTCCTCGATCTGGGCGATGGCGGCAAAAAACTCCTTGCTGTCCAGCTCGGTGCTGTTGACCTTTTTCGTTACTCTCTTAGCCACGGTAATTCCTCCTAAACGTATCAAAAGCGGGGGTACAGCCGCGTCTGGGCGACCTCTTTTTTCTCAAACGTGATGGGCATCCCGTTCAGCTCCAGGGTGATATCCCCATCCGCCCAGCCTGTCAAACGCCCCACAAAGTCCTTTTTCCCGTCTTTGGGCCGGTAGAGGCGCACCTCCACCTCTTCTCCACAGAAGCGCTGGAAGTGCTCCGGCTTCTTCAGCACCCGGTCGGCCCCGGCGGAGGACACCTCCAGGGTATAGCTTCCCTCGATGGGGTCCGCCTCATCCAGTGCGTCGGACAGGGGGCGGGACACCGCCTCGCAGTCGTCGATGGACACACCTGTCTCCTTGTCGATGTAGATCCGGAGATACCACGTGCCCGCTTCCTTGACATACTCCACATCCCAAAGGGAGCAGCCCGCTGCCTCTGCCAGCGGCTGCGCCAGTTGGGCCACCAGATCGGTCACTTTCGCCATGGACTTCCTCCTGTCCGGGGCTGAATGTGCCCCCATTTTCTCAATCAAAAAGAGCGGAGCCGCAGCCCCACTCTAACCAATACTACCATAATTACTGTTTCACTATACCATACAAAGTTCTGGATTGCAAGGGGCAGCCCAGAATATTTTTAAAAAAGCAGAGAAAATTTTTCTCGCCTCAGGATATCTCGCCTCTTTCCTGTCTATTCTTTCAAGCAGCGGCACGTCCTATCCTCGCCTGCCTGCGCAGGAGCTTTCTTTCCCAATCGGGGCGGTGTGTGGTATCCTTCCAAAGTTCTCCCTCTCGGCGCACTGTCGGAAAGCTCCCTCGGCGATTGACAAATATGGCACATATACTATAATATAGAGAGGGGGATCTCCCCGCCCGAGCTTCCAACAAAAGGAGGTCCTGTGGATGACTCTGGAATTTACCAACAAGCAGTTTCGGCGCCTGCTGGACCTGGTCTATATCGGCAACTGGATCCTCAACTCCACACGGGGAGACCAGCGCTTCGCGGATTACGACGAGGTAGAAAGCCTTGTCTTCGGCAAGGCCCTGGTCAGCGGTATGCCCGCCCTGGCCGAGGTGTATGAGGGGGAGATCGTCCCCTCCCGCGCCTTTGCAGAGGGCGGCATCCACGAGGCCATCATGGAGTATGAGAACAACGTATTCTTCGATATTCTGGCCGAGGATCTGGCCCGTCGGGACATGGATGATGTCCCCATCGACGAGAGCAACTTTGCCGAGCTCACCAGCCGGATCGACGCCTACATCACCGAGTTCGAGGAGCATGGCACTGACAACATCCTGGTGGATGCCGAGGGGCTGTGACCCCGGGCGCAGCCAGAACGCGGCGCGGCCAAAAGGCCGCGCCGCGTTTCTGTGTCTGCTCCTGCCCTCTCTCCGCCCTGAAACAAGAGCCGGACGCCGGACCTGTATCCAGGTCCGGCGTCCGGCTTTCTGTCTGAGGCTCAGGCCTTCTGGGCCGTGCCCTCTGTTTTGGCCGCCGCCTCCGCCTTTGGCTGAGGCTTGGGCACAGGGACGACCTTCTCCCCCAGGCTGTCCTGGGGGACCAGCTCCCGGCCGGCCACCGCGTCGGTGATGCTGCGGCCGCTGGCCTGCTTAGCGTGGCCCTCCACATCCATCCGATTGCGGGGGCTGCGCACCAGACAGCCGGCCCCCTGGACACAGCCGCCGTCACAGGCCATGCCTTCGATGAAGTTGCCGTCCAGCACGCCCCGTTTCGCCTTCAGCAGGGCCACCTCGCAGGCTTCGATGCCGCTGCACGGCACTGCCTTCAGCTGGAACTCCTTATCCAGCCCCTTCTCCTTCAGGGCCTCCGCCACCGCCTGGGCCACACCGCCGCTGCGGGCGAAGTTCCGGCCGAAGGGGCTTGCCTCGTCCAGCGGGGCCTCCTCCAGGGATTCCAGGTCGATGCCGCGGGACTCGAACATGGCGAACAGCTCCTCGTAGGTCAGGGCGCAGTCAATGGCGTTCATGGTGCGGCCCAGCTGGAACTCCTTCTTTTTCGCCACGCAGGGGCCGATGAAGATCACCTTGGCATCCGGGTCCTTCTCCTTGATGTGCAGACCGATCATCACCATAGGGGACGGGGTGCGGGAGATCAAATTCTCCATCTCCGGGTGCTTTTTCTTGATGTACCCCACAAAGCCGGGACAGCAGGAGGAGCACAGCATCCCCTTCTCCACCAGCTCTTCCGACTCCCGATCTGCCACCATATCAGCCCCCAGAGCCACCTCGGCCACTCCGTTGAAGCCCAGCTTCTTCAATCCGGCCACCACCTGGCCGTAGGAGGCGGGGGCGAACTGCCCCACGATGGAGGGGGCCAGCACGGCATAGGTCTTGTAGCCCCAGTGCTCAGCACCCATGATCATGTGGATGGCATCGGTGATGAAAGACTTGTCCTGAATGGCGCCGAATGGGCACTGATACACACAGTTCCCGCAGGCGATGCACTGGCTCACGTCAATGGATGCTTTCCGGTCCGGGCCCATGGAGATGGCCTTGGCCGGGCAGCCCTTCTCACAGGGCCTCTGGGTCTTGAGAATGGCGCTGTACTGACAGGCGGATACACATCGGCCGCAGGAGATGCACTTTTCATGGTCGATACAGGCCCGGTGATTCACAATAGTGATGGCATCCTTGGGGCAGGCATGGACGCACCGCGTGGCCAGGCATCCCCGGCAGGAGGGCCCCACGGTGATCTCGGTCACCGGACACTCGTCACAGGCGATAGGCAGCACCTCCACCAGGCAGGGGTTGCTCTTGTCCCCTCCCATAGCCAGCTTGACCCGGCTGTTGATGATGGCCCGCTCCTTATAAATACAGCAGCGCAGCGTGGCCGTGGGCCCGGGGATGATCTTCTCCGGGATGTCCAGAATAGCAGTCCCGGTCTGGAGCCTGTCCTCCCAGGTCAGGCGGGCCACCTCTGTAAGCACCGCGGTCTTCAATTCCTGGATCTTCGTTTCAAATGTACGCATTGTCTCCCTCTTCTCTCTGCCAGTCCCGTTTTCCCGGTTTTTCCGCTGGCATCTTCTCTTCTTCCCTCAACTTTTGCAAGTTTTCTTTCATTTTTTATGTCATTTTATCGCAACTCTTCCACCTCTGTCAATACAAATTTCCAACAGTTTTCCACCCATGTTTCTTTTTCTCTTTGGTCACCCAAGTCCCGCCGCACCTCTCCCCCCTCCGCCGCATAGTCTGAGATAGAAAATCAGAGGCACGGGGGAAATTTTCCCTCCGGCGCCCAAAAACGGAGGGTCGGCCATGTCACCTGTCAATTCGATACAGTATTTTCTGGGGGCAAACTCCCCCACAGGATTCTATTCTCTCTACGACCAGCTTCTTCCGCCGGAGCAGGCCTCCGCCATCTACATCCTGAAGGGCGGCCCCGGCTGTGGGAAATCCACCCTGATGCGCCGCGTGGCTGCCCTGGCCCAGGAGGCAGGCGAGCCCGTGGAGTACATCCTCTGCTCCGGTGACCCGGATTCCCTGGATGCCATCCTCCTCCCAGGCAAAAAGGCCGCTCTGGTGGACGGCACCGCCCCCCATGACACAGCACCATTAGGACACCCGGCGAAAAAAGTCAGGATTTGCAAGGGGTTGCGGGATCAGCTTTTGGACGGCACAAGCACCGGGCACGGTTACTTAGGACACTTTTGTAGGACAAGCTATTTGATAAGAGGCGTAACTGCTCAAAAATAAATTTTCCGAATTCGGAAAATTTAACGAAAAATCAAATCAACTTTTCTGAGTTCGGTATTTATTCGAAAGAGAAGGGTAAATGAAGGGTTGCCTATAGAAAACGCCTGCGCTTCAAGAGTTGGAAACCAAACCATTCAGGTGTGGTATTCACGGCGGAATTCGAACCCATATACCATTACACATAACGGATTTTGAGTCCGTTGCGTCTAACATTTCCATATGGGGCAGTTTAAAAGTGAATATACACGGATTGTAAAGAGGAGTGCGCCTGGCCGTGCTCCCTTAACTTTATCTATTGGGAGGAGAAAAGATGGTTGCAGGACACTTGCAGCAGAAAAAAGGCTATTGGTACATGGTACTCAATTTGCATGACCAGGCCGGGAGACGAAAGACGAAGTGGATCGCCACCCATCTCCCGGTACCGGGCAATCGAAAGCGGGCGGAGGAACTGCTCTTTCAGACCCGGCATCAATATGCGGATTCCAAGGGGGAAAGTGGGCTGCTGTTTGCGGACTATATGCTCCAGTGGCTGGGGATCATGAAAGCAAAAGTATCCCCCACGACCTATACCGGCTATCGGAATCTGGTGGAAAACAGCATCTGCCCTTACTTTTGGGAGAGGCGTATCACACTGGCCGGGCTTCGCGCGTCAGATGTCCAGAGATACTACGACGATCTCCTTGCGTCCGGGGTATCGGGCAATACGATTCTCCACCATCACGCCAATATCCACAAGGCACTGAAAGACGCGGTGCGGCTGGACCTGGTGGACCGGAACGTAGCCGATATTGTGGAGCGGCCAAAGAAAGTACCTTATATCCCGCGGTACTACTCACTGGAGGAGGCAAATGAACTGCTGGACAAGCTCCGGGGGCACTGGCTCTGGCTGCCCGTGATGCTGTGCCTGTTCTACGGCCTGCGCCGCAGCGAGGTGCTGGGGATTCAATGGCGGAGCATTGATTTCTCCGTGGGCACCATTCAGATCCAGCATACCAGGGTCTATCAGGAGGTGGATGGCCGAAAGGTCTCCGTGGGGAGAGACACCATGAAGCAGAAAGCCAGCTGCCGTACGCTACCCATGCCGGAGGAGATCGCCGCCATTTTGCAGGAGGAAAAACGAAACCGCTATGGGGAGGAAACCCCGCCGCCGGAGAACTACCTCTGCCTGAATCCGGAAGGAGAGCCCATCGCGTCCAACTACCTCAGTCAGAGCTTCAAACAGTTTCTCCGGGAGCATAGCCTGCGGGAGATCCGCCTGCATGACCTCCGGCACACCTGTGCATCCCTCCTGATCCAGAGGCGGACGCCCCTGATTGAGGTGCAGCAATGGCTGGGACATAGTACGCTGTCCACGACGGCGGACCTGTATGCCCACCTGGAATATGAAACAAAACTGGCCAGCGCACAGACGCTGAAAAAAATTTAACTGGAGGAATATGCCATGACGATTCAAGGGATTTTGAAAAACCTGTCGGCGGAGGATCTGGAACTCACCAAACGGTATTACAAGAGCATCCAGCCATTTACGGTCCAGCCCAGCGATACCTGTGAATTTGATGCGGAATTCCCAACCGAAGACGGGGAGCGCATCATCGCGGAGATCACATTGGACGAAAACGCAGAGATAGAGGATCTGTACTGCACCTGCCGCGCCGGCGGTCTCTGCGTCCATCTGGCGGCGATGATGTGCGATATGGAGGAACGTAAGACGGTGTTCTTCTCCGGGCGTATGCAAGAGTAAGATGCCAAAAGAAGCTATAAGTCAAGAAAAATATAAAAGCGGCATATTTTTCTTGACTTAACTACAAATTAAAGATATGCTGTACTCGTGAGGTGAGGAATGTGAAGCGCAAGATCGAGGAACAGCTGATTGCCTGGAAACAAAAGACTGCCGACCGCCTGCCGCTGATTGTCAACGGCGCTCGTCAGGTGGGAAAGACCTATATCCTCCGCAAATTCGGAGAGGAGCAGTTCCAGAATGTCGTCTATATCAATCTGGAAACTAATCTGACGATTGCGTCTTACTTCAATGAGAATATCCAGCCGGAGCGCCTCCTGCGGTATCTGGAGGCGTCCACCGGGGAGCGCATCATTTCGGGGGAGACGCTGATCATTTTCGATGAGATCCAATCCTGCGAGCGCGCGCTGACCTCCCTGAAGTATTTCTGCGAGGAGACGCCGGAGTTCCATATCGCGGCGGCCGGGAGCCTGCTTGGGGTGGCGATCAACCGTCAGCATTACTCTTTTCCAGTCGGTAAGGTGGAGACTATCACCCTCTATCCACTGGATTTTGAGGAGTATCTCTGGGCAAGGGGCAAGGAATTTCTCAGCGAGGAGATCCGTGCAGCCTATGACGCCATGGAGCCGCTGCCCGATGCTCTGCATCAAGAGGCTATCGAGTTGTATCGGGAGTATCTGATCATCGGTGGGATGCCCGCCTGTATCAATGCCTTTCTGAAAAGCGGCAGTTTTCTGGATGTTCCGCTGGTACAAAATGAGATCCTAGATAACTATATCGCGGACATGGCCAAGTACGCCAGCAATACGGACAGCGTGAAGATCCGGGCCTGCTACAATTCCATTCCGGCGCAACTGGCTAAGGACAACAAGAAGTTCCAATACAAGGTGGTGCAGAAGGGCGGCAGCGCCACGCTGTTCGGGGCTTCTATCGAGTGGCTGAATCTGGCCGGTGTCGTGCTGAAATGCCAGCGGATCAGTCAGGCCTTTGAGCCAATCGCCGTCTATGCGGATCTCTCAGCGTTCAAACTCTACATGGGTGATGTGGGACTGCTGACCATGAAATCCGGGATTTCACAGCAGACGGTGCTCTCTGGCGAAGGGAATACCTTCATGGGTGCCGTTGCGGAGAACTATGTGGCCCAGCAGCTGGCCGCCAAGGGCTATGACCTCTACTACTGGGAGAGCAGCAGTACCGCAGAACTGGATTTTGTGCTGCAAAAGGGCAACCAAATCATCGGTATCGAGGTTAAAAAGGGGGAGCATGTCCGTTCTCGTAGTCTCAGTGTCTTTATGAGCAACTATAAGCCTGCCTACTCCATCCGGCTGTCGCTGAAGAACTTTGGAGAGAAGGATGAATTGAAAGCCATCCCTCTATATGCGGTGTTTTGTATTTAAGATGCCAATATAGACGGGTCTGTTTCAAAATAGGATTTTGAAACAGACCCGTTGTTTATGAACTGATTATATTCAACTTAACGATAGGATCCCTACACTGTCTGTATGTACCAAGCCTTCAAGGTGCTATTATACGTGGATTTGGGATTCCTCTTTTTCGCAAAGGCTTCATATGTGACATAAATATCAATTCCATTAGTTCCAAATGTGTCCATAATAATACAGTTAGCCTGATTGTTTGTAATGTGGTCTAGATTCCTACTGTTCCAAGCATTGTAGTTCAAGTATTCACTTTTAGCATTTCCGAAGAGTGTCAGTTTCGGCTTTAAAACGTCTAGATAATTAGAGTTTCCTCCAGTTTTTCTTCCGTGATGTGGTGCGAGCAAAATATCAATGTCAGTAACATCGTCTTTGTGGTTTTGCAAAATGTAGTCCCACGTGTTTTCTGCCGAGTCTCCAGCGAAAACTATTTTCTTATTGTTTGTTTTATATAGAATAACATATGAGCAGTCATTATAATCGCCAGACTTATTTGCGGCATCAACTAATCCTTTGGTCGGAGCTAATATATATAAACCATCTGCCCCAGCGTTCCCGTCTTCATCCTCGTTATAGAACTTTGCATGAGCACCTGCATAGTTATAGAGTACCTTGGGATCTGAGTCTGATTTTCTAATTTCTTGATAAAATTCCCAATCTTCTTTCTTGTATTTTCCCCACGAGCTATTGGGGTCAATAACCTTCGTGTTTGCTGTATCCCAGAAGTTTAAGATACTAAAACTATCAAACAATGATTTCATGCCGTCCATATGATCCATATCTGGGTGTGTTAGTATAAAGCGGAAAATTGTAGAGACACCGAAATCTTTTAAATATTGAATGGGATTGACAGGGTAATTCTTCTGTTGATGATTTCCAGAAGCGCTTGCAAATTCGGTAATTGCAGCGGCAGCAGACACATCTATAATGGTGTTCCGTCCAGACGCATGATGAATCCACGTGCAGTCACCTTCATTAACGTTAAGAAAATGAATAATACCCATACTATCAAAGCTCCTTTCTATATTTTATTGAGATGAACTATGCTCATTCATGTATTTCTCAACTTGCTTTTTGACATATTCAGTCTGCTTTTTATAGCTCTTTATAAACAGGATAATCAAAAACACTCCTCCGACCAAGGCAACCAACTTGTTACCTACGGCACACTTCTTAATGATCCAATCATAGATGAAAGAATCATAGAAATAAAATGCGCCTATGCAAATAAGAAGAGAGATTGTTGTCCGATAAGTATTATTCGTTTCCGATAATGTTGCAATGAAGGGATTTGCCTCCGAGGCAGTAGTATATTGCTTGTAATCTGCAAAAACCAAATACGGTTTTCCCTTAATCTTTATTTTTTTCAATGTATCTTCTACAAATATTGAACCTATTCGACTAATAACCATTCCAATGAAATACCACATAAAAAATTGTTCTATAATAGTATCTGTTGCAAAATTGAATCTAGTAATTTTAGTCATGACTGAACAAAAAATAATACCAGGGAACAGGTTATTAAATATGTTGTAGGATGATATTTTTTCAGAAATGGATTTCAGGATCTCTTCCATCTCGCAACTCCTTTTCACTTTTTATTTTATTATACAGCAAGACTTATAAAAGCGAAAGAGGTCGCGACAACATTTCACGAAATCAAGCACAAAAAAACAACCTAAGATCTGACCGTATTATATGCTGGAGAAACAGTTCAAAGCGCTATCGTTTATAAGCAAGTAGGATAATCTCACATTATGTGTTTGCTCATCAAAAGTCAGAAAGGTATGCAAGTTGGCATATTCTTTCTGGCTTGAATTTATGGTCATATACAACCTGTGTTTTTATAATCTCCGCAACAAAGGTGATTTGCTGCGGAAATTATAAAGCTAACATCCTTTTCATATCTAATAAAACTGACTCATAAATTTCCCTGGAGGCGATTTTATGAAAGATCCAACTCTCATCTTAACGGAACAACACCCGTCCAACGATCCGCTCTATACCAGTACCATCATCCAACAAACCATCACCGCCTGGCTCACAAAAGAACTCACCAAATGATCCCTACGCTGCGTTTTGGCGGCGTAGGGATTTCAAATAATTTCTTGCCGGGTAGCTGCTCTTGTGCTACGATCAAGGGGAGCAGTTACGCCTTTAAGGAGGTGTAACATATCCTTTGTGCAATCTATACACGGCTGAGTAAGGAGGACGAAGACAAGTATAAAACGGAATCTGAGAGTATCCAGAACCAGAAATCTCTGCTGATCCACTACGCCGTGGAGCGGGGATGGGACATCTACCACATCTATTGCGATGAGGACTACTCTGGGGCCGACAGCCTGCGGCCTGACTTCAACCGGATGATCCGGGCGGCCCAGGAAAAGAAGTTTCAGATCCTCCTCTGCAAGAGCCAGTCCCGGTTTACCCGGGACATGGAATTGGTGGAGAAGTACATCCACGGCCTGTTTCCCATCTGGGGAATCCGCTTCATCGCTGTGGCAGACAACGCCGACACGGAGATCAAGGGCAACAAAAAAGCCCGCCAGATCAATGGACTCATCAACGAATGGTATCTGGAGGATCTGTCGGAGAACATCCGCATGGTCTTTGACATGAAGCGGCGGCAGGGGCAGTACATCGGCGGTTTTCCCATCTACGGCTACCGAAAGGACCCGGACAACAAGGGCCATCTCCTAGTGGACCCGGAGGCGGCAGAGGTAGTGCGGCAGATCTTCCGCTGGTCCCTGGAGGGCCACGGCAAGCAGAGTATCGCCCACATGCTCAACGATCTGGGGGTGGTTAATCCCACCCGGTATAAGGCGGAGCGGGGCTGGGACAGCAACCACTTCTGCAAGCAGGATTTCGGGCTCTGGAACAAGAACACCGTATGGCGGATCCTCCGTAATGAGATCTACACCGGCGTCATGGTGCAGGGCCGGACCAAAAAGGCCAGCTACAAATCCAAGGCCATTATCGTCATGCCCCGGGACCGCTGGTTCCGGGTGGAGGGCACTCACGAGGCCATCATCGACCGGGAGACCTTTGAGACCGTCCAGCGGAATCTGGACATCCGCTCCCGGGAGGACGGCACCGGCATGGTGCACCCCCTGGCGGGCCTTGTGAAGTGTATGGACTGCGGCAGCACCATGAGCAAGACCTCCAATGGGAAAAAGGGGAAAGAACGGGTGTATTATCTGCGCTGTAAGCTCTATGCCGACAGCGGGACAAAGAAGTTGTGTACCCGCCACTCCATTCGGCTGGACCGGCTGATAGAACTGGTTTCCCAACGCATCCGGGACTACATCGGGGCGTACTACCATTTGGAGGAACTGGAGCTCCCGCCACCAAAGGACGACCACCGGGAGGCCCTGCTGCAGGAGCAGAAGACCCTGAGTGCCCAGTTGGAGAAGCGGAGCATGGCCCTGAAAAACCTGTACCTGGATAAGGTTTCCGGTGTGCTCAGTGAAGGACAGTTTGTGGAGCTGAACCAGGACTTCCTGGAGGAAAAGAGCCGCCTGGAGCGGCGGCTGGCCCAGATCGATCAGGAGCTCTCCGGTCAGGAGCAGCCCCGCAATCAGGAAGAGGTCATGGCCAAGGCCCGGGAACTGCTGGAGCTGAAGACCCTCCCCCGGGAGCTGGCGGTGATGCTCATCGAGAAGATCGAGATCGGTGAGCAGGATCAGGAGACGGGGCGGCAGGAGGTCAAGATCCATTGGAAATTCTAAGAAATATGGGGTCCCCGCCGAAGCCCAGCGGCAGCGGGTTCGGTGGAGAGAGGAGCCGCGCCGGAATGAGTGCGCTTTCGCAGCAAGGCGGAAGCGAAGGATATGAAGGCCGCGGCGACGAGGTGTCCTAAAGGGACAATACCCATGTGGTGGAGCCGAAATATCCAGGGGTGGTGGAGCAGTACATCAATCTGGGGAAGTGCTATGACCACAACGGGATGGAGGGACTCCGCACCGCCATTATTTCCTGTATGCGAGGCTACAAGGGGCACTACCAGCGGGCATACCGCTGTCTGGATGCGGCTGCCGAGCTGATGTACGACGTCCGCTCCACCTTGGACTCCGACGCGCTGGAGGAAAAGCTGTCCAAACGCGCCCGGGGCATCCTGGATCGGGAGCTGAAGCCCCGGAAGGGGGCGCCCGCCGGCACGGTGAAACAGCGTTTTCTCGGCGCCGTCACCCACCGCGGGCAGATGTGCCTCTGGGGGACAGTGGAGTGCCAGTGCCAGCGGATCTATGAGCTCTCCGACCGGTATGGCTTGGCCCACCGAATGCTGGCCCATCTGCTCTCGGGTACCCTGAAGGCAGGCTATGATGTGGTGGCCTGCCCCTCTCCCATGGCGCCGGACCGGCTGGAACACCTGCTCATCCCCCAGCTCTCCCTGGCCTTTCTTTCCTCCTCCCCGGCGCACCCCTACCCCGGCAAGGCCTATCGTCGCCTCCTTCTGGACAACGCCGTCTCCGCCGATCTGCTCCGCCGCAGCAGGCCCCGGCTGCGCTTCTCCCAAAAGATCACCAGCGCCCTGATGGATGAGGCTGTGGATTCCCTCTCCCAGGCCAAGGCCATGCACGACGACCTGGAGGCCCTCTATCACCCCTATGTCAACTTCGAACTGGTAGACGAGACCGCCCTCGCCATTGCTGCGGAGCTCTCCCTCCTTTGAAAGCTGTTTTCTACAGCAAAGCGGCACGCCGTCCCAGATGGCGTGCCGCTTTGTTATGGTGGTCCTATAAAAAGGGGGCCCATCCCTCAGATCTTCTCTCCTACCACTTGGGCCTTGATCAGGTTGGTGGTCCCGCTCTGCCCGATGGGCACACCGGCAGTGATCACCACTGTATCCTCTGCGGACACCACCTCTTCCTTTCTGGCACACTCCACACACAGGGAAAGCAGGCGGTCTGTGGAGTCCACTGACCCGAACAGGAATGGGTGGACACCCCAGGTAATGGCCAGCTGGCGGCGCACCCGCTCCGTAGTGGTGAATGCGGCGATGGTGCAGCCTGGGCGGAAGCGGGAGATTACCCGGGCAGAGTTTCCCGACTGCGTGGCCACTAGGATGGCCTTCGCCTCCAGATCCAGTGCCGTAGTGCAGCAGCTGTGGCTGATGGCATCGCTGATGGGGCGTTCCGCCCGCTTGGAGAACCCCATCTTCTGGAACCTGCCCCAGTAGTTGATGGCCTGCTCCGCCGCCAGCACAGTGTCCGCCATGGTGCGCACAGCCTCCAGGGGATATTTGCCCGACGCGGTCTCCCCAGAGAGCATGACGCAGGAGGTCCCATCGAATACAGCATTTGCCACGTCGGAGACCTCCGCCCGAGTGGGTCTGGGGTTTCTCATCATGGAGTCCAGCATCTGGGTGGCCGTGATGACCGGCTTCCCCTGGTGAATACACTTGGCGATCATCTCTTTCTGGAGCACGGGCACCTGGCAGGCAGGCACCTCCACCCCCAGGTCTCCCCGGGCCACCATCAGCCCGTCTGAGGCCTCGATGATCTCGTTCAGGTTGTCCACACCCTCCAGGTTCTCGATCTTGGAGATAATCCTGATCCCCTGTCCACCGTGCCGGCACAGTTCCTCCCGGATATCCTCCACATCCTCCGCCTTGCGGACAAAGGAGGCCGCCACATAGTCAAAGTCCTGCTCCGCCGCGAACCGGAGGTCCTCCCGGTCCTTTTCCGTCAGCGCCGGCAGATGGATATGTACGTTGGGGATGTTGATGCTTTTGTTGTTGGAGAGAACGCCCCCGTTCTCCACCTCACAGTGGATCTCCGGCCCTCTCACCTCTTTGACCAGCAGATCCACCAGTCCGTCGTCCACCAGGATGTGACAGCCGGGCTCCACTTCGTTTGCCAGGTTCTGATAGGTCACTGACACCCGTCCGGCATCGCCCTCTACCTCTTCCGTGGTCAGGATGAAGGGGGCGCCCCGTTCCAGGCTCACCGGGCCGTCCCGGAAGGCCTTGATGCGGATCTCCGGGCCCTTCGTGTCCAGAATCGTGGCCACCGGGCGCCCCAGCTCATCCCGCACCCGCTTCAGCTTTTGCAGCGTGGCCAGCTGGGACTCGTGCGTGCCATGGGAAAAGTTGAATCTTGCCGCGTTCATGCCAGCCAGAATCAGCTGGCGCAGGGTCTCCTCATCGTCCACAGAGGGCCCCAGTGTGCATATGATCTTTGTCTTTCTCAATTCAGGCATAACTGTTACCTCTTTCCCTGTTTCCTTGCAATTGTCTCGCTTCTTCCGCCCCTATCATACTACATTTTTTGCCGTTTGAATATTTGTTTTCTGTTAAAATCCCGGGGAACGGGGCGCGGTGCGGCGAGAAAAAACTGCGGCTGCTATTTTCGAAATCAGACAGTTTAGACAAATCAGCGTTTTCCTCTTGACGCACTCCGGTTTTCTGCGTATAATATTTAAGCACATATCTCAGCGCAGCAAAATTATGTTTTATTCCGTGTGCGCCGTCTGCCCGCTTCCAGAGCCAGTCATCCCAGACAGGGCCCAGACGTTTCTGATACGCTGGAATAGCTCAGTCGGTAGAGCAGCTGATTCGTAATCAGCAGGTCGCGTGTTCAAGTCACGTTTCCAGCTCCAAAACACCCCGCAAACATACTCGTTTGCGGGGTGTTTTTGCGCCCTTTTGCGGGATACATCAGGGCCTTGGCCCACAAGCTGAAAGAAGCGGAAAGCACTGGAGAAAAGGGATTTGCCTTTTCTCCGGTGCTTTTCCTGTGCTCACATGACATGCGTCATAAAACTCCCCATCTTCTCCGCCGCCTGCTCCTGCACCAGCAAATCCACCGCTTCTTGGGGGATGGAGATTTTTCGGGCATAGGTCGCTGTCTTGGGCCGAGTCACCTTGATCCCTCCGCCCTGGACGACCCACTTGGATACCAACAGTGCTTTGCGCTCCACCTCCAGATTGCTCCAGAGCAGGGCGGCCAGTTCGCCTTTCCGCAGGCCGCTGATTCGTTCCACAAAGAACACAGGGAGCATCCAGCGGGTATCTGCCTTCCTTGAGGCAGGCGCAATGTCCTTTTGCTACAGTTCTTACTGCATCATTGCAAATGGATATCAGGAAGAGAGCCTTCCTTTAAATATTTCGATATATTTTACAAAGAATTTACCGCAGTGCGGTAGCTGAAAAAGCTTTGCTGATATACGATATGTTTCTGGCCCGGTCATAAAAGAAGCATTAAGGAGAAAAACAAGCTGAGCTTGTGCGCGAAAAGCCTGCGGGTGATGGAAAGGCCATCGCCATGATGCTGCATTTCAGCAGCCTCACCACAGCCAGGTTTCAACTGATGGTCACGCTGTTGAAACTTGCCTGGCAAAACCAGAATTTCCTGGAAGTCTGGCGGTGTGCTCCCGCTGTATTCTGTCGAAAATGCCCTCTGAGGCTCGGCCCAGATTGGGCCGAGCCTCAGAACACAATACAAAGATTAGGGCGCTGGGAAGGAAATGGTTCAAACAGTACATCTATCTGCCGCCCAATCTTTCCTCCGGTCTGCTGTCCATCATTACTGCGGGGAAGCGTGTACCTTTTATTGGGTGCGGTTGCAAAAGGTGCACGCCTTGCCCGCATCATTGACAGAGTAGACGACCACGGTAATCAGCTGTGATCCGCATCAAAAAAATTCAGTATTTATTACAAATGGACCACTAATATTTTGTAATAACACGCACTTAAAAAACTTGGACCATGTAAATTTATTACAAAGCGAGGAGCAGAAAAATGCAACATGACATACAGGTTTTAGACCGAGTGAAAAGCGCTTATGCTACCCTGCGCCCCTCGGAGCAGCGGGTGGCAGACCAGGTGCTGGCTGATCCGGAGAAGTGCACCCGGTGCACCATCGCAGAACTGGCAGATCAAGTACAGGTAAGCCAGCCAACGGTGGTCCGGTTTGTGCAGGCGCTTGGCTTTGACGGCTACCGGAGTTTCAAATACTGCCTGCTGCGGGATCGGAGTGGAAAATCTCCAAAGAGCCCCTACTTTGACCACCTGGGTGACTTTGACCTCAAGCCCTGGGACCGCCTGGAGGACCTTCCCCTCAAGGAGACGCGTATTGCGGGGAGACTGTTGGAGGACGCGCTGAAATTCCTCTCCGCCGATGCCCTGAGCCGAGCAGTTCGAATGCTGGCTACAGCCCGGACCATTGACATCTATGGGGTGGAAAACTCCGTCACACCCGCCAGCGATCTGCTCACAAAACTTACCTATCTGGGCCTCAACTGCCGGATGCACACCGACACCTATCTCCAGCAGATCTCTGCCGCCCATCTGGGAGTAGCAGATGTGGCGGTTGCAGTGTCCCATTCCGGGTGCTCCATTGATACTGTTAAGGCGCTTAAACAGGCACGAAAGGCCGGGGCAGGCACCATTGCCATCACCAGTCCCAAAGAGCCCCTGCTGGGGAAATACGCCGATGTGTGCCTGAGCACCGGAGGGCGCGCCCTGTCCATCTATGGCAGTGCCATCTTTTCACGTATCCCGGATCTGGCGGTGGTAGATCTTCTGTACATGGGGATCATCCAAAGCGACTATGAGCGATTTTCCCGCAGTCTTGACAAAAGCGGTGCGGTGATTGCCGACCGGGGATACGGAGACGAATAACAAATCGTTCTCCCTTCCGTGTAAGTTCCTTACACAGAAGGGAGGTTTTTTTGAGCGTTTTTTACTTTTTTATTACAAAAACTTAAATTTGAAGTGCTTGTTTGTTCCGCAATAAAACTGGTAGTATGATGCCGCCGCCGGAAGGATACGGCGGCACGGAACAACAGAATACTTTTCCGAGAGAGGAGCAATATTTTATGCTGGAACTGGAACACATCCAGAAATCCTTTGACGGTGTGCCGGTGCTGAAGGATATCTCCCTGCAGGTGGCAGACGGAGAGATCGTTTCCATTCTGGGCCCCTCCGGCTGTGGAAAGACCACGCTGCTGAATTTGATCCTTGGCATTGTGGATGCTGACAGCGGCCGGATTTGTTACGACGGGCAGGACCTGACCCGTACCCCCATGGAGAAGCGGGGCTTCAACATTGTCTTTCAGGACTATGCTCTGTTTCCCAATCTGAACGTCCTCCAGAACATCACTTACGGTCTGCGCAACAAGCCGGGGATCTCTACCAAAGAAGAGGTGGAGGAGCTCATCGACCTGCTGGGCCTGCGGGAGCATTTGAGCAAGCGCATTGACCAGCTCTCCGGCGGGCAGAAGCAGCGGGTGGCCCTGGCCCGGACCATGGTCATGAAGCCTAAAATCCTGCTTCTGGATGAGCCGCTGTCCGCTCTGGATGGAGTGATCAAGGAGTCCATCAAGGACCGGATCAAGACCATCGCCCGGGAGTATCACCTGACCACCATCATCGTCACCCACGACCCGGAGGAGGCCCTGACCCTCTCTGATCGGGTACTGATCATCGAGCAGGGCACCATCTCCCAATACGCCAAGCCGGAGGAAATTGTTCACCAGCCTAAAAACGACTTCGTGCGTAAGTTCATCCTCAACCAGTTGGAGATCAAGCGCAACAACATCTATGCCCTGTTTGGCGACTGTCCCACATGGGCCGTCCAGGCAGGATAAGGGGAAGCCATGACACGGACCAATCGTGAACTGAAACTGATTTTCGCGGTCATTGTTGTCCTGTTTGCTGTGTTCCTGGCCGGCCCAATTCTGATCTTGTTGGGAAAGTCCCTGTGGGACGGGGGACTGACCGGAGAATTTTATGCCTCGGTACTGTCGCAGAAGGGATTTCTCCCGGCCCTGGGCAACAGCTTCGCGGTAGCCGGGGCCTCGGCGGCAGCGGCCACGCTGCTGGCCTTTCTGCTGGCCTATGGGGTGCACTACACCGGCCTGCCCAAGTGGAGCAAGCGGCTTATCACCTCTGTGGCCACCCTGCCCATGTTTTTGCCCACCATTACCTATGGCTTTGCCATCATCTATTCCTTTGGCAAGCAGGGCCTCATCACCCGCCTTCTGGGGCGGCAGCTGTTTGATATTTACGGCTTTTTCGGCCTGATGGTGGGCTATGTGATCTACACCATTCCCGTAGCCTTTTTGCTCATCCACAATACCATGGGATTTGTGGACAAAAAGACCCTTACCGTCTCCAAGGTAATGGGTGACAAGGCTCTGTCCACTTTCTGGATCGCGGTGCTGCGCCCCCTTCTGGGGACCTTTGCCGG